>JBKPDU010000018.1:0-50420 GCA_046728055.1 Actinomycetota bacterium | reverse complement strand
GTCCAGCGTGCCCGACGTCGACGCCGCGCTCGTGCGCCTGGCGCGCGAGCGCGGCGCCTCCCTGCTCACCACGGATCACAACCTGGCGAAGATCGCCGAGGCGCTCTCGGTGAGGGTTCCCCGTATGAACGAGCTGGCTGCGGCGTTCCGAGTGCCCGTTGGTCCGGGTGACGAGCTCACCATCGAGCTGGTCAAGCACGGACGGGAGCACGGCCAGGCGGTCGGGTACATGGAGGACGGGACCATGGTCGTCGTGGAGAACGCCACCGACCGCATCGGCTCGGAGGTCCCGGTGGTGGCTCGAAACGTCATCACCACGGTGACCGGCCGGATGGTGTTCGCCAACCTCCAGGAGTCGACCGGCCCGTGACGGGCGGGGCCGTGGCGATCGTGCTGGCCGGCGGGGCGGGCGAGCGACTCGGACGGGCCGAGCCCAAGGCGTTCATCGAGGTCGGGGGCACGCCGATGGTCGTGCGTGCCGCGGAGGCCGCCGCCGCCTGCCCGGCCGTCCGGTCCCTGGTCGTGACGGTCCCGATGGGCCTCGAGCGGACCGCCCGGACGATCGTGGCGCCGGGAAAGCCGGTGGTCGTGGTCCCCGGCGGCCGATCGCGCCACGGATCGGTGCGTGCCGCCCTGGCGGTGGTTCCCGACAGTGTCCCCTTCGTGGTGTGTCACGACGCCGCGCGTCCCTTCGCCTCTCCGCAGCTGTTCGTCCTCGTATTGGGAGCGCTGGAGGTGACGCCCGAGGCGGCCGGTGCCATCCCGGTCGTGCCCGTGGCGGACACGGTGAAGCGGGTTCGCGGCGGGTTCGTCGTTCGGACGGAGGGCTCCCGGGAGGAGCTGGCGTTGGCCCAGACCCCACAGGCCTTCCGCGGCGCTGCCCTCCGCGACGCCCATGGACGGGCCGCGCAGGCCGGGCGGGAGTTCAGCGACGACGCGGCAGCCCTGGAGTGGGCCGGATACCGCGTGGCCGCCGTGGCCGGTGACCCGGACAACTTCAAGATCACCACGCCCGAGGAACTCGCGCTCGCGGAGCTCTTCGCGGCGGAACGAGCACGTGGCTGAACGAGCGGATGAGTGAGGGGGCCGTGGCTGCGTTCCTGCCGGGCCTGGGGTTCGACGTGCACCGAGCCGATGTGGGCCGCGACCTGTTCCTCGGTGGGGTGCGGTTCCCGGGAGAACCGGGTCTCCTCGGGCACTCGGACGGCGACGTCGTGTGTCATGCCCTCGCCGACGCGCTCCTCGGCGCGGCGGCGCTGGGGGATCTCGGAGAGCATTTCCCCCAGACCGATCCGGCGGTGGCCGGGATCGCCGGCCTGGACCTGCTGGCGCGAACCGTGGGACTAGTTCGAGGTCGGGATCTCACCCCACACTCGGCTGACGTCACCGTCATCGCCGAGCGGCCGGCGATCGCGCCCGCTCGCCAGGAGATGCGGCGAAACGTGGCGGCGACGCTGCGGATCGGCGTGGACCGGGTGTCGGTCAAGGCCACCAGGCCCGAGGGCCTGGGCCTGAGCGGCGACGGGGTCGGCTGCCTCGCGCTCGCCGTGCTGACCGCGGGATGAGCTCCTCGCACGGGGATCGGCACACGAAGGGCTCGCACGGGAGCCGGCGAATGGAGCCCGCCGGCCGTGGCGTGGTGGCCGGCCGACGGGCCACGCTGGAGGCGGTCCGGGCCGGCCGGGCTCGGGAGATCCTGATCGCCCGAGGATCCCGGTCCACGTCTGCGCTCCAGGACGTGCTCGATGCAGCGAGGGAGGTGGGGGTCCAGGTTCGGGACGCCTCACGCCGTGAGCTCGACGGGTTCGATCGCGACCACCACGGGGTGGTGGCGCTGGTCGAGGCCACGCCCGAGCTCGGGGAGCGGGATCTTGCTTCCTGGGCGTTCGGGGACGACGACCTGGTGGTGGTCCTCGACGGCATCTCCGACCCCCAGAACCTCGGCGCTGCCGCACGCGCGGCCGAGGGGGCCGGGGCGGTCATGCTGGTGACCAGGATCAGGCGCGCCGCGCCCGTCACGCCCGCCGCGGTGAAGGCCTCGGCCGGTGCCCTGCTCCACCTGCCTCGTGCTCGGGTGGCCAACATCGCCCGAGCCCTCGAGCGGCTGAAGGACGGGGGGTTCTCCGTCGTGGGGCTCGACGAGGGCGCCGAGGCCACGGTGTACGACCGCCCGTGCCCGGCCGGCCGGCTGGCGATCGCCGTCGGATCCGAGGGGGAGGGGCTCTCCCGGCTTACGCGCGAGGCGTGCGACGCCCTGGTCCGGCTGCCCATGCGCGGGCGGGTGGCCTCGCTGAACGCCGCGGCCTCGCTGGCAGCCGTACTGTACGCCTACGTCCTGCCGTCGCGCCGGATCTGAGCGGTACACTCGGCCGCAGGCTGGCGTAGCTCAGTTGGCAGAGCAGCTGTCTTGTAAACAGCAGGTCGTCGGTTCGAATCCGACCGCCAGCTCTGGTCCTCGCCTCACACCCATTCGAGCGCGTATCTGAGGATCTTGTCGGCGAACTTCAGGTAGACGAACTGCCCAGCCTCCGAGTCGCCGTCCGGCAGCACGAGGATGTCCTCCACGCCCGGCACCTGCCGCCTGGCCGCCGCCAGCAGGACGTCCCGCGTTCCATCCTCCCGACGCAGATCATCGGGCCAGTGCACGAACAGCTTGGGAGGAGCTGCTACGTCAACCATCGCCTGCCTTGCGTCAAGTCTGGCGGAAGAGCCCAATTTGCGTCAAGCCCTGGTTACCGGAGCCAAGATGGGGGAACGCGGGTGGGCCGGACAGGCGACACTCGGTCAAGCTCCTCCGGCCCCCATGCCGATGACCTGTACCGTGAGCAACCGGCTGGCGGTCGGATGCGTGCTCGCCCGGTTCACCGCCCAGTGCACGCGGGACCGGCACGTCTGGCCGGCCCGCCACCACGCGGGAACATCCGACCAACGGTGTCCGTCCATGGGCGCCAGGTTCCGGCTGAAGGCCGGGTTCGATCTGTCTCGATTCACCCCCAAGGCCCGGGTCGTGCTCCGGGCGATGAAACGGTACGGGCTGATCCTCGCCGACAACGGCTCCGACTGGTACTTCCAGGGAACCCGGGACCGGCGATGGCGAAACGCCCTGCTGGACCAGCTGAAGACCGTGCCGGCGTCCGCATTCGAAGCGGTGGACGCCTCTTCCTGCATGGTCGATCTCGACAGCGCCCGAGCGAGCTGCCCGTAGGGCGACTGCGCGCTGTCTGCGCCCTGCCCGCCGGTACGATGTCTCCGTGAGCATCACCGACCAGACGACGACCGACGAGGGTCCACTCGTCAAGGAGGTCCTGGCGAAGGTCGAGGGCGCCGTCGCTCCGCAGCGGACGGAGGCGGTGCGGGAATTCGCCCGACGATACACGCGTCGGCTGTCACCCGAGGATCTCGCAGAGATCGGCGCCGACGAGCTCCTCAGACAGGTGCTGGGCGCGTTCGAACTTGCCGACGCTCGAGGATCGCAGGAGGTCGCCGTCCGGGCCTTCAACCCGACGATCGAACAGGATGGTTACCACACTCCCGGCTCGGTCGTCGAGACCAACACGGAGGACTCACCGTTCCTGTTCGACTCGGTGAACGAGGAACTACGGGCCCGAGGGCTGTCGGTCCGCCGCGTCATCCACCCGGTCATGGGGGTCGAGCGCGATGCGCAGGGCCGTATCCAACGGATCATGCACGTCCGCGAATCCCCCACAGCCGAATCGGTGATGCATTGGGAGGTTGACCATCGCCTGGAACGGGGGGAGCTGGTCGAGCTGGAAGATGCGGTCCGCAGCGTCCTGGGCGACGTGCGTCTGGCTGTCCGAGACTTCCGGGCGATGCAGGACCGCCTGGGGCGGATGGTGGACACGGCGAAGGCCGCTGCGGTGCTGTACAGCGACGGAGAGGTCTCGGAGACCGTCGCGTTCCTCGAGTGGCTGCTCCAGGACAACTTCGTGTTCCTCGGATACCGCGAGTACGAGTTGATCGAGACGCCCGAAGGCCGTGCGCTGCACGTCGTTCCGGAGTCCGGTCTGGGGATCCTGTCCAAGCCACGCTGGTCCTCGTACGACACACCCGTGCCGCTGTCTCGGATCGAGCCCAACCTGCGGTCTCGGATCGAGGGCGGAGACCTGCTCATCTACTCGAAGACGAACCGGCCCTCGACCGTGCACCGCAGGGCCAGGATGGACTACATCGGCGTCCGGCGGGTCTCGCCGGAGGGCCGCATCGTCGGCGAGCTGCGGATGGTCGGCCTGTTCACATCGAAGGCGTACCTGGAGCCGGCCGCCAAGACCCCGCTCCTGCACCGAAAGCTGAAGCAGATCCTGGAGGCCGAGGACCTCATCGAGGGCTCGCACGACTACAAGACCGTGGTCACGATCTTCGACAGCTTCCCCAAGGACGAACTGTTCGCCGCGTCGGCCGAGGAGCTCCGGACGTCCGTCATCGGGCTCCTGCACCTTCAGGAGCAGCGCCAGGTCCGGCTGTTCATCCGGCGCGATCTGTACGGGCGGAGCGTCTGGATCCTCGTGGCCCTGCCCCGGGATCGGTTCAATGCCGAGCTCCGCAGACAGCTCCAGGAGCTGTTCGTCCGGCGGTTCAAGGGCTCGAGCGTGGACTATCACCTCTCGCTCGGCGAGAGCCAGCTTGCCGGGATGCACTTCACCGTCCACGTGAGCTTCGGACAGATACCAGACGTCTCGGTCGCCGAGCTCGAAGAGGAAGTGGTCCGGCTCACGCAGACGTGGGACGACCGACTCCGCGAGCGTCTGCTCGAGCTTCACGGGCCGGAGCGTGGGCCCGAGCTGTTCGATCGATGGGTTCCCCGGTTTCCCGACTACTACAAGTCTTCCACCGACGTGGATATCGCCGCCTTTGACATCGAACGATTCGAGGAGCTCGAGGCGGACGGTCAAGCGTTCGTGGTGGGACTGGTGAACGAGACCAGTGGAGGCGAAACGCTGACCCGAGCGCGCCTGTACAAGGTCGGGGGCAAGATCGAACTGTCCGATTTCGTCCCGACGCTCGAAGGCCTCGGATTACGCGTGGTCGAGGAGGTTCCCACGCATCTGGTCGGCGAGGCCGACGAGCGGTTCCTGCACGACTTCGGCGTCCTCGGCTCGGACGGCCAGCCGCTCGACGTAGCCGAGTCCGGAGCCCGGATCGCCCAGGCCATCTCGGCGGTGTGGCGGGGCGAGGCGGAGTCGGACTCGCTGAACCGCCTGGTGGTGACCGGGGGGCTGAACTGGCGAGAGGTCGAGATTTTGCGGGCCTACCGCAAATACCACCATCGGGTGAATGCGGGCTTCACGGCCGAGTACAAGAACGATGCGTTCGCGGCCTACCCGCACATCGGGGCCAAGCTCATTCGACTGTTCGAATTGAAGTTCGATCCCGCCGGGCTCCAGGATCCGCAGGCCGTGGAGGCGCTCCGGGCAGAGATCCTGGGGGATCTCGACGCGGTTCGCTCGCTCGAACAGGACCGGATCCTTCGCAACCATCTGGGGTTGGTGGATGCGACCGTTCGGACGAATGCCTACCGGCCCGCCGCCGAGTCGATCGCCTTCAAGTTCCGCTCGGCCATGGTGCCGGAGATCCCCAAGCCGAGGCCTCTGTTCGAGATCTGGGTGTACTCCACGGAGGTCGAGGCGATCCATCTCCGTGGTGGCCGGGTGGCACGCGGCGGCATCCGGTGGTCCGACAGGCGACAGGACTTCCGGACCGAGGTCTTGGGCCTGATGAAGGCACAGATGGTGAAGAACGCAGTGATCGTGCCCACTGGGTCCAAGGGCGGGTTCGTCCTGAAGCGAGTGCCCCAGGACGCCGAGGCCCTTCGGGAGGAGGTCCGCCGGCAGTACATCCGGTTCATGCGCGGCCTCTTGGACCTCACCGACAACCTGGTGGACAGCAAGGTCGTGCACCCCACCGACGTGGTGGTCCACGACGAGGAGGACCAGTACCTGGTCGTGGCGGCGGACAAGGGAACGGCGACCTTGTCGGACATCGCGAACCAGGTGGCGGAGGAGTACGGATTCTGGCTGGGGGACGCGTTCGCTTCCGGCGGGTCGACGGGCTACGACCACAAGAAGCTCGGGATCACCGCCCGCGGCGCCTGGGAGTCGGTCAAGCGCCACTTCCGCGAGATGGGGACGAACCCGCAGACCCAACCGATCACGGTGGTCGGCATCGGCGACATGTCGGGCGATGTGTTCGGCAACGGGATGTTGATGTCGAACCAGCTGTGCATGGTCGCGGCGTTCGACCACCGCCACGTCTTCATCGACCCCAATCCCAACCCCGCCGCCGGGTACGCCGAGCGCAAGCGCCTGTTCGAGCTCCCCGGCTCGTCGTGGGACGACTACGACCGGTCGAAGATCTCGCAGGGAGGCGGAGTGTGGCCGCGGACGCAGAAGCGGATCCCCTTCTCGCCGGAGGCCAGGGGGGCGCTCGGCGTCGACGGCGAGGCGCTGACCCCGGACGAGGTGGTCAAGGCCATCCTCCGGGCGCCCGTGGACCTGCTGTGGAACGGCGGGATCGGCACATTCGTGAAGGGCTCCACCGAAACCCGCGCGGACGTCGGCGACCGGGTGAACGACAACGTGCGCGTCGATGGAAAGGACCTGCGGTGCCGCGTGGTGGCCGAGGGCGGGAACCTCGGATTCACGCAGCGAGGCCGAATCGAGTACGCGTTCGCCGGCGGCCGAATCAACACCGACTTCATCGACAACTCGGCTGGCGTGGACTGCTCCGATCACGAGGTGAACCTGAAGATCCTCCTGGGCCTGGCGATGCAACGGGGCGAGCTCTCGCTCGGGGAACGGAACCAGCTGCTGCCACTGGTCGAGCAGGACGTGGTGCGGCACGTGCTGTACGACAACTTCTTGCAGGCCCAGATCCTGTCCCAGGAGGTGGACCAGTCCACCTCTCGGACCGAGGCGTTCGAGGATCTGATGCAGGCGCTGGAGCGCGAAGGGGTCCTGGACCGCGAGCTCGAGGCCCTCCCGGGCACGGACGAGCTGGGCGAGCGCCGGCGGACCGGGCGCGGCCTGGCCCGACCAGAGCTCGCCGTGCTCCTGGCCTACGCGAAGAAGAGCTTGGCGGCTGCGGTGCTGGCCTCGACCCTCCCGGACTCGCGGTACCTCGAGCAGGACCTCCGAGGCTACTTCCCTCCCCAGGTGGTGGAGCGGTTCGGACAGCTGCTCCCGGAGCACCCGCTGCGCCGCGAGCTCATCGCCACGATCGTTGCGAACGACGTAGTGAACTCGCAAGGGATCACGTTCGTCACCCGGCTGTCGAACGAGACCGGTGCGGAGGCTGCCGATGTTGTTCGGGCCTACCGCGTGGCGCGGGACGTGACCGGCGCCGTCGGGCGATGGGAGGCGATCGAAGCCCTCGTGGGGCGCGTCGAGCCGTCCATCCTCGCCGACCTTCTGGTTGGGGTAGATCGACTGGTGGAGCTCACCTCGCGCTGGTATCTGGCGAACGTGCCGGATCGTCTCGGCCGGGCCATCGAGGCCCATCGCGAGCCGTTCCGCGAGCTGTCCGAGGCCCTGCCGGACGTGGTCACGGAGTCATCGCGTCAAGAGCGCGAGCGCTACGCGTGGCGGCTGGTCGACCAGGGGGTCCCCGAGGAGACGGCCCGACGGCACGCCTTCCAGGCGGGACTGGTGCACGGGCCGAATGTCATCGAGGTGGCCGAGCGAACCGGGAGGTCCGTTCCGGAGGTGGCCCGGGCGTTCTTCGCCGTCGGGGCGTCGCTGTTCATCGACTGGCTCGAGGGCCGGCTGGCCGGGCTCCCGACCCCCAGCAAGTGGCATCGATGGGCCATCCAGTCCGTCCAGGACGATCTGCTCTTGATCCGCCGCCTGATCGCGGAGAAGGTCCTGGAGGAGGCGGGCGGCCGCCCGGTGGAGGAAGGGGTGGCTGCGTTCCTGGACGACCGGTCCGAGGCCTTCGACCGCCTGTCCAGGTTCATGCGGGGGATGGCCCTGGAGGACGCGAACGACCTGGCTGCCGTGACCGTCGCCCTCCGAAAGATCCGCGCCCTGGCTTCCTGAGTTCCGGCCAAGCCCGGGTGCTTGAACCGTCGGCGGGGCTTGTTAGCCTCCGGGCGTGAGCGCCCCGCCCCCCGAGGCCGCCCCGGAGCTCGAATCGCGCCTGCGACAAGTGCTCGACTTCGAGCGCGGGTGGTGGAAGCAGCCCGGCCCAAAGGAACGCCAGATCCGCGAGCGATTCGGGATCTCCCTGGCTCGCTATCACCACCTTCTCAATCGGGCGATCGACCGGCCCGAGGCCCTGGCGTACGACCCTATGCTGGTGCGCAGGCTCCGTCGCCTGCGGGAGAGCCGGCGGCGCAAACGGTTCGCCCGCCAACTCGGCTTCGAGCGCTAGGCGCCCCGCGGGCTCGAGAGGAACGGGATAGGATGTCCGGCAGGCACGAACCCCCGAGCAACAGGAGCTTCTACTTCTCGTTGGCCACCAGCACGCTTCGATTCGCCCTCATCGTCGCCCTCGTGGTGGGAGGGATCGTGTTGATCGACCAGGCCTTTCCCCAGGGTGGGACCGCGGCGCCGCCTTCTCCCCGGGATGCGAACTCGTCGCCCTCGCCCAGCCCCAGCCCCAAGGCCTCGCCGAAGGAAAAGCCAAGCCCCCAGATCGTGGGCGTGCGAATCGGCGTGTTCAACGGCGCCGGCGTCACGGGCCTCGCCGCGGACACCGCGGCAACGCTCGAGAAGGACTACGGGTACGTGCCCGCGCAGGTCACCGACGCGCCGTCCGCTGTCGACGTGACGACGGTCTACTACCGGGTCGCCGGCGACCGGATCGAGGCCGAGACGCTGGCGGAGAACTTCTTCTCCGGGATCGACGTGGAGATCTCCCGCCTGCCGGAAACCGCGACGAACGTTGAGAGGAGGGTGCAAGTCGCGGTCTATCTCGGCGACGACTACGCCAGCGCGCAAGCCGACTAACCTCCGCCGGCCGGGCAGGTTGGCGGAGCTGCTCCGTCAGCTGGTCTGAACGCCGACTCTCCGCCGGCGAACCCGTTCCAGGTCGTCGAGCTGCGCCCCGACCCACCGCTGCGGCGGATTGGAAAGCACCAGCCTGGACAAGCCGCGAGCCCGACGGGCCCGCTCGTCCACCGGCATCTCCAGTGCGGTGGCGATCATGTCGGCCATCTCGCCGACGTCGAACGGGTTCACCGCCAGCGCGTACCGTCCCAGGCGCCAATAGGCTCCGGCGTTCCTGGACAACACGAGGATTCCGTGGCGCCGGTTCAGGACCGGACCCTCCATGGCGACCAGGTTCATGCCGTCGTAGATCGAGTTGACCAGAAGAACGTCGTACAGGCCGTAGGCGGCGATCGCCCCGAGGTAGTCGTCCTTGACCCGAACGTCGATGGGTTGCCATCGCTCGTTGCCGAACTCCCGGTTGACCAGGGCCGCCTCGGCCAGGCATTCCTCCGCATAGGCTCGATACTCGGGCACCTCGGTTCGCGACGGCGAGAGGATGGCCAGGAACCGCACGCGCTCTCGCCACTCCGGGTGCCGCCGGAGGAACATGCCGAAGGCTCGAAACCCTCGAGCGATGTTCTTCGTGAGTTCGAAGCGGTCGACCCGGACGATGAGTCGCGTGTTCCCTCGCCACCGGTTCAGGTCTCGGCGGAGCGCTCGGACCTCGGGGCTGGCGGCAACCTCCCGCATCGGCCCGACGTCGATCGAGATGGGGTGGATCCGGACCAGGACTTCGCGCCCCTCGACCAGGATCCTGGACCTCGCCAGGTCGACTCGAACCCCATGCAGTGGGCGGGCGGACATCATGAAGTTCTCCGCCCAGGCCTGGGAGTGGAACCCCAGCACGTCGGCGCCGAGGAGCCCGCGGATGATCCCCTCCCGAAGCGCGCCCGGCAGGGTCCGCAGGTACGTCGCCCCGGCGAATGAGGTGTGCGAGAAGTGCGCGATGAGCGCGTCGGGCCGAAGTTCCCGGAGGAACCGGGGAACCAGCGAGAGGTGGTAGTCCTGGACTAGGAATACGGGCTGCGACCGCTGTTGGTCGCCCTCCTCCGCCAGCGCCTGGGCGAAGGTGCGGTTCACATCGACGTACTCGCTCCAGGCCCGGAGGGTCTCGTCATCGAAGGACGGTGAGCGAACGGTGTCCCACAGGTAGTGGTGGACGAACCACAGGATGCCGTTCGAGACGTCGTTGTAGTACGCGTCGTAGGTGGCCTGCGGAATGTGAAGGTACCGAACGCGATAGGGCGACCCGTAGGCCTCCAGATCCACCAACCCTCGGCCGTCCCTGGCCACGACCTCCCGGTCACCTTCGGACATCGCGGCGGCCACCCACAGCCCTCGGGAGGCCTGGAGGGCTCCCACCAAGGCGGTCACCAACCCTCCCGAACCTCGGCGAGGGACCAGCTCGCCCGTATCGCCCCTCTCGAACGTCACTGGCCCACGGTTGGACGCCACGATGAGCGGGGCCTCGAGCGTGCTCATCGCAGCGAGGTCATCAGCCCCAGGTAGTCCTCGAGCTCTCGACAAGTGAGGAACTGATCGCGGACGCACTCCCGCGCCGCGCGACCGATCGACCGTTGCAGCTCCGGGTCCTCCACCAACTGGACGATCCGCTCCGCGCACCCCTCCACCGAGTCCACGAGGAAGCCGGTCTCCCCGTCGGTGATCTGCAGGCGGATCCCTCCGACGTTGCCCCCGATCACCGGCTTGTCCTTCCACATGCCCTCCGCCACCACCAGGCCGAACCCCTCGCGGATGGACTTCTGGATCACGACCGTCGAGGCTCGCTGGAACGCATTGATCTCCAGGTTCCCGACGTTGTGAACGTTGGTGAGGAGGTGAATGTCGGGATCGCCCGCTCGGTGCTCCTCGGTGAGGTCGAGGAACCGCATGCCCTCGGGATCGTCGTGTGCCATGGATCCGGCCAGGATGAGCTGGAGGTCGGGAACCGACTTTCGGGCCAGCCGGAAGGCGTCGATCACCCCGAGAGGGTCCTTCCACGGGTCGAACCGGGAGACCTGCACGACGATCGGCCGGTCGGGGTCGACCCCGTACGTGTGCAACAGGTGGGCGATGGTGTCGTCGGGTAGGTCCAGGTTCTTGGTCGAACAAGGGTCGATCGATGGGGGGATGTATGCGTGGATGGGATCGGTCACTCCGGGCTGGGCGAAGTCCTCCATGGTGAAGATCGCTGCGTCGTAGCGGTTGACGATCGGTTCGAAGAACTCCCAGACGGGACGAAACGGGGTCGACAGGTCGATATGGCATCGCCAGATCCATCGCCCTGAGCGCATGCCCTGCTCCTCGAGCAACGGGAGCAGGGCGGCTGGCTGGGGGTCGTGCACGAACACGTAGTCGTAGCGTTCCGTGAACTCTTCTGTGTTGGCCCGGATCCTGTCCCAGTAGGCGCTCCGCATCTCCTCGGTCCACGGGACCTCGGCTCCCTGCAACGCGTTGTGCACGCTCTTGGTGACCACGTAGTAGTCATCGGATCCCTGAACCAATGCCCAGGTGACCTGGATGCCCAGATCGTTCAGCAACGGGAGCTGCGACTGGAGGAGCTCGGCCACGCCGCCCCCATACGCCGTGCTATTGACGTGCAGCATGCTGGCCCCCGCGAAGGGCTTGGCCGCCTTGCGAAGGCGTTCCACCGCCTCCTCGCCGGCAGGAGCGGCATATTCGTCGACGTGCTTGTCCGCCAGCGGCACCGTGGGGAGCATGAAAACGCAGTCTAGCGGCTGGTCCCGCGCCGGCTCAGAAGTTCGACGCGCGAGCCAGATCGGCCAGGGCCTGATCCCGTCGGCGCCGCCGATCCTGAGGGGTCATCTCGCGAGCCCGGGCCACGATGCTGGTGAGCTCCGTTGGCGAGAAGGGTTTGGTCACGTACTCGGCACACCCCGCCTCCCATCCTCGTGTCTGGTCGGCGAGCTGGGCCCTGGCGGTGAGGAGGATCACCGGCGTCTGGGAGGTCTCGGGGCGCTTCCGCAGCATCCGAAGGACCGACAGGCCGTCGAGCTCGGGCAGCATCACGTCCAGGACGATCAGGTCCGGAAGGGAGCGGAGCGCCAGCTCCATGCCCCGTTCTCCATCCGGGGCTTCGAGCACCTCATGGCCGGCGAACCCCAGGTTTACCCGACACAGCAACAGGATGTCGGGCTCGTCGTCGATCACCAGGACCCGCACGGGTTCCTCCTCGACCAGATTCTCGGCACAGGAGAGGCGTTTCTTCATACCCCGAGCGGGCGAATCGCGATTCGGCGTGGGGGAGTTCCATCGGATGTCGCGTCGGGGGGACGCGTTGACAGTGCCAAACCCGAAACCTACATTGGCCGAAAGAGCAGGTAGGAGTGGGTCGTGCTCAAGATCTCCCAGAAGCTCGAATACGCCATGCGGGCCATGATCGAGCTTGCGCTCCGCCGAGAGGACGGCGGCCTGGTCCCCGCTCGGGAGATCGCCACGGCACAGCAGGTTCCCCTGCGGTTCCTCGAGCAGCAGCTCGGCGCGCTGCACAAGGCGGGGCTGGTGGAGAGCTTCCGCGGGGCGGGTGGCGGGTGCCGCCTGGCCAAGGATCCCGCCCAGATCAGGGTGGCCGACATCGCCGACGCGATCGAGGGCCAGCTGTTCCCCATGTTCTGCCTGGAGCCTACGGATCACACGTGCTTCCAGGACTCGATGTGCGGCCTCCAGGGATTCTGGGGCGACGTGGCCCGAGCCATCCAGACGGTGTTCGAGGAAACCACCGTGGCCGACCTGACCGACCGCCACCGGCGGATGGCGCCCACCCGCCCGGTGTTCTCCTCCGACGAGCTGCTCAGCCGGCTGCCGTAGCTCGACCGCCGGCCCTCGTGGATCCCTCCCCCGTCGTTTCCGCCTGCTAGGAGGCCTTCCCCAGGATCCGCATGACCTTGGTGCCGCACACCGGGCAGGTGCCCTGCGCCGCCCGGCGCCCATTCTTGAGCGTCACTTCCGTGCCCTCGAACTCACGCTTGGCCCGGCACTTCACGCAGTACGCCTCGTACTTGGCCACTCCTGGCCTCCTTCTGGCAGATCGACCTGGGCCCGACTAGCCTGCGAGGCCGCCCTACCGGCGGCCTCGCAGGCACGATGCTGCCCTTTCCCAGGCACGGATGCAAGTACCTGGCGGGCACGGATCGAGGTCGCCGGACTCCGCCCGTCCCGCATACGATTCGGGTACCGACGGGCCTCGAGGGGGTCGAGAGGACATGACGGAGGATCAGCCGCACATCGCCGCGCTCCTGTCCGAGGACCGTGTGTTCGAGGCGCCGCCCGACTTCGTGGCCAAGGCAGTGGTCAAGGACCGGTCCGTCTACGAGCGAGCCGAGGCCGATTACCAGGCGTTCTGGGCCGAGCAGGCCGAGCGGCTGATCTGGTCCCGCACCTGGGACTCGGTCATGGAGTGGACCCCGCCCTGGGTGAAGTGGTTCTCGGGGGGCACGCTCAACGCCTCCTACAACTGCCTGGACCGGCACGTGGAAGCGGGGGGCGGGGACAAGGTCGCCTACCACTGGGAAGGCGAGCCAGGTGAGCAGAGGACCATGACGTATCGGGACCTGCTGGACGAGGTCTCTCGGTTCGCCAACGCCCTGAAGGCCCTGGGGGTGGGAAGGGGCGACCGGGTCGCCATCTACCTGGGGATGATTCCGGAGCTCCCCGTGGCCATGCTGGCGTGTGCCAGGATCGGGGCACCGCACTCGGTCGTGTTCGGTGGGTTCTCCGCGGAGTCCCTCCGGGACCGGATCAACGATGCCGAGGCAACCGTACTGGTCACCCAGGACGGCGGGTACCGCCGCGGCGCGCTGGTCCCTCTGAAGGCCAACGCCGACGAGGCCTTGATCGAGTGCCCATCGATCCGGCACGTCGTGACGGTGAGGCGGGCGGGGAACGAGCATGCCTTCACCCCCGGCCGGGACCACTGGTACCACGAGCTGATCGAGGAGCAGGCCCCCGACTGCCCGCCCGAGGAGATGGACGCCGAGGATCCGCTGTACATCCTGTACACGAGCGGCACGACCGGGAAGCCGAAGGGGATCGTCCACACCACGGGCGGGTACATGACCGCCGTCACCTCCACGCACCGGCTGATCTTCGACATCCATGACGACGATGTGTACTGGTGCGCCGCCGACATCGGGTGGGTGACGGGCCACTCCTACATCGTGTACGGGCCGCTCGCCAACCACACGACCAGCATCATCTACGAGGGTGCGCCGGACTGGCCAGACAAGGACCGGCTGTGGTCCATCGCCGAACGGAACCGGGCGAGCATCCTGTACACGGCGCCCACGGCCATCCGAGCCTTCATGCGATGGGGGCCCGAGTACCCACAGAAGCACGATCTCTCCTCGCTCCGATTGCTCGGAACGGTGGGGGAGCCGATCAACCCGGAAGCATGGGTGTGGTATTGGACGTACATCGGGGGTCGGCGATGCCCCGTCGTCGACACCTGGTGGCAGACCGAGACCGGGTGCATCCTCATCACGCCTCTGCCGGGCGTGATCCCGCTGAAACCGGGGTCGGCAACCGTGCCGTTCCCCGGGATCGACGCGGACGTCCTGGACGAGGAAGGAAAGTCGGTCCCGCTGGGCGGCGGGGGATACCTGGTGCTGAAGCGCCCGTGGCCGGCCATCGCCCGGACCATCTGGCGGGATCCCGAACGCTACGTCCAGACGTACTTCAACAAGTACGGCCCAGCCATCTACCTGGCCGGCGATGGCGCGAAGCGCGACGAGGACGGGTACTTCTGGCTGCTCGGGCGGATCGACGACGTCATGAACGTCGCCGGCCATCGCCTGTCGACCTACGAGATCGAGAGCGCGCTCGTCGACAACCCCAAGGTGGCGGAGGCCGCCGTGGTCTCCCGACCCGACGAGACGGTCGGTGAGGCCATCGTGGCGTTCGTCACGCTGAAGTCGGGCTACGAAGGTGACGAGACCGTGGCCGCCGAGCTGCGCGAGCACGTGGCGAGGAAGATCGGGAAGATCGCCCGGCCCCACGGCCTCATCTTCACGAACGACCTCCCGAAGACCCGGTCGGGGAAGATCATGCGAAGGCTGCTCCGCGACGTGGCCAGGGGGCGGCCCCTCGGCGACGTCACGACCCTGGCGAACGCCGAGGTCGTTCAGCAGATCCACGACATGGTCGAGACCGGAGCCGCCACCGAGGAGTGAGGAGCCCGGCGGCCGAACTCGTTCGGGGTCGATGCTCGTGGGCCTTCCCCCTTGCCACCACCCCCGTTCCAGTCGCTACAATGCGTTAGCACTCCAGAAGGTAGAGTGCTAGCGGTCGGCGTCCCCGACTGCAAGGACGTGGTGCCGCGCGGACGAAGCGGCACGAGCGAGGAGGAGGAGGAAGCGATGGCACCGAAGCTCATCGCCTTCGACGAGGAGGCACGGCGGGCGCTGGAGCGTGGGATGGACCAGCTGGCCAACGCCGTCAGGATCACGCTCGGCCCCAGGGGTCGGAACGTGGTCCTGGAGAAGAAGTGGGGCGCACCCACAATCACGAACGACGGCGTATCGATCGCCAAGGAGATCGAGCTCGAGGAGCCCCTGGAGAAGGTGGGGGCCGAGCTGGTCAAGGAGGTCGCCAAGAAGACCGACGACGTGGCCGGCGACGGCACCACAACGGCCACGGTCCTGGCCCAGTCCATCGTCAAGGAGGGCCTGCGCAACGTGGCCGCTGGGGCCAACCCCATGGGCCTGAAGCGGGGCATCGAGCGGGCAGTGGAGCTCACCGTCGAGGCCATCAAGAACCAGTCACGGGACGTGGAGGAGAAGGACGAGATCGCCCACGTCGGCGCCATCTCCGCGGCCGACCCGGAGATCGGCGAGCAGATCGCCGAAGCAGTGGACAAGGTGGGCAAGGACGGCGTCATCACTGTCGAGGAGTCCAACACCTTCGGCATGGAGCTCGAGCTGGTCGAGGGGATGCGGTTCGACAAGGGCTACATCTCCCCGTACTTCATCACCGACTCAGAGCGGATGGAGGCGGTGCTCGAGGAGCCCTACATCCTCATCGCCAACTCGAAGATCTCGGCGGTGAAGGACCTGCTGCCGGTCCTGGAGAAGGTCATGCAGGGCGGGAAGCCGCTCCTGGTCATCGCCGAGGACGTGGAGGGCGAGGCCCTGGCGACGCTCGTCGTGAACAAGATCCGGGGAACGTTCCGTTCGGCGGCCGTGAAGGCCCCAGGGTTCGGCGATCGTCGCAAGGCCATGCTCCAGGACATCGCCATCCTGACCGGCGGCACGGTGATCTCAGAGGAGGTCGGCCTGAAGCTGGAGAACGCGACGCTGGATCTCCTGGGACAGGCCCGCAAGATCGTGGTGACCAAGGACGACACCACGATCGTCGAGGGCGCGGGCAAGACCGAGGACATCAAGGGACGGGTGAACCAGATCAAGGCCGAGATCGAGAAGACCGACTCGGACTACGACCGCGAGAAGCTGCAGGAGCGCCTGGCCCGCCTCGCGGGCGGCGTGGCGGTGATCAAGGTCGGGGCGGCCACCGAGGTCGAGCTGAAGGAGAAGAAGCATCGCATCGAGGACGCCGTCCGATCGACCAAGGCCGCCGTGGAAGAGGGCGTCGTGAACGGCGGTGGCGTGGCCCTGCTGAACGCCCAATCGGCCCTGGACAAGGTGGACCTGGAGGGCGACGAGCTCACCGGGGCGGTCATCGTCCGGCGGGCCCTCGAGGAGCCGCTCAAGCAGATCGCGGGAAACGCCGGCCTCGAGGGCGGCGTCGTGATCGAGAAGGTCCGCACGCTCGACCAGGGCTGGGGCCTGAACGCAGCCACCGGCGAGTACGTGGACATGTTCAAGGCCGGGATCATCGACCCTACCAAGGTGACGCGCTCTGCCCTGCAGAACGCGGCCTCGATCGCGGCGCTGTTCCTGACCACCGAGGCCGTGGTGGCGGAGAAGCCCGAGAAGGAGAAGGCTCCGGCCATGCCCGGCGGCGGCGGGATGGACGACTTCTAGGCCGCCACAGAACCACAACGAACGGCGTTCGAACCGATCGAGGGGCTCCGGCGAAGAACACCAGGAACCCCTCTCTCCGGCGGACGGGCCCCGGGACCTCGGTCCCGGGGCCCGTCCCATCTCCGCGACCCTTCGGAACCGGCGCGCGTGCCACAATCCTCGCGCATGGTGGATCGGAACGTCCCGACCAACCTGGTCCGGCTCCGACGGTGGTTCGAGCCGCTGCCCGGCGTGGTGGTGGCTTACTCGGGAGGAACGGACTCGACCCTGGTGGCCGCGGCCGCGGCGTGGAGCTTGGGGGACCGGGCCCTGGCGGTCACCGCGGTCTCGCCGTCGCTTCCGCCGGGGGAGCTCGCCGAGGCCCGCCGGGTGGCAGGCGTCATCGGCGTCCGCCACCGCTCCGTTCGAACCCGCGAGACCGATGATGAGGCGTATCTGGCCAACGGCGTGGACCGCTGCTACCACTGCAAGTCCGAGCTGTATGGCGTCCTCGGCCGGGTGGCCGAGGTCGCCGGCGCTTCCGTGGTCGTATCGGGGGCGAACCTCGACGACCTGAAGGACTACCGGCCGGGCCTGCGGGCGGCCGCGGAGCACGGCATCCGCCATCCCCTGGTCGAGGTGGGGTTCACCAAGGCGGAGGTCCGTGAGGCCGCTCGGAACCTTGGCATCCCGACGTGGGACAAGCCCGCGTCGGCCTGCCTGTCGTCGAGGATCGCGTTCGGGGTGAGGATCAGCGTGGAGGAGCTGTCGAAGGTGGGACGCGCGGAACGGTTGTTGAAGGACCTCGGCTTCGCCCAGTGTCGGGTCCGGGTGCACGGAGACGTCGCCCGGGTGGAGGTCGAGCCGGACGATGTCCTCCGCCTGGCTCAGCCGGGCATCCGAGAACACGTCGTTGAGGGCCTGAAGGCCCTTGGATATCGCTTCGTGACCCTGGACCTCGAGGGGTTCCGCTCCGGCAGCATGAACCCGGAGGGCACGGCGTGAGGGCGAAGCTCCACCTGACCTTCCCCGAGCGACTGATCGACGAGCCCATCATCCATCGGATGGGCATGGAGTTCGATCTGGTCACCAACATCCGACGGGCCAACATCGATGAGGGTCATGCGTGGGTGATCCTGGAGATCGAGGGGAGCGAGGAGTCCTTGGCCGGGGCCGTGAGCTGGTTGGCCGAGCAGGGCGTGCAGGTCGACCGGATCGAGGGCTCCTGATGCACGAGGTGCGGATCAGGATCCGGTGGCGAGACATGGATGCGTACGGCCACTTGAACAACGCCGTGTACCTGAACTACCTCGAGGAAGCCCGCGACGCGCTGGTGCAGAAGGTGCTGGGGCCGATCACCAACACGTGGGACTTCGTTCTTGCTCGGGTGGCCATCGACTACCGGGCCGAGCTCACGCAGGACGACGCTGAGGTCCTGGTGAGCTGCCGCCTGGATTCGATCGGACGAGCGAGCGTGAGGACCCAGGAGGTCGTGGCCAAGCTCGATGGGACCGTGTCCGCGGAGGCCCGATCGGTGGTGGTGGCCAGGGACCCGTCGACCGGCACGTCTCGTCCGCTCACCGACGAAGAGCGAGCGGCACTGGAACGCGAACTCGACGTGACCGCCGGATAGACCGGACCTCGCGGCATCCGCGAGCCGGCGTGCACTAGGCTTCGCCCGGATGTTCCAGTGGATCTACATCGACGCGAGCGGCGGCGAGCTCGGGCACTCGCAGCCGTTCCCCGATCCCGATTCGGCCGAGGAATGGCTCAGCACGGCGTGGCGCGACCTCCATGAGAACGGTGTCGAGGAGGTCGTGCTTCGGGATCACGTCCGCGGCGAACGCGTCTATCGCATGGGCCTGGGCCAGGAGTGACTCGTGCTCAGGTCTTCGGGCCCTCCGAACGAACCTTCTCCACCTCGGTGAGGGCCTGTCGAAGGTCCTTCAACCAATCGTCCTGCTTCTCGGACACCAGGCGCACGCACCAGGCCAGCGCGTGGCTGCGCGAACGAGCCACGCCCGCATCCACCAGCGTGTCCAGGACCCGTCGCTCCGGCATCCGAAGCCGGGTCATCGCCGGGACCGAGACCGTGGTGAACAGCCTGGTCAGGTCGCCGCATCGCGAGCCCCACGAGACCCGTCGGCCGAACCGGCCCTGCGCCTCGTCGGCGATCCGCATCCGCTGGGCCCGCGTGTCCTCGCGAAAGCCGTCGATCCTGGCGGCCCGAGCTGCGCCCACCGCCTCGGGAGTCGCGTCTTCCGCCAACGCGGGCTCGGAGAGCGTCCCCACCACCAGGATCTCCTCCCGATCGGTGGACACCTCGGGTGGCTCCGCGAACCACTCAGCGGGCAGCCGCCCGGCGAACCAGCCCGTCAATTCCTCTTCTGAAGCGTGCGCTGAGCCTCGCATGAGGCCGATGATTACAGGATTACAGGTAATCGTCAAGAGGGGGCGATGACCACGCTCGCCTGGGCCGCTTGAGCATGCGAGTCACGGAGTTCGAGGTCGACACAGGAGGGAGGCTGATCCTGGACATCACCTCGCGTGTCCGGGGGTTCGTCGCGGAGGGCAGCGAGAGCGGCCTGGCCCACGTCTTCCTGCCGCACGCGACGGCGGGCCTGGCCCTGATGGAGACGGGCTCGGGCTCTGAGGCCGATCTCGAAGAGTTGCTCGAACGGGTCCTCCCCAAGGACGAGCGGTACACGCACCGGCACGGAGCGCGAGGGCACGGAGGCGACCACCTCCTGCCCGCGCTCGTCTCCCCGTCATTGGTGCTGCCGGTCGACCGCGGTGAGCTGGTGCTGGGAACGTGGCAGAGCATCGTGATCGTGGATCCGAACCGGGACAACGATCGACGCCACGTGCGGGTCGCGGTCCTCCCAGCATAGCAAACGGGTCGGCGCGCTCCTCCTGAGTGTCTACAGGTACTGCCCGGGGGTGCGCTCCTGGCCGTCCATGGGCGAGGCCACGGCCTGAACGTCGCGTTCCCGAAGCAGGAGGAACTCCTCGCCGTTCAGCTCGACCTCCAAGCCGGACTGCGGGAGGAACAGGATGCGGTCGCCGGCCTTGACCGCCCGAACGTCGGGCCCGACCAGGACGACCGAGGACCACAGGCAACGCTTGGGGGCGGGGACGGCCGTGGCCGGGATCAACAGGCCCGCGCGAGTCTGGCGCTCGGCGTCATCGGGGTTGCGGACGACGATCCGATCCCCCGTGAGCCGGACGTCCTCCTTCGGCGACCGCTTCTTCCTGCGCACGGAGGGGGGGCTGGCCTGGCGGGGCATCTCGACGCGATTGTAGCCGCCGAGTGTCGCCGGTCAGTGCACAGCGCGGTGGGTAGGATGCGTCGGCGATGGCCAAGGCGAAGGAACTCCTGGACCGGGCGGTGAAGACCCTCAAGGCGTCGCCGGCCATCGACCACTGGCAGAGCGACCGCGAAGAGATCGAATCCGAGGAGCTGCTGGCGTTCGCCATGGGCGTCGATGTCGACGACCTCGATCCCGAGGACGAGGTCCCGGCGCGGGCCGCCACGCGGTTCCGGGCGATGGTGGCTCGACGGGGCACGGGCGAGCCGATCCAGTTCATCGAGGGATTCGCGGAGTTTCGGGGGATCCAACTGATCGCCAAACCCGGCGTGTTCGTCCCTCGCGACTCCACCGAGTTCCTTGCGGAGCAAGCCGTTCGACGGTTGCGAGGTCGCCGACGAGCGATCGCCGTGGACCTGGCCACGGGTGGTGGAACGGTGGCCCTCGCGGTGGCCAACGAGACGCGCGGCGTGAAGGTGTTCGGCACCGACCTGTCGGCGCGGGCCATCCGCATTGCCAGGCAGAACGCCGCCCGGTTGAAGCTTCGAGCGACGTTCCTGACCGGCGACCTGTTCGGCGGCCTGCCCAGGGAGATCAAGGGCAAGGTCGACGTCATCACCTTTCATCCGCCGTACGTGGGACGGCGGGAGCTCCGAGAGCTTCCCGATGAGATCCGGCGGTTCGAGCCCGCACACACGCTCACCGACAACAGCCTCGACGGGCTGGGACTGATCGATCGCGCCGCCGCCGAAGCCGGGGAGTGGTTGAAGCCGGGCGGGTGGCTGCTGATCGAGGTGAGCCCGGATCGGGCGCGAGCCGCAGCCACCGTGGTCCGCCGGCGCGGCCTGCGCGACGTGCGGAGCACCGCCGGCGGCGAGCTCAAGGTGACTCGGGTGGTAGTGGGCAGGCGGTGAGGAGCCTTCGCGCCGACATACCAGGGGGTCCGCTGTCGCCTCTCAGTGCCTGATCGGCCACATGAGCGCGGCCGCGATCGCGGTCCCGATGCGCCTGACGCCACCTCTGGCGTTTGCGGCCCGGCCCGCCCGGGTCGACCTGGCCAGCCGGTCCGCCTGGGCTGCGCGGACCCGATCGTCGATCCGGTACTTCGCCATCTCTCCCGTCAGCATCTCGATCGCCTCCTGCGTGTCGTTGCTTCCGGACGGACGAAGGCTAGGGGATGAGCCGGGAACACTTCGGTGACCGGAGCCACCGACCTCCTGTGCCATCCGTCACGTCTCGGGGGCGGGTTGGGTTCTGGACGACCTGTTGCCATGGCCAGGTGAGCGGAACGAAGATGGCCCGGCCGTGAAGTGGAAGCGAGGGGCTCGGGCCGCAGCAGCGTTGATGGGATCCGCCATCGCGCTCGGCGTGGCTGGTGCACCGGCAGGAGCGGTGACGGAGGGCCCCACGGTCGGAGGAAGCGCCTCCGGGGCCCTCGCACTCGGATCCCGGCTGGTGCTTCGGATCGACGCGGCCGAGGTCGGTGGGTGGCTGGGACTGCACGAACTCGACCTCTCTTTGCTCATCGGAGGTCAAGCGGTCGAGACCGTCACGTACGACGTCGAGGACCAGAAACTGGCCATCGGCGACCAGGAAGTCCTCGCCGGGACCGGGGGCCTGGTGGCCGGCTCCTACCTCCAGATGAGCGGGGCCGAGGTCGTCGTGACGACGGGGGGCGCGAACCTGTCGCTTGCCGCGACGGCCGACGTCCTGCGCTCGATCCCTTCCGACGCGCGGTTCCGGTTCGCCGCCACCGATGATCGGGGGCTCACGGCATCCGTGACCCGTTCGCTCCAGGTCCCGAAGGACGGTGGCGGCGTTTCCTGGGGGACGGTGATCGCCACGGTCTGCATCGCGCTGCTCGGTGGGGCGTTCCTGGGGAACCTGTTCGCCTCCAGCCGGCGGCCGCCGCTTCGCTTGTCCGTGTACTCCTCCATCCAGCGACGGATCGACGAGGAGCGCCAGGCCCAGAGCCCCGCTCCGTGACGACCGTCCGGTCCCCGAGCGGCCTGTGGCGGACCGTCTCCGATCGTCTGGCCGTGCACCCCTCGGATGGGGAAGGAGGATTTTGGGACGACCTGGCGGAGAAGCTCGATCCGGCGGAGTTTCGTCCCAAGCTTGCCGCGGACGTGGAGGTCAAGCAGTTCCGCCTTCGATGGGGGAACGACTATGCGATCGTGGCCAACCCCAGGGACCTGCTGCACTACCGACTGGAGCCGGGTGAGGTCGAGCTGCTGTCGCTCATGGACGGGTCGAGGACCGTACGGGAGATCGTGGTCGAACGGTTCCGGGAGTCGGGCGACCTGGAGCTCTCCGGCGTCATCGACCTCGTGCGCCAATTGCGGGTGGGCAACTTCCTGGAGACGAGGTTCGTCGATTCCGACGCGATCGTCCGGCGGGCGCTGAAGCCGTCGTCGACCGGCCGGCGAAAGGCCCAGCAGTTCGTCCGGACCCTGTCGGTGGAGTGGGCCGGGGCTCATCGGATGGTGGACTGGAGCTACCGGAACGGGCTGCGATGGTTCTTCAAGGGGTGGGTGGCTGTGCCGGTGGGATTGATCGCGATCGTCGGATTCGTCGCGTTCATCGCCGTGTACCGCTCCGGCCGGTTCGGCATCGGCGCCCAGTCGGCGGCGGCGGCCTCGCTCATCATCCTGGCCCTGAACTACTTCCTCACGTTCACCCACGAGCTGGCCCACGCCACCGTCCTGGTGCACTACGGACGGCGGGTGAAGAGCGCCGGCTTCATGATCTACTTCGGTGCGCCGGCCTTCTTCGTCGATTCCTCCGACGGGCTGATGATGGAGCGCCGCCACAGGATCGTGCAGTCGTTCGCCGGTCCCTATGCTGAGCTCATCATCGCCGGTGCGGCGGCAGCGATCGTGTGGGCGTTCCCCGGGTCGATCGTGGCGCCGGTTCTGTACAAGTTCGCCCTCCTGAACTACTTCGTGATCTTCCTCAACCTGGTTCCACTTTTGGAGCTCGACGGGTACTGGATCCTGTCCGACCTGATCCAGGTGCCCGACCTTCGGCCGATGTCGCTCCAGTTCATCCGGTACGACCTGTGGCGGAAGCTCCGGGCACGGGAGCGGTTCTCCAAACAGGAGGCCGGTCTGGGCCTGTACGGGACGCTCGGCGTGGCGTTCTCGATCTTCGCCTTCGCGACCTCCTTCTACTTCTGGCGGGAGATCTTCGGCGGCCTGGTAGGCAAACTGTGGAACGGCGGGGTCGTGGGCCGCGTCCTGCTGCTTGCCCTTATGGTCTTCGTCACCGGTCCTCTCCTGCGGGGCCTGATCGCACTGGCGCGTGCGCTTTTTCGGAGGCTCCGTGGTGTGTGGGAGCAGGTCCGGTTTCGCCTGGAGACGTCGTGGAGGGTCGAGGCGGCCAACCTCATCGACCGGCTCCCGATCCTCGAGGAGCTGCCCGAGGACGTGCTCTCCGACCTCGCAGGACGTGTCCGGCTCCATGCGTTTCCGGCGGGCAAGCCCGTGGTCCGACAGGGGGACCGAGCCCAGGCCTTCTACGTCGTTCGCCGGGGCACACTCCAAGTCGTGGAGGAGGATCGTGCAACTGGAGACCGAAGGGTCCTCCGGGTCCTTGGCCCCGGCGAGTCCTTCGGCGAGCTCGGACTGGCGGAGGCGGCGCCGAGAACGGCCACGGTCGAGGTCATCGAGGACGCCCAGGTATTCGAGATCGACAAGAGCACGTTCGAGCGCCTGCTCGCCGACATGGTCCACGTCCCGGCGTTCGCTCCGACGCTCGAAGCCGTGGCCGAGCTCCGCACGCTGCCCGCCTTCGCTGCGCTCGAGCCCGACGAGCTGTCCGAGATCCTCGAGCACGGTCGATGGGTGAACGTGGCTCCCGGCGAAGCGATCCTGGAGCAGGGCGAGGCCGGCGACGCGTTCTACGCCATCGGCTCCGGGCAGGTCGAGGTGCTCCAGGACGGCACGCTCGTACGGACCCTGGGTCCAGGAGCCCACTTCGGTGAGATCGCGCTCTTGCGGAAGGTCCCTCGGACCGCGAGCGTGGTGGCCAGGACCCCCGTGCGGGCGTTCCGTCTGGACCGGGACGGGTTCGACGGGCTGATGGCGGGGGCGTTCCGCAAGGGGACGTTGAAGCCGTCATCGAGCGTGGACCGAACGTGGCAGCATTAGCCCCGACCTCGAGGGAGTGAGCGGATGGATTGCTGGCACTGTCGCAGGACGGCGGTGGGAGCGTGCCGCTTCTGTGGCCGTGGGATCTGCGAGGACCACGTCGAGACCCTCCCGTTCGTGCTCGAGCTGTTTCGAGGAGGCGACGTCACCAGGGCGCTCGTCGTCGAGGACGCTCTGTACTGCGGGGCGTGCAGGCCCCGACCGGATCCCCTCGACCTCCCGGAGCTGGACTGACCTCGATCTCCGTCGTGTGACGGGCGTCACAACCTTCGCTGTGACCGACATCACCCTGGGGTCGGTGACGGACGACACGCCTTCCCCGGTGGGTGAGCTTCAGGATCGGTCCAACCGATGCCGATGAAGCGCTGACGAGATGGGGAGGAGGTGAATCGGGTGGCGGCGAAGAAGGTCTCCCCGAAGAAGCCAGCGGCCAAGAAGACCACGGCGAGCTCCAAGCAGGCTGCGACGCGCGTGACGCGGAAGAAGGGGATGAAGAAGCTCAAGAAGTCGTAGTCCCACCGAACCGCGATTCCCTCGGACGGGCCCGGCGCCAAGCGCCGGGCCCGTCCCTCATTTTCCGGCTAGCCCGGCGGCGGAGCGAGTGGGTACGCTTCGCCTGATGGTACGAACGATGCGATCTCGGGCGACGATCGAGGAGCAGATGGCCAGGATGCCGCTGTTCGAGGGGATCGACCCCCGCGCCATCCATGAGCTTGCCTCGACCGGGACGCTCCGTCACTACCGGCGGAACACCTACCTGTTCCATCAGGGCGACCCCTCGCACGAGATCCATTTCCTTATGGAGGGGCGGGTGGAGATCAGCTCACTCTCGGCCAGCGGGCAGCGGATGCTGCACACCACGATCGACCAGCCGCAGTTCTTCGGGGAGCTCGGCCTGTTGGGGGGGATGCCCAGGACCGCGGCGGCGCTGGCTCTGGAGGAGACCGAGGTCTGGGTCACACCGGGGGAGGCCTTCCAGTCGTTCCTGACCCGACAGCCGACGGCCTCGCTGGCCCTGCTCCGCGCACTGGCGCGTCAGGTCAGTGCCCACGAGGCCTTCGTGGACGACCTGCTGTTCCTGGACCTGAAGGGTCGGGTGGCCAAACGCCTTCTCCAGCTGGTGTCCCCGAGCCTCGACGAGCTTCCCGACGACGGCGCGATCCTGCCGGCCATCGTGACACACGCCGACCTGGCCAGCCTGTGCGGCGGCAGTCGGGAGAACGTGACCAGGATCCTGTCGGACTTCCAGCGACGGGGACTGGTCGAGCGCGACGGCCGGCGGTTCGTCCTGCGAAAGATCTCGGGACTGGCGCGCCTGGCCGGGCTCTGACCCCGCAGCCGGGGCTCAGCCCCCGATCATCGACATGCTGCGCTCGGGCTGGACAAAGTCGGGGTGATTGATGCGGTGCCCCGACCACTTGCGCCACACGGCGGTCCGGATGATCGAAGCAAGCTCGTCGTCGGTGGCGCCGCTTCGAAGCGGCTCTCGAAGGTCCAGCTCCTCCAGCGCGAACAGGCACGAGCGGACCTGGCCCTCGGCGGTCAGGCGCAGCCGATTGCACGTCTCGCAGAACGGCTCGGTGACCGAGGGGATGACCCCGATCCCGCCGGGCGCGCCGTCGGCGAACCGATAGGAGGCGGCAGGCTCGTGGTCCGGTCCCTCGGACGCCAGCGGGAACACGCGATCGATGGCCTCGACGATCCCGCGCGACGGAACCACCTTGGCCCGCTCCCACGCGTGCTCGGCGTCGAGCGGCATGTACTCGATGAATCGGATGATGTATCCGGTCCGTCTGGCCCACGCCGCGAAGTCCACCACCTCGTCCTGGTTCTCGCCCCCGATCACGACGCAGTTGATCTTGATGGGGGTGAGCCCGGCCTTCTCGGCCGCCCGCAAGCCGGCGAACACCTTGTCCAACGCATCGCGACGGGTCATTCCCTCGAAGCGGTGCGGCATCAGCGAATGGCACGACACGGTGACCCTGTCGAGGCCGGCCCGGGCAAGGGGCTCGGCCAGGCGATCGAGGAGGATGCCGTTCGTGGTCATCGACATGTCCAGCTGCGGTCCGACCTCCCGGAACATGGAGACGAGCGTGGGGAGATCCGCCCTGACGGTCGGCTCGCCCCCGGTCACCTTGATGGAGCGAACGCCGAGCGACACGAAGATCCCGAGGAGCCGGGTGAGCTCCTCGAACGTGAGGATCTCGTGCCTGGGCAGCCACTGCAGCCCTTCCGCCGGCATGCAGAACACGCAGCGGAAGTTGCAGCGGTCCGTGACCGAGATGCGCAGGTCGTCCGCGACCCGGCCGAAGGTGTCGACGAGCGGGCCCTCGGCGGGCGGGGCGGTCTGCGGGGGCTGCCAGGTGTCCATCGGTCGAACCTCCAGGCTACTCCGGCGGCGGTGAACCGGCCAGGCGTGGCGTTCAGGGTTCCGCGGGTGGGCCTTCCGGCAGGAGGGACCGGACCGTGTCGAGGGCTGCCTGAACCATGTCGGCTCGGGAGGCGCCGCCGGCGAGTCCCCGCCCTACGGCCGAGCCGACGAGGAACGTGGCGAGCGGCGTGATGCGGCGTTCGGCGCGATGGGCAACGTCCCGGGCCACCTGCAGGAGCTCCGCCGTCTCCCGAGAACTCAGGGTGTCCTCGCCCAGCGCCTCGGCCAGCTGATCGATCCAGGCTTCCATCGGTCTCCTCCCGGTCCGCCGGTTCCGTCTGGCAGGATATGGCGCATGGGCGAGGCGTTCCGCGCGGCCGTGGTCACGGTGTCCGACGGGGTCACGGCGGGCACCCGCGCGGACGAGTCGGGTCAGGCCGCCGAGGACATTCTCCGAGGAGCGGGCTTCGCCGTGACCGACCGCTCGTCCGTGCCGGACGAGCGGTCGGCCATCGAAACTCGCCTGAAGGCGCTCGTCGCCCAGGGCATCGGCCTTGTCGTCACTACGGGCGGGACGGGCTTCGGTCCCCGCGACGTGACGCCGGAGGCCACAAGGGCGGTGATCGACCGGGAGTCCCCCGGGCTCGCCGAGCTGATGCGCGCGGCGGGCCTGGAGACGACGCCGATGGCTGCGCTGTCGCGAGCGGTGGCCGGCAGTCTCGGTGGGACGCTGATCCTGAACCTGCCGGGGAGCCCCGCGGGCGTTCGCGAGAGCCTGGAGGCCGTGCTGTCGGTGGTGCCGCACGCGCTCGAGCTCCTGGCCGGCGCGACCGGGCCTCATCCCACCGGCCACGCGGAGCCCGCGCACAAGCAGGATGCAGATCGGGTCTGGGTCGAGGCCCGGGCGGTCAAGCTCATCGGTTCGCCGCCCTGCCGAATCGGGAACCGGTTAACGGTTGTGCCCGGTGGACCGGTGAGCGGGACGCTCGGGTGCGCGGAGTTCGACGAGCAGGCCATCGCCGATGCCGCCGATGTGGTGGCGTCGGGACAACCGCAGACCCGCACGCTCCATCACGACCTCGGCGATGTCGAGGTGTTCTTCGAGCCGCACCTTCCACCGAAGCGGTTGGTGGTCGTTTCGGCGACCGATGTGGCACGCGAGCTCCGCAGGCTCGCCGCGCAGCTCGGCTACCGGACGGTCCTGGTCGAGACGAGGCGGGAGCGCGTCACGCCCCAGGACGCGAGCGCCGCGGGCGGCCTGGCGTCCTCGCTCGACGATCTGCTCGACGACCGGACCGCCCTCGTGTTCACCGACCACGACGCTCCAGGGGTCGCCGAGATGCTGGGCGAAGCGCTCCGTTCGCCGGTCCGGTTCATCGGCGTGATGGGGAGCCACCGCCATGTGGCGCCCTACCTCCAGGACCTGCGGGCCATGGGGTTCTCCAACGAGGACCTGGGCAGGATCCGGTCGCCGGTCGGTCTGGACCTCGGGGGCCGTCGGCCGGAGGAGATCGCGCTCTCGATCGCCGCAGGCCTCGTGGCGGCGGAGCACGGGCGAGACGCAGGGTGGATGGACCGGCCGTGACCGGCACCCGGCGCCACGTTCGCAAGAACCGGCGAGACTGGGACCGTACGAGCGCCGAGTACCAGCGCGAGCACGCTTCGCAGCTGAACCGGTGGGACCGGCTCGCATGGGGGACGTGGGGAACCCCCGAGTCCAAGCTCAACGTCCTCGGCGACGTGCAGAGCAAGCGGCTCCTGGAGTTCGGATGCGGCGCCGCGCAGTGGTCCATCACCCTGGCCCGGATGGGGGCCCACCCGGTGGGCATGGATCTGTCGGCTCGACAGCTCGAGCACGCCAAGGAGCTGATGGCTCGGGCAGGCGTGTCGTTCCCGCTCGTGAACGCCGATGCCGAGCGGACCCCGTTCGCCGACGAGAGCTTCGACATCGTGTTCTGCGACCACGGCGCCACGACCTTCTCCGACCCCTACCACGCCATCCCCGAGGTCGCCCGACTGCTCCGACCCGGCGGGCTGTTCGCGTTCAACATCGAGAGCCCTATCCACTTCGTGTGCTGGAACGACGAGAAGGAGACGGTGGACGACCGCCTCCACCTCGACTACTTCGGGATGCACAAGTGGGAGGACGATGAGTCGGTCAACTTCATGCTCCCGTACGGTGAGTGGATCCGCCTGTTCCGCTCGACCGGTCTTGAGCTCGAGGACCTGATCGAGCCTCGACCGGCAGCCAACGCCCGGTCCACCTACCTCGACTACGCCGAGATCGGGTGGGCCCGCAGGTGGCCCGGCGAGAACATCTGGAAGCTGCGGAAGCCTCGGTAGATGGGCAAACGCCCAGTGGGCAGGACCGTGGCGGCTGCGGTCCTCTCGCTCGTCGTGCTGCTCGTCGCGGGGTTCGTGCCCTCCTCGCCGCCACGACCGGACGGGCGGCCCAACATCGTCTTGATCCTGACCGACGACCAGCCGCTCGACTCGCTGCCGCACGATCCGCCGGTGATGCCCCAGCTCCAATCGATGATCCGGGATCCGTCTGATCACTGGATCACGTTCTCCAACGCCTTCGTGAACACCCCGCTGTGCTGTCCGTCCAGGGCCTCGATCCTCACCGGGAGGTACTCGCACCGAACCGGGGTTCGGACGAATTACGACGGCGACCTCCTCGACGAGTCCTCGACCATCGGCGCCTGGTTGCACGCAGCCGGGTACCACACTGGCCTGATCGGCAAGTACGTGAACGGGTATCCGTTCGGCCCGAACTCGTACGTCCCGGCGGGGTGGGATCGCTGGCTGGTCAAGCGGCAAGGCGCCCAGTCCACGGCGTACTACCGGTACGTCCTCGTCGACCAGGGGTTCCCGCACTACCGGGGGGATGGGCCGGGGAACTACTCGACCGATGTCCTCGCCGACGCGGCCGCAGCGTTCATCCGATCGGCACCTCCGGGGCGCCCGTTCTTCCTGGAAGTGGCTCCCACGGCGCCCCACCGTCCGTGGACGGAGGCTGCCCGAGACATCGGGGCGTTGACCGGGGTCCCCATCACCGCGCCCCCCAGCCTGGGTGAGGAGGACGTGTCCGACAAGCCGATGTGGGTCCAGCGGCTCCGCCCGCTGGACGAGGCGCGGCGGGCACAGCTCCGGGCGATCCACCGGCGATGCTTCGAGACGCTCCTGTCCGTTGACGACCTGATCGCCGAGGTCATCCGGGCACTGCAGGTTCGGGGTGCCCTCGCGAACACGCTCGTCGTGTTCATGACCGACAACGGCTTCTCGTTCGGTGAGCACCGGTGGGTGGGCAAGACGTGTCCATACGACGAGTGCGTCCGCACGCCGTTCATCGTGCGCTTCCCGGGCGCATCAGCTCACGTGAACCCTCGGCTCGTTTCCAACGTCGACCTCGCGCCGACGTTCGCCGAAGTCGCCGGAATCGAGCCGCCCTCACCGGTGGACGGGAGGAGCCTCGTCCCGCTGCTCGAGGAGCGACCCTCCGCGTCGTGGCGCATGGGACTTCTGACCGAATACGTCGGCGACGACAAGGTACCGGCGTGGTGGCAGGTGCGGACCGAGGACTTCGCCTACGTGGAGCTGGCGACCGGCGAGACGGAACTGTACGACCTGACCGGGGTGATCGGCGCTCCCGACCCGTACCAGCTCGAGAACCGAGCCGCCGACCCTCGCTACGCCGTGATGCGCGCCCGGCTGGCTGCGCGGCTCGCCGCCCTTCGCGCGGGTTGAGCTCGGAACGACCGAGCCCCGCCCAACCCGGAGGTTGCTGCTAGCGTTCGGCTGTGGAGGACTCGCCCGGACCCGATCTGCCTCCGTCCCGTTCCGGGTCGTTCGGCCGGTTGTTCCGCCGACGGCGTGCGTACGTCGGATTCCTCCTGACGGTCGCACTCATCATCGGGGTGCTCGCCTGGACGGGCCGGGGGGGTGAGGGCGAACCCGGCGAGGACGCAGGCTCTCCTCGGGCCCAGGGTGCGCCTTCTGCTTCGCCCTCGGGCACCTCCCCCACATCGACCCCGAGCATCGACACCGGGTCCACACCCGTGAGGCACGTGGTGTTCGTGGTCAAGGAGAATCGGACGTTCAACAACTACTTCGCTACCTACCCGGGAGCGACCGGAGCCACGTCGGGTGGCACCATCCGGTGCTCGCCGGACGGATGTCGGGACGGCCGAACCGTCGAGCTGCACCGGGCCCGGGACGTCCAGGCCCACGACCTCACCCATTGCTTTCGATGTGCCCTCACCGCGATCAACGGTGGCAAGATGAACGGGTTCAACTGGATGAACGGGCCGATCCCCATGGACGCCGAACGGGCCACGCTGTTCGGCCACGACCTGTCCGGGTACACGTACTTCACCCGCAAGGGGATCCCGAACTACTGGGCCTACGCCGACCGCTTCGTCCTCGCCGACCACTTCTTCACCTCGATGTACGGCCCCACGCTGCCCGAGCACCTGTATACGGTTGCGGCGCAAGCCAAGGACATCGTGGACAACAAGAGCACCACCGATCACGTCGGTAGCTACTGCGACGATCCCACCGAGTACGCGACGCGCTTTCGCCCGAGACTGTCGCGGAAGGAGATCGCCGACATCATGATCCTGGAAGAGCGGATCGACGCGAACGGCGACAACACGTACGCGCTCGGCGAGTACTGGGACCAGATCCGGCTGTGCTTCGACATCCCGGTCCTGCCCGACCAGCTCCGGGCGGAAGGCATCTCATGGAGGTACTACGCGGAGGAGAACGCGTGGATGAACGCGCTCCAGATGATCCGGCACGTCCGGTTCGGCTCGATGTGGCGGCACGTCCGGCCGCCGGGCGACTTCACCTCCGACGTGCGACGGGGCCTCCTTCCCGCCGTGTCGTGGGTCATCCCCCCCGAGTCGTACAACGAACATCCCGGCAACGGGAAGAGCGTGTGCGCCGGCGAGAACTGGACCGTGAACCTGGTCAACAGCATCATGAGGAGCGAGTTCTGGCGGTCCACGGTCATCGTGGTGGTCTGGGACGACTTCGGCGGGTTCTTCGACCCGGTCGCCCCTCCACACATCGACCACATGGGGCTGGGACCGCGGACGCCTGCGCTGATCATCTCGCCGTTCACGGTGGCGGGCACGAACCCGAACGGGGGGGCGGTCGATCCCACCGTCTACGAGTTCTCCAGCGTCCTTCGGTTCATCGAGCTCGTGTTCGGGCTCGATCCGATGACCGAACGGGACGCGAATGCCGACCCGCTCTCCGGCGCGTTCGACTTCGAGCACCCGAGGTTCAAGAAGCTGGTGCTCCCACTGCGACGGGACTGCCCGTACGGCACGACGTTCGCTCAGCTCGCCCCGAGCTGGCCCTTCGCCCGAACGATCGGCTCACCCCTGGACTGAGGGGACCGGATCATCCGGGAACTTCCGGCCCGGGCAGTCGGTCCGCACCGGCTGGGGGTCGGGCTCCCTGGGCTCCTGCGCGAAGTCGAACGCCTCGGAGAGGTTGTGGGCATCCCGGTCGCGGTGGGTGAGCTGCGTCAGGCCCCAGTTGTCCTCGATGAACCGAAGGACCGAGGAGAACTCCCCGAGGGTATGGTCGACGTACCCGGCCTTCGCGTACGGCGAGATGAGCAACAGCGGGACCCGGATCCCAAAGCCGAATCGATCGATCTGCGGAGGCGGGACGTGGTCGTAGAACCCACCGTAGTCGTCCCAGGTGATGAAGATGGCCGTGTCCTTCCACATGGGGCTGGCCATGATGGCGTTCACGACCCGGGTGGTCCAGCTCTGACCCCAGCAGAAGCTGTACTCGGGGTGCTCGGAGAGCTCGAAGCGTGGTGTGACCCAGGTGACCGGAGGCAGTCGATCGTCCCTGATGTCACGTACCACCCCGTCCACCGGGAACACGTGCGACTGCCACAACTCGGTGTCCCGGCGGATGTGACGCACGGCATCGTACGCGGACCACAGATACCCGTTCTGCGTGTTCGTCGCCGAGTAGTAGGCCCACGGGATCCCCGCGCGGAGCAGGAGGTCGCCCTCGGTCAGGAAGTCGAAGCACGGCGGCACGTTCACCTGCTTGCCCTCGCGGTCCTCGATCGGAACGTAGGCCTCCTCGAGCGAGTCGCACCCCCACGCCTTGTACAGCCCCGTCGTTCGGTGCCGCTCCCGGAGCTGCTCGAGGTCCTGGATGGGATTGTCGTGCGCGCCGCCGGACTGCGCGGCGATCGTGTACAGATGGTTGGGGAACGACGGGCCGTGGGCCGAGGCGAAGAAGTTGTCCCCCAGGACGAACCGTTTCGCCCAGTGCCAATAGGCGGGCAGATCCCTCGGTCCGAACTGCGTGTAGGCGTACCGGTCGGCCGGCGCGCTGACCGAAGCGAACCCGTCCATCTTCCCGCCGTTCCACGCCTGGAGCGCGCATCGGTAGCAGTGCACGATGTCGACGGGGATCCGGTCGAGGGCCTGCGTCAGCGGACGCTCGGTACCGCGATCCAACCCCGAGGTCGCGCCATCGGCCCCTGGGAACCGGCCGAAGAGGTTATCGAAGGTCCGGTTCTCCTTGATGATGAACACGACATGCTTGATGGGCCATCGGGTGGGGAACGAGCTCGTGTCGACGTGGGTGGGGCGCGTCCCGAGATCGATGGGGGGCAAGGGTTTCCAGTCCGGTGCGCCGCTGGAACACGCCATCGCCACGACCAAGGAAACCGCGGAGATCACGCCGCCGGACGGGCGTCGTCTGTCCGGTCGACGTGGGTCACTTCGCATCCGGGGAACCTATCTCATGACGACCCTCGGCCACGGCCGCCCGGCCCCGCGCTTCGGGGTCGGGCATGAACGAGCGGATGGCCGGCCCCGCGGGGCCCTGGAACGGGCGGATGGCTCGCGGTCTCCTGGTGGTCGTGGGTGCGGCCTACCTGGTTGCGCAGCTCGTGCTGTTCTCCCCCAACCGGGCCCCAGCGTGGGATGAGGCGATCTACCTCTCGCAGGTGACACCTGGCGTGCAGCCGATCGCGTTCGCCCCTTCACGCGCGCGCGGCGTGTCGTTCCTGGTTGCCCCGGTCACCATGGCCGGAGGATCGGTCTCCATGGTCCGCCTGTTCCTGACCGCCCTGTCGTCGCTCGCTGTCGTCGCCAGCCTTCTCCTATGGGTCCCGTCCCTCGGCCTGGGGGCACCGATCGCGGCGTCCGCCTTCGGGTTCACCTGGGTCGGGCTGTTCTACGGATCGGAGGTCATGCCCAACCTGTGGGCCGCCGTCCTGGCCGTAGCGACCGCTGGAGCGTTGGTTCGCCGGGTGGAGGCCGGCGAGCAGTGGGCCGCGGTCGGCGCCGCGGGGTTGGTCTTCCTGATGGCCCTGGTTCGGCCGGCGGACGCCCTGGTGTTGAGCGGAGCGTTGGCGGTCTACGTCCTGCTGTTCCGGCGGTCGTGCAGCCGCTCACTGGTGCCGCTGGGCGGCGGGCTTGCCCTGGGGTGTGGGGCCTGGCTGGTCGAGATGTCGGTGCGGTTCGGCGGTCCGGTCCGGGCGATGCGCGATGCCGCCGCACTCGGCCATGTGACCGCGCTGGGCGTCGGCGATCGGGTGGTCCAGAACCTCGCCCTCACGAACGGGCCGACCATCGGACCCGAGGCGCACCCGCACGTGCCACTCGCCGGCGTTCTGTGGTGGGGGATCACGGCGGCCCTCGCGATCGTCGCGGTGGTACGGACACCGTCCGCGAGGCGAGGCCCCATCCTGTGCGCCGTCATGGCCGGCTCGGCCCTCGCCGCCGAGTACGTCGTGCTCGTGTCGGGCCTGGCGCCTCGGTTCCTCCTCCCCGCCTACGCCCTGCTCTCGCTCCCGGCAGCCGCTGGCCTGATCTCGCTCCTCACCGGACGGACCGTTCATCGGATCGCCGGCGCTGCCGCAGCGGCCGTTCTGGTCGGGCTGACCGTGTGGCAGCTCGGGACGGCTCGCGCGATCGGGAGGAACGCAGCGGTCGCGCGGGAGACGGTCGCCTTCCTCGGAGACGAGGTGCGCGGGCTCGCCGCAGGCCGGCCGTGCGTGGTCGCCGGCGCCGCATTTCCTCAGCTGGCGTTTGCGTCGGGATGCGCCGGGCGGGGCCTGGAGGACACCGACGCGTCGTCGTTGGCCGCGATCCACGGGTCCGTGGCTCCGAATGGTCGGGTGTTCGTAGTGCTCGCCGAGCCGCCGCCCGCGAGCTCTCCGCTCGCGTCGCTGACGGCCGTCTCAGAGCCCGAAGGGTGGCTCGTCTACGAGCTGACCTCGCTCTGAGGGCTGAGTGGTCAGACGGGCTGGAGCTCGCGCCGGGTCTTGCGGATGTGGTCGCGCCAGTACTGCTGCCCCTCCTCGGGAAGAGTGTAGATGGGGTCGTAGTACGGATACTCGCGCGAGAGGGCATCCGGGTCGCTGAACTCGATCCCCGTGCGGTAGTTCTTCGTCCAGGTGGAGATGCCGTGGGTGCGGTCGTAGCTCTTTGCCATGTGGACCCAGCGCTTCCCCACGAACGGCACGTCACAGACGACGCGTGGCGTTGCGAAACCCGGCAGGTAGCCGAGCAAGGCGTACTGGAGGTCCTGGGCCTCAGCAAGGGAGGTCCGCCAGTGCTCCGAGTTGGGGATCATGTCGCACATGTAGAAGTAGTACGGCATGACCTTTCCATGGTCGATGAGGGTGAAGCAGAGGTCGAGGAGCGCATCGGGCGTGGTGTTCACTCCACGAAGCAGGACCCCCTGGTTCCGAACGTCCCGATACCCCATGTCCAGGAGCTCGCCCACGGCCCTGGCCACGAGCGGCGTGACCTGCTGAGCCGCGTTGATATGCGTGTGGATGGCGATGTCGACATGGCGCTCGCGGGCGCGCGTGGCCATCACCTCGTAGCCCTTCAGCACGTCGTCCTGGAGGAAGTGCTGCGGCAGGCCCATCAGCCCCTTCGTGGCCAGCCGGATGTCGCGGATGTTCGGGATGTCGAGTAGGCCGAGGACGAACTCCTCGAGCCGCTTGACCGGGATGTTCGCCACGTCGCCGCCGGAGACCACGACGTCTCGCACCGAAGGGGTCCGCCGCAGGTACTCCAGCATGGCGTTCCATCGCTCCTGCTGCTTCGCCTCGAACTTGTACTTCAGGATCTGTGCCGTATCGTTTCCCACCAGGTCCATCCGGGTGCAGTGGCCGCAGTACTGCGGGCACGTCGAGATCATCTCGGCCAGGACCTTCGTCGGATAGCGATGGGTGAGACCCTCGACGGCCCACATGTCGGCCTCGTGGAGGCTATCGCGCGTTGCCATGGGGTGGGAGGTCCACTCGGGGTGCCGGTCGGAATAGGTCGGCGCCATGTACCTACGGACCGGGTCGCCACGCAGGTCGCGTTCATCCATCGTGTTGATCATCTGCGGGGGGATCAGCATCGACATCGTGGCCCGCTCCTGCTGGTCCCGCTCGATGTCGGCGAGCAGTTCGTCGTCGAGGTGATCGCCCAGTGCCCGTCTGAACTCGGCCAGGTTCTTCACCGTGTGGGCGCGCTGCCATTGGGCGCTCTCCCATTCCTTCCTGGTGACCCGGGCATAGGCCGGGAGGCGGGTCCAATCGGGCTCCACGAACTCGCGCTTCAACGGATAGGGGAACGGCTGCTCGGCGGCGTGTGCCCTGCCCGAGTCGTGCCTGGGCCGCTCTGCGCCGTGGTCCTCGCTCACCCGACCTCCCTTCATCTCTATCCTCAGTCGCTCTCAGGAACACTGGAGCTACGAACGGAACGAAAGTCAATCTTACCCAAGGGAGGTTCTGTTCGGTCTCCAGGGCCATTGGCCGAAGGAACTTCGGTGAGGGGACTAGGTCCGAGCCGGTCCTGGCGGCGGGGCCGACGAGGGCGGGGTGGCGTCGGGCCGGGGGCGTTCCGCGGGCCCCCCGCCGGGCTGAGGGGATGTCGGGGATGTCGGGGATGTCGTGGCACCGCGCCCCGTGGCTCCACGCCCGGCGCCCGGACCACCCCGTCCACCGGGGCCGCCGGCTCCTCCCCGAGGACCCCCCCGTGCGCCGCCGCGTCCCCCGAAGCCCCGGCCGCTCCCGCCGAACTGACCGCGGGGTCGCCGATCCATTCGTGGGACCTCGGCCTCGGGCTTGGGCAGGCGGGACTTGAGCGGGGTGTGCCCCGTCCGCTCGTAGCGGACCCTCACGTGATCGAACTCCAGCTTGCGTTCCAGCTCGCGCCACCCAGTGGCCAGGAGATGGCGATGGCGGCCCGCGGCGGTCTTGCGAAGCTTGTCGGTGTTCGGGACCTTCACGAACAGGCGCTCGACCCGAACTTCCTTGTACTCGGCCATGGCGCACAGGGTAGCAGGGGCCCGGAGCGTCACGAGCTCAGGATGTCCACGAGGTCGAAACGGACCGGCTCCTGGAGCTGAGCGAAGGTGCAGGATCGCGGTTCGCGGTCGGGACGCCACCGCACGAACTGGGTGGTGTGCCGGAACCGAGGCCCCTCCATGTGGTCATACCGGACCTCGACGACACGTTCGGGTCGCAGCGGGACGAACGAGAGGTCCTTCCCCGCGCTCCACCGGCTGGTCTCGGCGCTTCGGGGGGTCCGAGTGCCGGTGTCGAGCTTGGCCCAGTCCCAGGGATGCCGATCGAACGTCGTGACGAGCGGCTGAAGCTCCCCGAACAACCTCCGGCGCATCTCCATGGGGAACGCGCCGACGACGCCCACGTTGGCAAGCTCACCGTGCTCGTCGTACAGGCCGAGGAGCAGCGATCCGATCGCCCGCTCCTCGTTCCTGAAGACCCGGTACCCGGCGACCACGCAATCAGCGGTCCGAACGTGCTTGATCTTGAACATCACCCGTTTGCCCGGCTGATACGTCCCGTCCAGCGGCTTGGCGATCAAGCCGTCGAGACCCGCGCCCTCGAACGTGCTGAACCATCTGTCCGCCACGTCGTGGTCGGTGGTGGCGGGCGTGACGTGGATCGGCGACCCGGCGCCGGCCAGGGCCTCGACGAGCGCGCGACGCCGCTCGGCGAACGGTTCACGTGTGTAGTCGCGGTCTCCCAGGGCCAGAAGGTCGAACGCAACGAGATGTGCCGGCGTCTGCTGGGCGAGCAGCCTGACCCGGCTGTCGGCGGGGTGGATCCGTTGCTGGAGCGTCTCGAACTCCAGACGCCGACCCGACGGATCCGGGACGACGATCTCGCCATCCACGACGCTCCGCTCCGGGAGGTTCGCCTTGATCGCCTCGACGACCTCGGGGAAGTACCGAGTCATTGGCCGCTCGTTGCGGCTGCCGATCTCGACCTCCCCTCCGTCACGGAAGACGATCGAGCGGAAGCCGTCCCACTTCGGCTCGAAGCTGAACGGTCCGGTCGGGATGTGCTCGATGGGCTTGGCGAGCATCGGGGCGACGGGTGGCATGACCGGCAGGCGCATGGAGCTATCTTGCCTGACCTCCCCACGACCGGTCGATAAGCTGGACACGTCGAAGCCCACGAGCCGAGCGACGGGGCAGCGAGGGGGGGCGGGATGAACGAGGTCCAGGAGTGGAACGAGCTCGCCGCGCAGCTCGCGGTGGACAGCATCCGCGCGTCGACGCAGGCCGGATCGGGCCATCCCACGTCCTCCATGTCGGCGGCTCATCTACTCGCCGTGCTCTACTCGGACCACCTTCGATACGACGTGTCCGATCCGAAGAACCCGTCCAATGACCGCTTCGTCCTGTCCAAGGGCCACGCCTCGCCCCTCATGTACTCGGTGCTGAAGGCCGTCGGGGCCATTACCGACGAGCAGCTCCTCACGTTCCGCGCGTTCGGCAGCCCGCTGCAGGGGCACCCGGCGCCGGTGCCGGAGCTGCCGTGGATCGACGTGGCCACGGGGTCGCTCGGCCAGGGGCTTCCGATCGGCCTGGGCATGGCGCTTGCCCTGAAGATCGATCAGAGCCCGGCCCGGGTGTGGGTCCTGCTCGGCGACTCGGAGGCCGCCGAGGGATCGGTATGGGAGGCGATGGCCAACGCCTGGTTCCACGGCGCGGCCAACCTGGTGGCCATCCTGGACATGAACCGGCTGGGGCAGCGCGGTCCGACAATGCTCGAGTGGCACGGGGACGTCTACGCCGAGCGCGCCAGGGCGTTCGGGTGGCACGCCATCCAGGTCGACGGCCACGACGTGTCGGCCATCGACGCGGCCTATCGGGAGGCCGAGGACGCCGACGGGCCCGTGCTCGTCGTGGCCAGGACCGAGAAAGGCCACGGCGTCTCCTTCCTGGCCAACAAGGAGGGATGGCACGGCAAGGCGCTGTCGAAGGAGGAGGCGGAGAGGGCGGTCGCCGAGCTTGGCGGGCCGAGGAACATCACGATCACCCCTCCGAAGCCCGAGCTGCGGATCCCCCAACCACCCACGCCGTTCGCGTACGAGCTGCCCGGCTACGACGACGCCGTGGCCACGCGGAAGGCGTTCGGCGAGACCCTCGCGGCGATGGCCGACAACCCTTCCCTGGTGGTCTTGGACGGCGAGGTGTCCAACTCCACGCACACCGAGGACTTCCAGAAGGTCGCGCCCGACCGGTTCCTCGAGATGTACATCGCCGAGCAGTGCATGGTCGCCGCGGCCGTCGGCCTCCAGGTCCTGGGCAAGACGCCGTTCGCGGCGACGTTCGGCGCGTTCGTGACCCGTGCCTACGACTTCATCAGGATGGCCGCGGTCAGCCGGGCGAACCTCCGCCTCTCGGGGTCGCACGCCGGCGTGTCGATCGGTGAGGACGGTCCGTCGCAGATGGCCCTGGAGGACCTGGCCATGATGCGGGCCGTCCATGGCTCCACGGTGCTGTATCCGGCGGACGGCAACGCCGCGGCCAAGCTCACGGCGGCGATGTTCGATGTTTCGGGCGTCGCATACATCCGCACGACCCGGGAGGGGACGCCGAAGCTCTACGAGGTGGACGAGCCGTTCCCCATCGGGGGGAGCAAGGTCCTTCGCTCGAGCGACGGCGATCGGGCGAGCATCGTTGGAGCGGGCGTGACGGTCTACGAGGCCCTGAAAGCGGCCGACGAGCTCTCGGCCGACGGCACGGCGGTCCGGGTCATCGACGCGTACTCGGTGAAACCGATCGACGTGACGACGCTGGCCGCCGCCCTTCGCGAGACGGGGCTCGTCGTGGTGGTGGAGGACCATTGGATCGACGGTGGGCTGGGCGACGCCGTCCTGCAGGCGCTGGCCGGCGAGGGAGAGCTCTCGGGTCGAGTGCTCAAGCTGGGAGTAACCGAGATGCCGGGCTCGGGGACCCCCGACGAGCTCCGGGACTGGGCCGGCATCTCCGGGCCGAAGATCGCGGCCGCGATCCGCGGCGCTCTGGCCTGAGTCCTCCTACACCTCCAGCGGCACCAGCTCAAAGCGCTCCACGTCGACCAGACCCCGATCGGTGAGCTTCAGCTCGGGAACCACCGACAGCGCCAGGAACGACATGGCCATGAACGGCGAGGCGAGGCTCACACCCATCTCCTCGGCGGCCTTGCCCATGGCACGGGCGAGGGCGGCCACCTCCTCCGCCGGCCGATCGGAGAGTAGGCCGCCGAACGGGCACGGGATCTCTTCAAGGACGGCCCCGGCGGCCACGGCGACCTGGCCACCGCCGGTCTCCGCCAAGCGGTTCACCGCGGCGGCCATGTCGCCGTCGTCGACGCCCACGACGACCACATTGTGGGCGTCGTGGGCGTGCGTCGAGGCCATGGCGCCGCGTTGCAGGCCGAAGCCCCGGACGAATCCAAGGCCGATCCGTCCGGAGCCCCGGTGCCGCTCCACCACGGCGATCTTCGCCAGGTCGCGTGAGGGGTCGGCCGCCGCCAGACCGTCCACGATGTTTGCGTCCTCGATCAGGGCTCTGGTCACGATCTGGCCGGGCTCGACCCCGATCACCCGGACCCTGCCGGTGGCCTGGATCCGGAAGCTCTCGGCGACCAGGTGGGGAACACGGACGCTCCCGCGCATCCAGTCGGGCATCGGGGATCGCGGCACGTCGAGGGATCTCCCGCCCTCGGCCACCAGGCGGCCTCGCTTCCACACGCGGATCGGTTGGAACCTTTGCAGGTCCTCGACCGCCACGATGTCCGCGAGGTACCCGGGCGCGACGGCCCCGTGCTCGGGGAGTCGGTGGTATCGCGCCGCGTTCAGCGTTGCCATGGCCACGGCATCGGCCGGCGAACAGCCGAGCGCGACCGCTCGACGGATCACGTCGTTGATGTGGCCTTCCTCCAGCAGGTGATCGGGCTCCCGGTCGTCCGTGCACAGGAGGCAGTTCGCCGGACCGTGCTCCAGGACCAGGGGGATGAGTGCCTCGAGGTTCCGCGCCGCGGAACCCTCCCTGATCATGATGGTCATGCCCAGCCGGCGCTTCTCCAACGCTTCGTCGAGCGTCGTGCACTCGTGGTCGCTCCGGACGCCGGCTGCGAGGTAGGCGTTCAGCCGGCGACCGGATAACCCCGGGGCATGGCCGTCGATGTGCCGTCCCCGAGAGGCCGCGATCTTGGCCAACGTTCCCATCTCGCCCTCGATGACCGCGGGGGCGTCCATCATCTCGGCCAGCCCGAGCGCGTTGGGCTCTTCGGCCAGGAACCGGGCGATGTCGTCGGCGTCCACCGTCGCGCCGCTGGACTCGAAGGGGCTCGCCGGCACGCACGAAGAGACCATCACGAAGAGATCGAGCGGGATGCCGCGAGAGGCCTCCAGCAACGAGCGAACGCCCTCGAGCCCGAACACATTGGCGATCTCGTGAGGATCCAGGATGGCCGTGGTCGTTCCCCAGGGCAGCACCGCCCGGGCGAACTCGTCCGGCGGGAGCTTGGTGGACTCGATGTGCATGTGCCCGTCGATGAACCCGGGAAGCAGGATGAGCCCCGACGCATCGACCGCTCGCCGGCCCTCGTACCGTCCCACGCCGGCCACGTGGTCGCCGGCCACGGCGACGTCGGCGTCGAGGAGCTCGCCGGTGAACACCGACAGCACGCGACCTCCCGCCAGGACGGCGTCGGCGGGCTCGTCGCCTCGCGCGACGGCCAGGCGGTGGGCCAGATCGCCGGTGGGGCCGCGCATCCGCGTCAGGGTACCGTCCTCCCGGCCCGGGCGCGGATACCTGGTACGCTCGGGCGAACGGGCGGCCATCGCCGTCCTGTGAGGTTTCGCTTCCTCGTTCCTCCTCTGGCGGTCTCGGGTGTCGCAAACCTCCCCGGACCGATCCGCGACCTGGCGTCGCGGCCAAGGAGTGGATCATGAAAACCGCACCATCCTTCATCGACCTGGGCGCGTCCACGGCTGTCGTTCGAGCCCTCGCCGACCTGGGCGTCACGGCGCCCTTCCCCATCCAGTCGCTCGTGCTTCCTGACGCCATCGCCGGGCGCGACGTCCTGGCGAAGTCACAGACCGGCTCGGGCAAGACGCTGTCGTTCGCCATCCCTCTGGTGGAGCGAGTGGATCCTGCCGGCCCGAGGCCGGCGGCTCTGGTGCTCACCCCCACCCGCGAGCTCGCGGCCCAGGTGGCCGAGGATTTCGCCGGGATCGCCGGAGCCAAGGGGGTCCGGGTCGCGGTGGCCTACGGCGGCATCTCCATCCGCGATCAAGGCAAGGACGTCGGCCGGGCCAACATCCTCATCGCCACACCGGGCCGTCTGGCCGACCTGGTGGAACGGCGGCTGGTGAAGCTCGACCAGGTGAGGATCCTCGTGCTCGACGAGGCCGACCGGATGCTCGACATGGGCTTCCAGCCGCAGGTCGATCGGATCGTCCGCAATCTCCCCACGGCTCGACAGACCATGCTGTTCTCGGCGACCCTCGACGGCGCCGTTGGCCACCTCGCGGCGTCGTACACGCAGGATCCCCGGCGGCACGAGATCGAATCCGAGGGCAAGACCGTCGAGGAGGTTGGCCATCGTTTCGTCCCGGTCTCGGCGCATGGCAAGGTGGAGGCGCTGATCGAACTGCTCGAGCGGGATCGAGATCTCACGCTCGTCTTCGTCCGAACCAAGCGGGGGGCCGATCGCCTGGTTCAGAAGCTGAAGGCGAAGGGCGTGCGAGCCGAGGCCCTCCACGGCGACATGACCCAGCCGGCCCGGCAGCGATCGCTCAAGCGCTTCGAATCGGGGAACGTCGACGTGCTCGTGGCCACCGATGTTGCCGCCCGGGGCCTGGACCTGGAGCGCATCAGTCACGTGGTCAACTTCGATCCACCCTCCGACGACAAGGGCTACGTGCACCGAGTGGGCCGCACGGCCCGGGCCGGGCGGACCGGCATGGGCATCACCCTGGTCACGGAGGAGCAGCAGAGCGACATCAGTCGGATGGCTGCCCGCCTGGACCTCCATCGAGAGTTCGAGGAGGAGGGGATGACCGTGGCGCCGCCTCGCGTCGTGTTCTCTGGCTCGTCCCGCGGGCGGCGTTCCTCGCTCCGCGCCCGACGGCGCCGCTGACGGGATTCGGGCTGCTAGCAGGCCGATCCGAGCAGCTTGAACCCGGACCGGCGGTACCGGGCCAGGATGTTCTCCGCGGAGGCCGGGCGGCAGAAGTAGAACCCCTGGCCCAGGCGGCACCCCTGGTCCACCAGGAACCGCCATTCGTCCGCGGTCTCGATGCCTTCGGCGAGCGGGGTCATCCCCAGGCCGTTCGCCAGCTGGATGATGGCCCGAACCATGTCGGCGGCCTGGGCGTCCTTGGCGACGTCCCGGATGAACAGCCGGTCGATCTTCAGCACGTCGACGGGCATGTACCGGAGCCGGGCGAACGACGAGTAGCCGGTGCCGAAGTCGTCCAGGGCCAGGCGCAGGCCACGGCCGTTCAAGTCCCGGAGGATCCGCAGGGTCCGTTCCGGGTCCGCCATCGCCGCCGACTCCGTCACCTCGACGATGATGCTCCCGGGGTCGAGCTTGGCCGCGGCGAGCTGATCGAGGATCTTCTCGGTCAGTTCGGGCTGCCACAGTTGCCGGGGTGAGAGGTTGAAGGACACCTCGAGCTCGAGCCCTTCCGCCCGCCATTCGGCGGCCTGCCGGCTCAGCTCCTCGACCACCCAGTCCCCGATGGCCTCGATCAGCCCCATCTCCTCGGCCAGGGGGATGAACTCGCCGGGAGGGATCAGGCCCCCGTTGGGGTCGGCCCACCGAATGAGAGCCTCCACGCCCACCATCTTCCCCTCCGCCAGCTCGACGACCGGTTGGTAGTGGAGCTGCCAGTTCTGGTTCTCCACGGCCTTTCGGAGGCGGGTCGTGAGGGCCAGCTTGCCCAGCGCCTCCTCGCTCTGCCTCCAGTGCAGGAGGTAGCTGCCGGGAACCGTCTTCCTGCTCTGGTACATGGCGGCGTCGGCGTTCTTCAGGAGGGAGGCGGCATCGTCGGCGTCGTGCGGAAACATGCTGATGCCGATGCTCGCCGAGACATACAGCTCGGTGCCGGCGACGTTGAACGGCGCCCGAAGCGACTCGTGGACTCGCGCGGCGACCGATTCGACCACCAGGATCGCGGCGTCCGTGCCCTCGAACCCGGGGACAGCGCCACCCTCGATGTCGGCCAGCAGCAACAGGAACTCGTCCCCACCCTGCCGGGCTACAAGGTCGGTCTCCCGCGTCGCCTCACGGAGACGATCCGCGACGGCGCGCAGCAGGGCGTCGCCCGCCTCGTAGCCGAGGCTCTCGTTGATCAGCTTGAAGTCGTCGACATCGATGCACAGCACGGCCACGGAGAGGTCGTGACGGCGGGCCCTGGCCAAGCCGAGATCGAGGAGCTCCTCGAACATCGTCCGGTTGGGAAGGCCGGTCAGGCTGTCGTGATAGGCCAGGAAGGCGACCTGTTCCTCCGCGTTCTTCCGGTCGGTGATGTCGAACATCACGCCGTGGACGAATGCGGGGGCGCCCGTCCGGTCGTTCACCACCACCGCGCTGTCGCGGAACCACACGACCCGTCCGTCCCTGGCCAGCAGGCGGTACTCGAAGCTGAATGGCTCACCAGCGATCCGTCCATGGAGGTAGGTCTGGATGGCCTGCTCCTTGTCCTCCGGATGCAACAGCTTGGCCCACAGATCCGGATCGGCGATGTACTCCTCTGGAGTGATCCCGAGCAACTCCTCGATCTGTGGGCTCACATAGGTGCTGGCCATGGTGTCGTCCACGACGTCGGTGTAGACGATGGCCGGGATCTGCTCGACCACGGCTCGGTAGCGCGCGTCGGCTTCGCCCAGCTCGTCGGTGGCCCGCCGAAGCTCTCCGGAGAGGGCCTGGATCGCTTGGATGGCGCCCTGAGGTAGATCCTCTTGACGCGCCAAGAGATCGCGCACTGTATCGAGCGACGCGAAACGCGACGCGATGGCGGGTGCGTTCGGTTTGGCCCTCACCAGGGGATGGCCTTTCTCTCCACGTTGCATCTACCTATCGGCTGACGCGCATTGCGGGCTTGAACGGCAAAGGGTCATCCGCCGTTTGGGGATGGACGGGGCGGATGGAGGTGGCCGTTCGGGCCGCTCGTCAGCAGGCGGGTTCGTCTGGGAGCAAGGGGCGGAAGATCAACGAGTAGACGGCCCCGCCGCTTCGCCATGGAGTGAGCTCGTTCGCCCGCTGCGCGTCGGGCACGAGCTTCGCCAGATCGGTCCCGCGGACGACGCCGCACCGGACGTCGCCGTGGGTGGCGTCGGCTTCCCCGAACGTTGGCAACGGGTCCGAGAGGGGCCAGTCGAATTCGATCTGCTGGAGGCCCGGCTCTCGTGATGCGGTGTACGGCTGGACATAGACCCGCATCTTCGAGAACTCGAACTGAACCTGCTCACCGAGGGAATCGGTGGGCAGCCACTCGGCCAGGCCGCCCAGCTTGGCGGAGAACCTGGCGAGCTTCGCCAGGGCCTCGGTGTCCTCGCCGGGGCAGGAACCGGGTGCCAGACCGAGCGCGTATGCGCTGATGACGTGTCTGGTGCCGTCGGCGTGAACGGTGAAGGTGGTGGTGGGGGCGTCGGCGATGCAGTCCTGACCGTATGTGCGATCCGGTCCAAGGAGGCCCGCGGCCTCCGCCGCCTCCAGGATGGCCTGGATGCCCCCCTCGGTAACCGTCTGGACCTGGACGCTCGGGAGGGCCGGCCCGGGATAGATCTCGATCTGCGGTCCCTCGGTGATGATCCGACCGTCGCCGTACAGAGACCACGTCGGGATCCGTCGCAGCTCGTACGCTGGCGCCACGAATCCCCCACCCACGTCCATCCGCAGAACGAGCTCGGCCGGGCCGGTCGGATGATCGATCCCTCCGCTTCCCGGCGTGGTCAGCCCCCCGCACCCTGCGACCAGCAGGGAGAGCGCGACGAGCCAAGCGGCGAGCGGGCGGGTCCTCATGGTCGAAAGCTTCCTCGAGGTCATCGTCCGCCCTTCGACGCCACCGAAGGGCCACTTCGTTCCACGCCCCGATCCGGACACTGACCGACACGCGACACCCGGATGGCTGCATCGATCAACGCTGGAGTACGCTCCAAACGATGTCCGCAACGATGCGTGCGCTTCGCAAGGTCCGTCCGGGCCCCGGCGCCGAGCTCGTCGAGGTCCCGGTCCCCGAGCCGGCGGAAGGAGAGATCCTCGTTCGGGTCCACGCCGCTTCGGTGTGCGGGACCGACCTGCACATCTACGACTGGAACGAGTGGGCCGCGGCCCGGATCCGGACGCCCATGACCTTCGGGCACGAGCTGGCGGGCCACGTCGCCGCCGTGGGTCCCGAGGTGCACCACCATCAGCCGGGGGCCTTCGTGGCCGCCGAGACGCACATCGCCTGTGGGCACTGCTCCACGTGCCGAACCGGCCGAGCCCACATCTGCGAGAACCTGCGCATCCTCGGCGTGGATACCGACGGCGCCTTCGCGGAATACGTGGTGATCCCGGCCCAGAACGCGTGGATCGTCGGCGAGGGGATCGATCCCGATGCGGCGTCGATCATGGAGCCGTTCGGAAACGCCGTGCATGCCACGTTCGGTACGGAGGGGGGCGAGGACCTGGTCACCAACCCGGTCGTCGTGATCGGCTGCGGCCCGATCGGGTTGTTCTCCGTGGCCATCGCCCGGGCCGCCGGGGCTTGGAAGGTCATCGCCATCGAGCCGAACGACGAGCGGCGGGCGCTCGCCGCGAAGATGGGCGCCGACGTGCTGGTCGACCCGAAGGAGGAGGATCCGGTCCGGGTGGTGTTGGAGGCCACCAACGGGACTGGCGCCGAGGTCGTGCTGGAGATGTCCGGGAACGCGTCGGCGATCGACCAGGGCACCAGGATGCTCGCCCGCGGCGGACGGATGTCGCTCCTCGGCCTTCCCGACCGGCCGGTGACCCTGGACTTGAACGACCAGGTGATCTTCAAGGAAGCGCGTATCCAGGGCATCACCGGCCGCGAGATGTTCCGGACGTGGCAACAGACCACGACACTTCTCTCGACCGGTCGGGTGGACGTGACGCCGGTGATCACGCACCGGTTGCCGATGGACCGGTTCGAGCAGGCGTTCGAGACAACGGCCTCGGGCCACTCGGCCAAGGTCATCATGTTCCCGGGCGACTGACCGTCAGAGGTAGCCGCCTCCGCCGGTGACCTGTGGCCGCTGGGGTGCGGATCGCTCGACTCGGAAAGCAAGCGCCTTCATGTCGACGCCGTCCACGGAGACGACGAAGCGGAACGTGTTCGGGCCATCGAACGTCATGCCGTTCACGTTGATGGCGATCGGCACGATCCCTTCGGCCCCCTGCGCCACCGGTCCGGCCCCCAAGGCCCCGCCGATCCGAGTGATCTTGCCCGGTGACTGCGAGCCGGGAGGCGCGTCACCGAACGGCATCTGGTTCCCGTTCGAGTCCTCGAGTCGGAGCTCGAACCGATGAGGCTGCGTCCCTCCATCGGCCTCGAATCGGAAGAGCAGCCCGATCCCGATCCGATCGTGCACCACCGGGAACGACGAAGCGGAGATCCGGTTCCATCCCGCTCCCTGCACGTACAGCTTCCCCTCGGACGTGACGACCGAGTCCGCGAGAAAGCCGTCCACCTCGATTGAGGTCACGTCGTCACCTCGTGTCCGCAGGCCGCTCTGCTCCCAGCCTAATGCGATAGCGTCTGCGGCCGATGGCGGGCGCGCTGGACTACCTCCGAGATCGGCTGGAGGAGCTCCGAACACAGGGGCTGCTCCTGCACGAACGGGTCCTCGAGGGCCCGACGGGTGCCCGAGCCCGATTCGACGGCCGGGAGGTCATCAACCTGGCGTCGAACAACTACCTGGGCTTGGCCAACCACCCCAGGATGAACGAGGCGGCCGCGCGCGCCGCGTCGACCCACGGGGCGGGGACGGGCGCGGTTCGCACGATCGCCGGCACGATGACGATGCATCGGGATCTGGAGCGGCGCTTCGCGGCGTTCAAGCATGCGCAGGACGCGCTGATGTTCCAGTCGGGGTTCAACGCGAATGCGGGAACCGTGGCGGCCATCCTGGACAAGGAGGACGTGATCGTCTCCGATCAGTTGAACCACGCGTCGATCATCGACGGTGCGCGCCTGTCTCGGGCCGAGATCAAGGTGTTCCCCCACAAGGACGTCGGCGCGGCCGACGACTTGCTCGGGCAGACGAAGTTGCCGGGCCGCCGGCAGCTGCTGATCACCGACGGCGTCTTCTCCATGGACGGAGACATCGCGCCGCTCCCGGACCTGGTCCAGGTGGCCGAGCAGCACGGCGCGATCATGATGGTGGACGACGCTCATGCCTCCGGGGTCTTGGGCACGGGGGGCGCGGGGACCGTCGACCACTTCGGCCTCCACGGCCGGGTGGACGTTCAGGTTGGGACGCTGTCGAAGGCCATCGGGGTGCTCGGTGGGTTCATCGCCGGGCCCACGCACCTGATCGAGTGGTTGCAGAACCGAGGCCGCCCCTACCTGTTCTCCACGAGCGCTCCCCCCTCGGTCATCGCGGCGTGCATGGCCGCTCTGGACATCATCGCCCAGGAGCCCGAGCGCCTGGAGCGCCTGTGGGCCAACACGAGCCTGTTCAAGGACGGGCTGGAGGCCCTGGGGTTCGACACCGGCGAGAGCGAGACCCCCATCACACCGGTGATCACCGGGGACGAGGAGAAGACACAGGAGTTCGCGAGACGGCTGTTCGATGATGGAGTGTTCACACCGGCCATCGTCTTTCCGACGGTGGCCAAGGGTCGGGCCAGGGTCCGCACGATCGTGACCGCGGACCACTCGGAGGAGGACCTCAAGGAGGCCCTGGAGGCATTCCGGCGGGTGGGAACCGAGCTCGGCCTGCTCTAGCGAGAGCAGGCCGAGCACTCTCGAGCATCGACGTGGCGGAGCGACCCCTCAGGCCTGCGTCCTTGGGCTCCTCCTCAAGCCGGCGTCAGCAGGAACAGCTGGCCGTCCTCCACGGTCCCCGCCGAAGGCGCTGTCGTGGGCGGATGCGCCTGGACGTCGGAGAGCCAACTGTTCGCTCCGAAGAGCAGCGACGTGTCGATGATGCCGCTCGTTTCCCAGACCCCCGGGCCGACGGGGGTGCCGTCGCGACCGGGCGGGTCGAGCTGCGCGATCCGCGTCGCGGTCGAGACGTCGACGCCCAGCCCGCTGACCCGACCGGTCAGGTCGAATCGCCAGACCGATCCGTCGCGGCCCTTCGCGGCCATCACCAGGCGGCTCTCCGTGGTGCCGTCCTCGTTGATCATCAGGTACCGGCCGCTCGCGTCGATATTGTCGGGGCTGATGGCGATGTCGCCCCCGGCGGCCACGACGAGGTCGGCGTTGTAGACGATCCTTAGTGTCGCCGGCCGGATCGGATCGACGGGATTGAGTCGGAGCGAGTACAACCGTCCGAGCTCGTTCACCCCGTTGTCTGCGCCGCTCGAGGAACCCGTCGTGACGAAGAAGAACTCGTTCGGATTGTTCGGGTTGAAGGCGCCATCCTCCGGACGGACGAAGGTCATGGCGTTCGCTGCGTCGCTCGCCGCTTCCAGTTGCACGTCCGTCATGGCATCCGCGCCCGGGATCTCGATCCATTTGCCGCTCACCGACCCCGTGACGAACGTCCGCTCACTGCTTCGATCTGGGTCGAGCGAACGGAAGACATAGAGCTTGCCGTCGTCCAGGCCGTTTCGTCCCAACACTGAGCTCGAGGAGGGATCCTTCGTCCCGACGTACATGTACAGCTGGTTGTCCAGCGTCGCCGGGCCGTCCTCGGTCGAGAAGATCACCGTCCGTGCGCCAGGCGTTGGCTGGACGACGGTGTTCTCCTTGGAGTAGCGGCCGAGATTCGGGAGCGTGTGGGCCTCGTTGTCGAAGATGGCGACGGACAAGCCACCAATCCCGTCGAAGGTGTTCGGGCTGAGCTCCTCCTCGTTCGTGAGATAGATGTGCTGGTCGAAGCCGTTCTTGGGCCCGGCCAGGTATCCGGAGCAGAACCGGGCGAACGCGGGGGTTGTGTTGCCGACCTCCGCCGCGGGACCGACTAGCGTGTTCTCATTCCACACCGTGTCGAAGGCGCGCTCGCCGGAGATTGGGTTCCCGTTGGCGTCCAGAATCCATTTCGAGACGTAGGCGCCTCGATACTCCGGCCCACCCACGACCGGCTGGGAGATCGTTGACTGCGTGAACTCGTGGTTCATGTAAAGG
>JBKPDU010000017.1:0-4624 GCA_046728055.1 Actinomycetota bacterium | reverse complement strand
GGAGACGCGCTTCGGGACCTCGACCACGACCTGGAGAGCGACGTCTTCGTGTGCGGCAAGGATCCAGAAGCGAAATCGGTCCTGGGAGGACTGGTCGAGCATATCCCCGGCTTGCGGTGGGTGGACGCCGGAGACCTGACGATGGCCCGGATCGTCGAGACCATGACGGCCCTGCTGGTCTCGGTGAACCGGGCGTACCGGGTGAAGGACAGCGGATTCAGAGTGACCGGCCGCGACGCGTGGGGGCCCCCGCCCGCCCGCAGCTAATCGATCACGGCCAGGGTGTCTCCGGGCTGGACCACCTGGCCGGCCTCGATGGGAAGGTCCGAGACGACCCCGTCACGGGGCGCAGGGATGGCGTTCTCCATCTTCATGGCCTCCAGGATGCAGATGACGTCCCCGGCTTCGATCTCCTGCTCCGCCTCCACCAATACGCGCAGGATCGTTCCCTGCATCGGCGCCGCGATGACACTGTGCACGCCCGGTCCGTGGTGGGCCTCGTGGCGAGAAGGGGTCTTGGGCGCGGTGTCGCGGCGATGGTCGAAGATCCGCACTGGGACCCGCCGCCCGTCGAGCTCGACGATCAGTTCGGCCGGCACGGCCTGCCTCGGTTCGGTGGCCGGCGGAGCGGGTGCCGTTCCCGGCAGCACCGCGTCCCTCAGCGCGCGTTCCAGCCACGTGGTCGTGTGCGTTCCGCCGCGGAACTCCTGCGTCTCCAGCACCCACTGGTGGAGCGGGATCGTGGTGGGCACCCCCTCGACCCGGAACTCGTCCAGGGCGCGGAGCATCCGCCGACGGGCGTGCTCACGGTCCTCGCCGGACACGACGAGCTTGGCGAACATCGAGTCGTAATCCGCCGGCACCTGGCGACCCTCTCGAACCCCCGAATCGACACGGACGAACGGACCGGCCGGCTCTCGGTAGGCGGTGATCCGTCCCGGGCCGGGCAGGAAGTTGCGCGATGGGTCCTCGGCGTTGATCCGGCACTGGATGGCGTGGCCCTGGGGGTGAGCCCCGGACAGGTCGATCCGCTCCCCCTGGGCCACCGCGATCTGGTACGCCACCAGGTCCAGCCCGGTCGTCATCTCGGTCACGGTGTGTTCCACCTGGAGGCGCGTGTTCATCTCCAGGAAGTAAAAGCTGCCCTCCTCGTCGACGATGAACTCGACGGTCCCGGCGTTCGTGTAGCCGGCCTCCTTCGCCAATGCCAGGGCGGCCTGCCCCATCCGGGTCCGGAGGTCCTCGTCGACCACCGGGGACGGCGACTCCTCCATCAGCTTCTGGTGCCGGCGCTGCACCGAGCAGTCGCGCTCGCCGAGGAAGAACGCGTTGCCCCGCTGATCCGCCACGATCTGGGCCTCGACGTGGTGGGCCCGGTCGACGTAGCGCTCCAGGAAGAGGTCTGGTCGTCCGAAGTACGCCTCCGCTTCCCGCGCCGCCCGCTTGAGCGCGGGTGCGATGTCCTGGGCGGACCGGATCACGTGCATCCCTCGCCCGCCCCCGCCGAACGCGGCCTTCACCAACAGGGGGTAGCCGATCCGATCCGCCTCGGCCGGCGCTCGCTTCATGCTCACGGGCTCGAGGGTGCCGGGGACGATGGGAACCCCGACCCGCTCCGCCGCCTGACGGGCGGCTGACTTGTCGCCCATCATCTCGATGGCCTCCGGGGGCGGGCCGATGAAGGTGAACCCGGACTCCTCGACGGCTCGAGCGAAGTGGCCATTCTCCGAGAGGAAGCCGTAGCCGGGGTGGATGGCGGTGGCCCTGGCTCTCCTTGCGGCATCGAGGATCGCGCCGATCGACAGGTACGAGTCCGATGGCAGCGACGTCCCGATCCGGTAGGCCCGGTCGGCCATCTCGACGTGGAGCGCATCGCGGTCGGCGTCGGAGTAGACCGCCACGGATTCCAGTCCGAGTTCGCGGAGCGTCCGAATGATCCGGACGGCGATCTCTCCGCGGTTGGCGATGAGGATCCTGGTCTTCGGCACGCGCCGCTCCGGCTCGCGATAATCGTCTGCACCCGGACCGGAGTCAAACCTTTGCCGTTGTCCGAACTCGCGCTGACCCAGGCGCTCGAACGGATCGGGGCCCAGGCCCCCGTCCGGTTCGACGAGGTTACCCGCTCGACCCAGCTCACCGCCCGGTCGCTCGCGGAGGCGGGGGCCCCGGAATGGACCCTGGTCGCGGCGGCGCACCAGACCGAGGGCCGCGGTCGCCTGGATCGGCAGTGGGTCGACGAGCCCGGCCGGGTGCTCATGTTCTCCATGGTGCTGCGTCCGGACCTTCCGCCCGAGCGTGGTGGGCTCATCTCGCTCCTCGCCGGTTGGGCCCTGACCGTGGCGTGCCGGGAAGCCGCGCGGGTTGAGGCCCGGTGCAAATGGCCGAACGATCTGATGGTGGAGGAGGGGAAGGCAGGCGGGATCATCGCCGAGTCGACCCTCCGTGGTGTTGCGATCGAGCACGTTCTCCTGGGTGTCGGGGTGAACCTGGCGGCGGCGCCGGCCGTCGCCGGCGCCGCCGCCATCGGCGACGTCGAGCCAGCCGACATGCTCGGGTCCTTCCTCGTCGCCTTCGCCGAGCGCTACGAACCCGGCCACCCCGCATTCCCGGGAGCGACCGTGTCCGCGTACCGAAGGGTGTGCGCGACGATCGGCACGCGGGTTCGCGTGACCACCATCGCCGGCGTCGTGACGGAAGGCGAGGCGGTCGATGTCGACGATTCCGGGAGGCTGGTGATGCGAACCCGCCAGGGTCTGGAAGTGGTGAGCTCGGGCGACGTCGAACACGTCGGCCTCGGCGCGTGGGGATGAGGATCAGTTGCTCCCGGTAAGAGGGGAGGATACGGTCCGGCCGTGGCCTTCCCACGACGGCTGCTCATCGAGGGCGAGGAGCTGGTCCTCGATCTTCGTCCCCACCCGATCGCGCTGGTGCGAGCGATCACCGTCACGATCGTGATCGCCGCGGCGTGGGCCTTCGCGCTCCCGCGGCTCCCCGAGGCCGGCCATGACGTCCTGTTCTGGACGCTGATCGTGGCCGGCGTCATCGCGTTCATCCTCTGGCCGGTCCGCGACACCGTCCGGTACCTCACGTCCCACTTCGTCGTGACCTCGGACCGGGTGATCCACCGACAGGGTTGGATCGCGAAGTCCTCGATGGAGATCCCGCTCGAGGCCATGAACGATGTCCGGTTCCACCAGGGGATCTTCGAGCGCGTGATCGGGGCGGGTGACCTCATCATCGAGTCGGCAGGCGAGCGAGGCCGCCAGGTGTTCGAGGACATCCGCGACCCCGAGGAAGTCCAGAAGACCATCTACCAACAAGGCGAGCGGAACCAGCAGCGCATGTTCCACGGGCGCACGACGGGGACCACGGCGCCGTCGGCCACCTCCGAGCTCGAACGCCTGGCAGACCTTCGGGCCCGTGGCGTCCTCACGGAGCAGGAGTTCCAGGCCCAGAAGCGCAGGATCCTGGGCGGCTGAACGCGTCGTCGCGGGCGGGGTATAACCGGGGCGTGGAACCAAGGGTCGCGGTCGTCGGCATCGGGCATGCGGGGTTCGCCCCGATCACCGCCGGACTCTCCTACAAGGAGCTGATGTTCGAGGCGGCGCAGCGAGCCTACGCCGACGCGCAGGTCGATCCGCGAGCCGACGTCGACTCGTTCGTCTGCTGCTCCGAGGACTACCTCGAGGGCACGAGCATTTTCGACGAGTACGTGCCCGACCAGCTCGGGGCGGTGCAGCGGCCCGTCCAGACGGTGGCCGCCGACGGGCTGTTCGGGGTGGCCACCGCGCTCATGCTGATCCGCTCGGGGGCCGCCCGGGTGGTGGCCGTCGAGGCCCACAGCAAGGTCTCCGACGTCCTCACCCTCGGCGGGATCGAGCAGTTCGCCATGGATCCGGTGTTCAACCGACCGCTCGGCGTTCCCGCGCTGGCCGTCGCCGCCCTCGACATGAACGCGTTCCTCGAACGGACGGGGCTCACCGAGGACCACTGCGCCATGGTCGCCGCGAAGAACAGGGCGAATGCGCTCGACAACCCCAGGGCCGCGTATCCCGCTGACGTCATGGCCGAGGATGTCGAGGACTCCGGTCCCGTGTACTGGCCCCTCCGGGAGCTCGAGGTGGCGGGGAGGGCGGACGGCTGCGTCGTGGTGGTGCTCGCCGCGGACGAGCGGGCCGGCGACCTCACCGAGGCCCCGGTCTGGGCGCTGGGCGCAGGGTGGTCCTCCGGGAGCCCCACGCTCGAGAGCCGATCGTGGGGAGAGGCGGAGTTCGTCGCGCGAGCGGCGGAGCGAGCGTACGCGATGGCGGGCGTGGAGGATCCGAAGGAGGAGATCGATCTCGCCGAGGTCGACGACGTCTTCGCGTTCAAGGAGCTCCAGCACCTCGAGGCCCTCGGGTTGGGAACGGCGGGCGAGCTGGCCGACATGGTGACGGAAGGCGCGCTCGATCCGGACGGTGACCTCCCGGTGAACGTCTCCGGCGGCTCACAGGGTCAGGGGAACCTGTTCGAGGCCAACGGCCTCGCCCGGCTCCTGGAGTGCGTGGAGCAGTTACGCGGGGAGGCCGGCGAACGGCAGGTCGACGAGGCGTACGTCGCACTGGCTCAGAGCTGGCGTGGGGTG
>JBKPDU010000016.1:0-12667 GCA_046728055.1 Actinomycetota bacterium | reverse complement strand
AACGTGTGCGTCGACGTCGGAGACATTTGGCGCGGATCCTAGCCCCGCCTCGTGGCGGGCCCGCGCGCGAAGGACTGACCGGTGGTCACGTCACGTCCAGCTGGGGAACCATGCCCGAAGTGAGTAGGCGTCACCGGAGAGTGGGTGAGCGGTGAGGACGGGCCAGAACCAGGCGAACAGACCCACGGAAACGACGACGAACCCGACGGCGAGCGGGAGCCACGGACGTGATCGAGAGCCGGCGATGTGTGCCTCCGACAAGTCCCGAAGCGCATAGACGCATGCAAGAACGAAGAACGGAACGATCGGCGTGGCGTAGAAGAAGAACTGCGGCCGCATCACCAGGAACCAGGGCACGTAGAGGGCGGCGACCGTGACAACGACGAAGCCGGCAACCCAGTCCCGCTTCAGCCACCACGCGTAGGCGACGTACGGGATCGCCAGGAGACTCCCCCAGAAGATTGCGGGATTGCCGTTCGCGTAGATAACCCGACGGACGTCATCGCTGTACCGCGCGTAGTACAGGACCGGACGCCACAGCAGGATCCACTTCCATCCCTGAGCGAGGTAGGGGTGGATCGGCTTGTGCGTTTCGGGATCGGTCGATCGCAGATGCTCGTGGTAGTCGATCATCGCTCCCTGCAGGCGCAACCAATCTCCGACGTGCAACCCGAAGTGGATGAACCACCCCAGATACGACGCGACGTATACCACCGCCGGCACCACCAGGAAGGACACCGCGATGGGGAACGATTCCCATTGGATCGCCCGCCAGATGGGTTCGCGCACGCCTGCTCGTTTGCGTCGCGCCACCTCCCACATGACCGATAGCGCGAGGGCGCCGACGATGCCGGTGACCCCCGACCACTTCGTTGCGACGGCGGCACCGAATGCGATGCCCGAGGCGACCCGCCACGGGCGGAACAATGGAGAGGGCACGCGTACGTCGGCGGTCGGCGGTTCGGGGAGGTCTGGTGGTCGTGGGGTCCCGGGCTCCAAGCGGGTCGGCGCGGACCTCGGGGGACCTCGTCGCTCGATCCATCGTCGGTCCAGCAGGAGGAACAGGAACCCCAGCGCGATCCAGAATCCCACGAAGACATCGAGCATCGCCACCCGTGACTGGACGAAGCTGAGGTTCTCCGTTGCCAGGAGGAGTCCCCCGGTGAACGTCCACAGTGGACTGGCGAACAGCAGGTGCACCATCAGCGCCAGCACGATCACGGTGGCTGTTCCGAAGGCCGCCGACGACACTCGCCATCCGAAGGCATCGGTGCCGAAGGCGAGCTCGCCCAGGGCGATGGCCCACTTCCCGAGGGGGGGATGCACCCATGCCCCCGTGTCATTCTTGTCAGTCCTCCAGTACTGCTCGTCGCTACTTGTCGTGTCGCAACGCGCGTTGGAGTAGCCGAGGTAGATGCAGGCCGACTTCGAGTAGTAGGTCTCGTCGAACACCCGGGTCGATGGCGCCCCGAGGTTGGCGAACCGGAGGATCCCGGCGATCAGGCCCACCGCCACCACCGCCACGGCAGGCCTGTTGATGAACCGGCGAACCACTTCCAGACCGAAAGGCCGCGCCGGCTGGGGAGCCGGAGGCTCGGTCATGGTGGCGGGGGTCTGCACGGGGTGATGGTACGAAAGGCCCCGTGATCGCGAGCTCAGCGCCGGCCGCCCGGGCGGTCCTTCAATCGGTACACGAACTGGACACCTTGGAACACGTGATCGAGCGATGCCGACTTGTTGTCCACGAGCCCGGCGGCAATCCCCGCCTCCTGCACGATGTCGAATGTGAGATCGGTCTCGACCCTTGCGGCCTTCTTGGGCCAGGCCAGCCAGAGCCTCCCGGCTGGATCGAGCGATCGGGCCAGGGCGGCCACGCTCCGCTCGAGCTCACGTCGGCTGGTCGCGAACAGCACGACGACGTCGAGGGTCCCGCCGTCGAGGCGGCCGAGCACCTCCGCGCCAGGCGGCAAGGGATCGAGGGCGAAGCCGGGAGGAGGAGAGACCAGCAGGACCCGCGAGCCATCCCTGATGCCGAGTTTCCGAGGCAGCGGCGTTCCCGAGTAATCCTTGTCCGCCGGCGTGGACATGGGTCGCCACTGTACTTGCATCGGCGGATCCGAGGACTCCGGCAGTTCTCGGTCGGCGCGGAACCGTGGCAACATCGATCGATGAGCGGGATCCTCTACGTGGTCGGCACGCCGATCGGGAACTTCGGGGACATGACCGACCGGGCCCGCGAGACGCTCGCCAGGGTCACCGTGATCGCCGCGGAGGACACGCGGCGGACCGGACGGCTCCTGGCCCACTTCGGCATCCAGGGCAGGATGGTCTCGCTGTTCCAGGGGAACGAGGATCGGCGGACCCACGAGCTGCTCAGGGAGCTGCGCTCCGGCTCCGACGTGGCCCTGGTCTCCGATGCTGGCATGCCGGGACTCTCCGATCCGGGTTACCTGCTGGTGCGAGCGTCGGTGGATGCGGGGATCGAGGTCCGCGTGGTCCCGGGCCCATCGGCGATCCTGTCGGCCCTGGTGGTCTCCGGGCTCCCCACCGACCGGTTCGTGTTCGAGGGATTCCTTCCCCGCCGGGTGGGTGACCGGCGGATTCGCCTGCGAGGCCTGGCCCACGACCGACGAACCGTCGTGCTGTTCGAGTCGCCTCATCGACTGGCCACCCTGCTCCGTGACGTCCTGGTCGAGCTGGGGAACCGTCAGGTGGCCATCGCCCGGGAGCTGACCAAGCTACACGAGGAGGTCATCAGAGGTCGGACGACGGAGCTCCTCGCTCGCCTGCCGGACCTCGAGCTGAAGGGCGAGCTCGTCGTGGTGCTCGAGGGGAGTCATCGTCCGCACGTCCTCGACCAGGAAGAGTTGGTGGGGGAGGCTCGGGCCCTCGTTCAGGCTGGGATGCGAAAGCGCGACGCCGCCTCGGAGGTGGCGCGAAATCGGGGAGCCTCCGCCAATGCGATCTACGAGTCGCTGCTGGAGGCAGACGGTGGCGAGGGAAGCTCTCCGAGCACCTGACCCCTAGAATGGCCCGACCATGGGCCGAGACGTCTTTTACATCACCACGCCGATCTACTACCCGAACGACGTGCCGCACATCGGCCACGCCTACGACGCGGTGGCCACCGACATCATCGCCAGGTATCACCGCCTCCGGGGGGAGGAGGTCTTCCACCTCACCGGCACCGACGAACACGGGCTGAAGCTTCAGCGGGCGGCGGAGGCTGCTGGGATGAGCCCGAAGGAGTGGGTGGACTCGATGGAGCCCCGGTGGCGTGAGGTGTGGGCCAGGCTCGACATCGGCTACGACGACTACATCCGGACCACCGAGCCCCGGCACGAGCAGGCGGTCAAGGACCTCCTCCAGGCCGTGCACGACAACGGCCGGGACGACATCTACCTCGGCGCCTATGAGGGGCTGTACTGCGTGTCGTGCGAGCTGTACTACACGGAGGACCAGCTCGTCGACGGCAGGTGCCCGATCCACGGCATCCCGGTCGAGGCCATGCGGGAGGAGAACTACTTCTTCCGCCTCTCGGCGTACGCCGACCGGCTGCTCCGACACTACGAAGCGCGTCCTGAAGCGGTGCAGCCGGAGGTCAGGCGCAACGAGGTCCTGTCGGTGATCCGCGGCGGGCTTCAGGACTTCTCCATCAGCCGGACGTCGTTCCAGTGGGGCATCCCGCTTCCCTGGGATCCGGCGCACGTCAACTACGTCTGGTTCGATGCCCTGACCAACTACATCACGGCCGCAGGGTACGGCTCGGACCCCGAGCGGTTCGCGCGCGTGTGGCCGGCGAACATCCACATGATCGGGAAGGACATCCTCCGCCAGCACGCGATCTACTGGCCGGCCATGTTGATGGCCGCGGACATCCAGCCCCCGAATCAGGTCTGGGCCCACGGGTTCCTGACGGTCGGAGGCAAGAAGATGTCCAAGACCAACGCCACGGGGATCCATCCCTTCGAACTCGTCGATAGGTTCGGGGTCGACGCCTACCGGTACTACTTCATCCGGGAGATCCAGTTCGGCCAGGACGGGAGCTTCTCGTTGGAATCCATGAGCGACCGCTACCACGCCGACCTGGCGAACGGACTGGGGAACCTGGCCAGCCGGGTCCTGGCGATGCTGGAGTCCTACTTCGATGGCATGGTCCCCGAGGCTCCCTCCTCCGGGTATGAAGGTGACCTGCCCGCCTTGGTCAAGGACGTCACCGGCCGGTACGACAGCCTCATGCTCGACGTTGACTTGACCCCTGCGGTGGCAGCCGTGTGGGAGCTCGTGAGCCGGGCCAATCAGTACCTGGTGGAACGTGCCCCTTGGCGCCTGGCCAAGGAACCCTCGAGTACAGATGAACTCAGGGGGGTGCTGTACGCGGCGGCCGAGATCCTTCGGATCTTGGCGCTCCTCCTGTCACCGGTCATGCCCGGCGCCGCCGACAGGCTGTGGATTCAATTGGGGATTTCCGAGCCGCTCGCGAATCAGCGGATCCCCGAAGCCGCGGAGTGGGGTGGCCTGGTTCCCGGCACCAGGACCACGAAGGGCGAACCTCTCTTCCCCCGCCTCGACTCCTAGGTGAGGGTTTTCGCCCGGGCGTTTCACGTGAGACTCCGTCCCTCGACTCCGGGTGGATACTCGTTCGTCGCGGCTCGTTGCCTGCCGGGTCGCCTGTCGAGCCGAGGTCGAGAGCCGGTATCGTTGGCCGCCCATGGCTCCCTCCGATCCCCAGGCCTCACAGGACGGCGCGGTCGACACCCATTGCCACCTGTTCCTGATGGAAGAGGAACCGGCTGCGGTCGTGGCGGCTTCGCGGCAGGCGGGCGTGGACAGGTTGGTGTGCGCCGGCATCGACCCCCGGACGAGCCGTCGCTCGATCGATCTCGCCCAGACTCTTCCGGAAGTGTTCGCCACGGCCGGGATGCATCCCCACACCGCGTCGGAGTTGGACGACGAGGCGTTCGACGAGATCGCGAAGATGGTGGCCTTGCCCCGGGTCGTGGCCGTGGGCGAATGCGGACTCGACTTCTATCGGATGCGATCGCCGAGAGAGGATCAGGAGCGGGCGTTCGCTCTCCACATCTCCTTGAGCCTTGAGACCGGTCTTCCACTCGTTGTCCACATCCGGGATGCATGGCCCGCCGCGCTCCGGCTTCTGGACGAGGGCTCGGCCGAACAGGTGGTCCTCCACTGCTTCAGCGGTGATGCATCGATCGCCGAGGAGTGCGCGGCCCGAGGGTGGCTGCTGGCATTCGCCGGTAACCTGACGTATCCGAAGAACGGACATCTTCGAGAAGCCGCGGCGGTCACACCGATCGATCAACTTCTGGTCGAGACCGACAGCCCCTTCCTGGCTCCGCAGTCGATCCGGGGCCGCGACAACTCGCCGGCAAACGTCGTCGAAGTGATCAGAGAGATCGCCAACGTTCGCAACATGTCGTTCGAATCGGTTCGCGACGCGACGTCGGCGAACGCGCGAACGGTTTTCCACCGACTTGGATAACTGATTTCGAGGCGCTATGCCCTCGAACACACGTTCGCTTTCAAGTTTGCAGTGAGGGTTGAGGGTTGATAGCGTGCCGCCAGTGCTCATGGAGGCTTCGGCCCGGCTGATCGCCGGCGTTCCCCCCGAGGCCTTCTTGTAGTTGGGGGGAAGGATGTACGTGAGGCCCACTCGGGTCCGGCGATTGCGGATCCGCAGGGCGACGGGGAACGTCGCGCTGATCGTCGCTGTCCTCGTCGTGGGCTCCCTTTATCTGGCTCTCGAGAAGAACGTGACCCTCGTCGTGGACGGGCGCCCGCAGGCGGTTCGGACCCTGAGCGCGAACGTGGGACAGCTCCTCAACGCGCGAGGCATCGTCATGAACGTGCAGAGCTCCGTGGCCCCGCCGGCGGCGACCCCCCTCGCCGACGGCATGACGGTGGTGGTGGATACGAGCGGCCTGCGGAAGGCCGCCTCAGGTGTGGGGGTCTGGGTGGTGGATGGGGTGACTGGACCGGCGGTGAAGTTGGCCGTCCAGCACACCGAGAAGTGGTTCTCCGCGGGAGAACCGGTCGGGCCGTCCCGGATCGTGGACGCTCGGGTCGTCGTGGAAGGGAAGGTACACGACGTGCTCACGAATGCGGCCACGGTCCGGGAGCTCCTCTCGGCCATGGGGATCGAGCCCGACGGGAGCGATCGCGTCCTTCCGCCACCCAGGACCCCCCTCTTCGACGGGGCATCGGTCCGGTTCGTTGACATCGACGTCCGGACGAAACGCATCGTGGTTTCGATCCCGTCCCATACCCTGACCCGTTACTCGGCCAGCCTGATTCCCGGAACCGAGAAGATCACGCAGTCCGGATCGACCGGCCGGATGCTCGTGACCTACCGGGTCACGGTGGTGGACGGACGAGTTGCGCGAAGGACCGTCCTCGATCGCACGGTGCTTCAGACTGCCGTTCCCTCGATCCGTGTCGTCGGGCGGACCGCCCCGGTGGTTCTCGGCTCGGAGACGGGCGAGGCGTCCTGGTACGGATTCGCACCCGGTTCCGGTTTCACCGCGGCCCACCCCTGGCTCCCGTTCGGGACAGTGGTCACGGTGACCGAACTTGCCACCGGCGAAAGCATCGACGTGGTAATCAACGATCGTGGACCCTTTGGCGGACGGATCATCGACCTTTCCGATGAAGCCTTCGCGGCCCTCGCGCCGCTCGGGCAAGGGGTCATGGACGTCCGCCTCACCTGGTAGCTCCGGGCTGGGCCGCACGGCCCTCAAGGACCTCGCGTCGCGCCACGGGATCCATCCGTCCAAGGCATTGGGCCAGAGCTTTCTGGCCGACCCCAATCTGGCCAGGGCCATCGTGGCGGACGCGGGGGTCGCGGAAGGCGATCGGGTCCTGGAGATCGGTCCGGGCTTCGGCTCGCTCACCGTCGCCCTGGCGGGGGCGGGCGCGCACGTGCTGGCGGTGGAGATCGACCGGGCGCTCGTCCCCGCGTTGCGGGAGGTCCTGGCCCAGTACCCCCTGGTTCGACTCGAGGTGGGGGATGCGCTCAAGATGGACTGGGACGACGCGCTCCCGGCCGGCGAGTGGACGATGGTCTCGAACCTTCCATACAACGTCGCGGTGCCGCTGCTCGTGGACATGCTGGACCGTGGGCCGCGGATCACCGGGTACCTGGTGATGGTGCAGCGCGAGGTGGGCGAACGCCTCACGGCCCGACCGGGTGAGGATGCCTACGGCGCCGCCAGCGCTCGGGTCGCGTACCGGGCCCGTGCCGAACTCGTCCGGAGGATCCCTGCCGACGTCTTCTGGCCTCGGCCCAAGGTCGAGTCCGTGACGGTACGTCTCACCCCTCGCCTCCCGCCGGTCGACGCCGACCCGGCCGCGCTCTTCCGAGTGATCGACGAGGGGTTCGCGGAGCGGCGGAAGACGATGGGCAACGCCCTACGACGCTTGGGCCTCGACGCACGGTCGGCCGCCCGGGTCCTTTCCGACAGCGGTGTGGAGCCCGGCGTTCGGGCCGAGCGGCTGGGACTCCCGGAGTTCGCCCGGATCGCGCAGGCGCTTCGGCGCGAGGGAGTTCTCCGATGACCCAGGGCCCCGTCGTCACTCGCCGGGCGAACGCCAAGATCAACGTGTTCCTCCGCGTCCTTGGAGCTCGGGAGGACGGCTACCACGACATCGAGAGCCTCGTCGTGCCGGTCTCCCTGGCGGACCGGATCACTGTCCGACCCGCCGACGAGTTGCGCGTGTCCATGAAGGCCGTCGACAACGTCTCTCGTACGGTCCCCGCCGGCGGCTTGAACCTCGCGTTGGTAGCCGCGCTTTCCCTTGCCGATGAATGCGAGGACGCGAGCGGAGCAGAGGTGGAGATCGAGAAGGAGATCCCCGTGGCGGCCGGGCTCGGCGGCGGGAGCAGCGACGCGGCCGCCACCCTGAGGGCGCTGAACAAGCTGTGGGGGTGTCCGCTGGACATGGAAGCGCTCACCGACATCGGCGCACGGGTCGGGTCCGACGTTCCGGCCATGTTGGCCGGCGGCCCGGTGCTCGTACATGGGCGAGGTGACGTCATCGATCCCGCCACCGTGGAGCGGATGTGGTGGGTCCTGTTGTCGTTCGACTATGGCGTCCGCTCGCCCGACGCGTATCGCTGGTGGGACGACGACCGGGCCCGATCGGGCCCCGAGCCGGCCCCGCTCCTGGTGGCTGCGACGAAGGGTGATCCCGAAGCGTTGGGGCCGTTGTTGTTCAACGACCTGGAGCCGCCGGTCTTCACCCGCCATCCGGACCTGGCCGAGGCCAAGGACGCGCTGCTTCGTGCGGGAGCGCTGGGCGCCGTGATGAGCGGAAGCGGATCGTCGATCGTGGGGCTGGCTCGCGACGAACCCCACGCGGTCTCGCTGGCCGAACGCTGGGCCTCTGCACGCGTGATCGTCGGCCCGCCGTGAGGTTCAGCGGATGAGCGATCGTCGGTCCCGAGCGTCGTGGGAACGGGATGGCGTCGTCGCCCCCCTCCGTCGGCGATAATTCCATAGGCGGTCCGGGGTGGTCTAACGGCAAGACGCGGGCCTTTGGAGCCCTCGATGGAGGTTCGACTCCTCCCCCCGGAACTTCTCCCGGGACCGGCGGCCTTGTCAGATGGTGCGGGCCCCGGTACAAAGGGTTCGGCCTCGACCGACGAAGGATGTCCGTGCCCGAGAACACCGATCCATCCCTTGCCGCCGTGCTGCTCGCCGCGGGCAAGGGCAAGCGGTTGAAGTCCAAGCTCCCGAAGGTCCTGCAGCCGGTGCGGGGCCGGCCTGCCCTGTGGCACGTCGCGAGGGCTGCGCAGGTCGCACGACCGAACCGGTTGGTGGTGGTCATCGGACAAGGAGGGGATCGGGTCGAGGAAGCCGTGCGGTCGTGGAGCCTCGACCCCGAGCCGAACTTCGTCCGTCAGGCCGAGCAGCTCGGGACGGGCCACGCGGTGGGATCGGCCGAGGAAGCCATGGGTCGAGTGGCCGAGGTCCTGGTGTTGGCGGGCGACGACCCCTTGGTCGAGGGACGCCACGTCAGACGACTCCTCGGCGTGCACCGTCGAACGAAGGCCGCCGCCTCGATCCTTACGACCGAAGTCGACAGCCCGGGCGGATACGGGCGGGTCATCCGCGATGGTGCCCGGCTGATCGGCATCGTGGAGGAAGCCGACCTCACGCCCGCGCAACGTGCCGTCCGCGAGATGTCCACGCTCGTCTACGTGTTCCGCAGAAATGACTTGTATCGAGCCCTGCCGCTCGTGGGAAGGGACAATCGCCAGCACGAGTACTACCTCCCCGACGTGCTGAGGATCCTGATGGACAAGGGCGAGCGCGTCTCAGCCGTGAAGGGTGATTTCGAAGCGTGGGCCGGGGTGAACTCTCGTGAGACCCTGGCCTCGCTGGATCGGATCATGCGCGATCGGATCAACACTCGGCACATGGCGAACGGGGTCACGATGCTCGATCCGGACACGACGTTCATCGACGTGGACGTACGGATCGGGGTCGATACGGTCCTGCACCCCCTGACGTTCCTCGAAGGGAACACACGGATCGGATCGGGCGCCGAGATCGGGCCGGCCACGCGGATCGTCGACTCGCGCATCGAGGACGGGGCCGCGGTTCAGTTCTCGGTCGTGCGGGGATCGAGGGTCGGGCGGCGGGTCAGCGTCGGCCCCTACGCCCACGTCCGCCCGGGGACCGTCCTGCGCGAGGGCGCCAAGGCCGGCAGCTTCGTCGAGATCAAGGCCTCGGAGGTGGGCACGGGATCCAAGGTCCCGCACCTGTCGTACGTGGGCGACGCTCGGATCGGCAAGGGCACGAACATCGGCGCAGGGACCGTCACAGTCAACTACGACGGGTACGGGAAGCATCGGACGGTGATCGATGACGACGTGCGGATCGGGTCCGATACGATGCTCGTGGCGCCGGTCCGAGTGGGGAAGGGCGCGGTCACGGGGGCCGGATCGACGATCACCAAGGACGTTCCTGCCGGTGCGCTGGCCGTCGAGCGCGCCGAGCAGCGCGTGGTGAAGGGTTATCGAAAGCGCAAGGACGCCGAAGCGGCGGCCGGGGACACGGGTGGGTCCGGCGGGCGTGCAGGTTCGAAGGCAAAGGGGAAGCGGTAAGGGGGAGCCGTGGAGACCGTCACCACGAAGAAGATGATGTTGTTCTCGGGGGGTGCCCACCCCGCGCTGGCCGGGGAGATCGCCGGGCATCTCGGCCTCCAGCTCTCTCCGTGCAAGATCTCCCGCTTCGCCTCCGGCGAGATCTATTTTCGGTCCGAGGAGAGCGTACGGGGCGCAGACGTGTTCGTGATCCAGACCCACGCCGACCCCGTGAACGAATCGATCATGGAACAACTGATCATGCTCGACGCCATGAAGCGAGCGTCCGCGAAGCGGACCACTGCGGTGATCCCGTACTACGGGTACTCGCGCCAGGACAAGAAGGGGTTGGCTCGAGAACCGATCTCGGCGAAGCTCGTGGCCGACCTCCTCACGGTGGCCGGTGCCCAGCGGGTTGTCTCGGTGGACCTGCACAGCGGCCAGACACAGGGTTACTTCGACTTCCCGTTCGACCACCTGACGGCGCTCCCCATCCTGTCTGACTACCTGTCGGGTGAGCTCGGCCTGCACGACGAGGACGTGGTCGTGGTGGCTCCCGACGCCGGCCGGATCCGAACGGCGGAACGGCTCAGGGAGCACCTCCATGCGGACCTCGCATTCCTGTACAAGCGGCGGTCCCGTCGGGAGGCACACAAGATCGAGGAGATGACGGTCGTCGGTGAGGTCGACGGCCGACCGTGCATCCTGGTCGACGACATGATCGACACTGGAGGCACGGTCGCCAAGGGAGCAGAGGCCCTGGCCCAGCAGGGCGCCGGCCCCATCTACGCCGCGGCAACCCACGGGGTCCTGTCGGGCAAGGCGGTGCAGCTGCTGGAGGAGGCTCCGATCAGTGGCGTGGTGCTCACCAACACCGTTCCGATCCCCGAGGAGAAGCAGTTCGCCAAGTTGCGGGTGCTGTCGATCGCTCCCCTCATCGCCAGCGCGCTCCGGGCCGTGTTTGAGGACACCTCGGTTTCCGAGATCTTCCGCGGCGAGAACCAGCTCTAAGGTTCGGGTCGAATCAGCCTGGCCGTTGGTACGATTCGCTGCTGAGGCGGGCGCGAAGCGCCGGCCGCGCGAGGACGGACGGAGCGCATGGAGCTGAAGCTCAAGGCGGAGAAGCGGCAGGGGAGCGGCAAGGGTGCGGCGCGCAAAATTCGCTCGGCCGGCCGTGTGCCCGCCGTGTTGTACGGGCACGGAGTGGGGCCGATCCCCGTCTCCGTGGACGCGAAGGACCTGTTCCACGTCCTGCACGGCACCGCCGGCACCAACGTGTTGGTGAACCTCCAGGTCGACGGGACCCAGCACCTCTCGCTTCCTCGTGAGATCCAGCGCGACCACGTCAAGGGTCGGTACCTTCACGTCGACTTCCTCGCCGTACGCCGCGACGAGACCGTGACGGTTTCGGTCCCCGTCCAGGTCGTCGGCGAGTCTCCAGGTGTCAAGGCGGGCGGGGTCATCGAGCATCATCTCTGGGAGCTGCAGGTGGAATGCCTGCCCGGTGACGTCCCCGATGGGATCGAGGCCGATGTGTCGAAGCTTCAGGTGGGCGACTCACTCCGGGTCGCCGACCTCCACCCCCCCAAAGGCGTCAGCGTCCTCACCCCGCTCGAGGAGAGCGTGGTCGCCGTGGTGATCCCGCAGGTCCGCGTCGTTGAGGAGGTCGAGGCGGTGCCGGAGGGCGAGGAGGCCGCAGCGGAGGAAGGCGAGGCCGCGGAGGCCGAGGAGGCTCCCACCGAGGAGGGTGGCGAGGGCTAGCTCGGCCATGCCGAGTCGCCCAGGCCCGCTGGTCGCTCCATGACCTGGCTCGTCGCCGGCCTCGGCAATCCCGGCGAGCGGTACGTCAGGACCCGACACAACGTCGGCGCCAGGGTGGTCGAAGAACTGGCGGCCCGTGCGGGGGAACGTTTCCGAAAGGCCCGGTTCGTGCCGGCCGACGTCGCCGAGATCGCCGTGGAGGGCGCCCGCGTGCTCCTGGTGAGGCCCCGAACGTTCATGAACGAGTCGGGGCCGGCGTACTCATCGGTGGCCAGGAAGCACTCCATCGGACCGGATCACCTGATCGCGGCCCACGACGAGCTCGACCTCGCTTTCGGGGCGCTGCGGGTGAAGTTCGGGGGTTCCACGGCCGGTCACCACGGCCTGGACTCGCTGGTCGCCGCCCTTCGGACACCGGATTTCTACCGGTTGCGCCTGGGGATCGGACGGCCTCCCGGGCGTCAGGATCCCCTGGATTTCGTCCTCCGCCCCTTCTCCAAGAAGGAAGAAGCCGTGGTGGTGGTCCAGGTCGACCAGGCCGCAGATGCCGCGCTGTCGTTGGTCAGGCACGGCCTGTCCCCCACCCAGGACCGGTACAACCGGTCGGGACCAAGGCCGGAGGGCTAGCGCCTCCGCCTTTCGACCTACGCGGGGATGTTGCTCGGGGGACTGTTGACGGGGTCCCCAGCCGACCGACATTCCATCCCCCCGGCCGATGTACCCCACCCGTCGGATGGGAAAGACTCCGCTCGGAGGTGGTTCGATGCGGGCGAAGATCAGTCGCATCCTGCTCTCCGG
>JBKPDU010000015.1:0-14478 GCA_046728055.1 Actinomycetota bacterium | reverse complement strand
GTGCTCCTGGCCCTGTTCGTGTCGTGGCGGCTCTCGGCGTCCCGTATCGGACGGGCCTGGACGGCCATGCGAGAGGACGAGCAGACCGCGGAAGCGATGGGCGTGAGCACGACGCGGTTCAAGCTCTTGGCATTCGCCATGGGCGGCGCGATCGGGTCACTGGGCGGCGCGATGTTCGCCGTGCAGATCGGCTCGCTCACCCCCGCGAGCTTCGAGGTCCAGGTATCGATCCTGGTGCTCGGCGTGGTGATCCTCGGCGGGCTGGGCAGCCTGCCCGGGGTCGTCGTCGGCGCGCTCGTCCTCGTGGGCCTGCCAGGTCTGCTGCGTGAATTCGAGGAGTACCGGGGGCTCGCGTACGGCGCGGCCCTGGTCGCCGTCATGATCCTTCGCCCGCAGGGCCTCGTGCCGAACGTTCGCCGGAGCCGCGAGCTGCAGGAGGAGGAGCGGGCGCAGGACGAATGGGGGCATGAGAAGGAGGCCGAGGTTGCAGCGGTCGAGCGGATGGCGACGTGAGCGAGGCTCCGGCCGTTCTTGAAGTCCGAGGCCTCGAGAAGCGCTTCGGAGGCCTCTACGCACTCTCGGGGCTCCAGATGGAGGTTCGCGAGGGGGAGATCGTGTCCGTGATCGGGCCGAACGGCGCTGGCAAGAGCACGCTGTTCAACACGATCACCGGCTTGTACGGCCCTGACGGCGGCGACGTGCGGTTCGAGGGGCAGAGCATCGTGGGGCTGAAGCCCTCGCAGATCACCCGACTCGGCATCTCCCGGACGTTCCAGACCGTCCACCTGTTCCCGAACATGACTGTGCTGGAGAACGCCATGGTGGGCCAGCACGCCCGCTCTCGGTCCGGGGTGCTGGGCTCGGTCCTGCGGCTGCCCAGCCAACGGAACGAGGAGGAGCGAATCCGTGTGAAGGCGCGGGAGTCCCTTTCCTTCTTCGGTCCGCGCCTCTCCGGCTACCGGCACGAGCAGCCGGCCTTCACCCTCTCCTACGCGAACCGGCGGCGCCTGGAGATCGCACGGGCCTTGGCCACAGAGCCCAAGGTCCTGCTCCTGGACGAGCCAACGGCTGGCATGAACCCCACCGAGACGCAGGAGCTCACCGACCAGATTTGGCGCCTGCGGAAGGAGCGCGGCCTGACCATTCTGGTGATCGAGCACGACATGCGCGTCGTCAAGGGCGTCTCCGACCGCGTGATTGCCTTGGACTACGGGAAGAAGATCGCCCAGGGCACCTACGAGGAGGTCGCCAACGACGAACGGGTGATCGAGGCGTACCTCGGGACGAAGGCGTCGGCATGAGCGAGAACGGCCGCGCGCCCATCCTGGAGCTCAGGAACGTCAGCACCCACTACGGCCTCGTTGCCGTGCTTCGCGACGTCGACATGGAGATCTACGGCGGGGAGATGGTCTGCTTGCTCGGGGGCAACGCCAGCGGCAAGACGACCACGTTGAAGACCATTCTCGGGTACGTGACGCCGTCCGAGGGTCAGGTGGTGCTTGACGGCGAGGTCGTGTCCGGGCTGTCCACGACCGAGGTCGTGAAGCGCGGGCTATCGATGGTCCCGGAAAACCGCCGCCTGTTCCCGGACATGACCGTGGACGAGAACCTCCAGCTCGGCGCGTACCTTCGGAAAGACCGAAGAGAGGTCGAGGAGACCCGCGGCATCGTCTTCGAGACCTTCCCTCGGATCCGCGAACGGCTCAAGCAGAAGGCGGGCACGCTCTCCGGAGGAGAGCAGCAGATGGTGGCGATGGGCCGCGCCCTGATGACCGATCCGAAGGTCCTGCTGATGGACGAGCCCTCGATGGGCCTCGCGCCGATCCTGGTCGAGCAGGTCTTCGGGATCATCAAGAAGATCCGCGAGCTGGGGAAGACGGTCTTCGTCGTGGAGCAGAACGCGAACATGGCGCTGTCGATCGCCGACCGCGGCTACGTGTTGCAGACGGGCCAGGTCGTGCTGGCGGACACCGCCGAGAACCTGCTGCACAACCCCCTGATGCGGGAGGCGTACCTGGGGGAGCTGTGAGCGGGCTCCCTTTCATCGATGCCGCTCGACTGCGGAGATCGCTTCCCATGGACGCTGCGATCGACGCCCTCGAGGCGGCGTTCGGCTCGGACGCGCTCCCGACGGCGCCGCTTCGGACCCACATCGAGACGGAGACGGGCTCGTTCCTGGCCATGCCGGCCACCGGGTCCCAGGGGACGGGGGTCAAGCTGCTGACGGTCACTCCCGGCAATCCCGAAATGGGGCGCCCCCTCATCCAGGGACTGTACGTCCTGTTCTCGGCCGGGTCCCAGGAGCCGGAGGCGGCCATCGACGGCGCCGCCCTCACGGCCCTTCGGACCGGTGCGGTCTCCGGCCTGGCCACGCGGTACCTGGCGCGCCAGGATGCGGCCCGGCTGGTGATCTTCGGCGCCGGGACGCAGGCCCGCTCGCATGTTGAAGCGATGCTCGCCGTCCGCCCGGTCGAACGGGTGACCATCGTGTCGAGGACGGCCGGGCGTGCGGAGGGGCTGGCCGACTCCGTTCGAGCGATGGGCCTGACCGCGGAGGTTGCTGCGCCGGACGCCGTCGAGGCCGCCGACATCGTGTGCACGTGCACGACGAGTCCCACCCCGGTGTTCGAGGGATCGCGCCTGTCCGCGGGGTCCCACGTGAACGCTGTCGGCGCCTACACGCCCCAGACACGCGAGCTCGACGACGATGCCATCGGCCGGGCGCGGGTGGTCGTCGAGACCCGGGAGGTGGCCCTGGCCGAGGCCGGTGACCTCCTGATCCCGTTGGGGAGGGGATCCATCCGACCCGATCACGTGGCGGCCGACCTCGCGGACGTCGTCCACGGCACCGAGGTCCGTCGAAGCCCTGAGGACGTCACGGTGTTCAAGTCCGTCGGCGTGGCCTTCGAGGACCTCGTGGTGGCTCGGGCCGCCGTCGACCGGCTCGTCCCATGACCGAGACCGCCGACGTCGTCGTGGTGGGCGGGGGAGTCGTGGGGGCCAGCGCGGCCTACCACCTGGCCGCCGCGGGAGCCGGTCGCGTCGTCCTGCTCGAGCGGGAGGAGGCCCTGGGGAGGGGCTCCACCGGGGCCTGCGCCGGCGGGTTCCGCCACCAGTTCTCCAGCGAGGTCAACATTCGACTCTCGCTGGCGAGCGTCCCGATGATCCTGTCGTTCCAGGAGACGCACGGCCTCCCGCTCGACGTCCACCAGGACGGCTACCTGTTCCTGGTCCGTAGCGAGGCGTCGTGGCGGTCGTTCGCGGCCGCGGCCGAACTTCAACGCCGCCTCGGCGTCGACGCCCGGTTGCTGCAGCCGGAGGAGGCGGGCGCGCTCGCTCCTGGCGTCGACTTGGATGGAATGGTCGGCGCGACGTTCTGCCCGGACGACGGGATCGCCGATCCGTCGGGGCTGACGGAGGGCTATGCCACGATCGCGCGACGTGCCGGCGCCGAGCTGCGGACCGGCGTCGAGGTGCGCGCCATCCTCTCCGACGGAGCGCGGGTCTCGGGAGTCGACACCAGCAAGGGACCGGTCCGGACCGGCACCGTCGTGAACGCGGCGGGGCCATGGGCCGGCCTGCTGGCGAAGACGTGCGGGGTGGTGCTGCCCTTGCAGCCGGTGCCCCGTAACGTCGTGGTGACCGGGCCGTTCCCGGGAGTGCCCGACCGCAAGACGCTGGTGATCGACGCCGACACCAGTTTCTACTTCCATCGCGAGGGTGCCGGCGTCCTGATGGGGATGGGCAGCCCGAACGAACGAGCGTCCTTCGACACGATGGTCGACGAGGCGTTCGTGGCGAACGAGGTGGTGCCCACGGCGATCCGAGTCTTCCCGCCGCTCGAGCGGGCGGGGATCGCCCGCACGTGGGCCGGGCTCTACGAGATGACTCCCGACCGCCACCCGATCATCGGCTCGGTCAGCGATCCGGTGGGCCTGTACCTGGCGTGTGGGTTCAGCGGCCACGGGTTCCAGCACGCGCCGATCGTGGGGAAGTTGCTCGCGGAGATGATCGTGGACGGCCAGGCGAGCACGGTCGACGTGTCCGGCCTCTCACTCGACCGATTCACTCGAGGCGACCTCGTAAGAGAGGGACACGTCGTCTGAGCCGTGCCGGGGGAGGAGTCTCGTCTCTTCTCATCAGAGGTGCCGGGAGAGGGATTCGAACCCTCATGGGCTTTCGGCCCACGGGTTTTTGGGACCCGCATGTCTGCCAGTTCCATCATCCCGGCGCAGCAGGAATTCTAGCGGGCCTTGTGTCACGCCTTCGGCCCAATGAAGGAATCCAGGCGAGCGACATCGTCCTTCCTGGCGATCGAAACCGTGTCAGGTTTCGGGGAGCGATGGCTGATCCCCGCCATGTCGCTTGCGCTGCGGAAGATCTCCAGGATGTCGCGTGAGCGGTTCGTGAAGAAATATCTTGGGTAGCCGTACCTGCCTCCGTGCACGCGGTTCATGACCCGGCACCCGTCGGAGTGGATGAGTCCGCGAAGGAGCATGTGCGGGCGAGCGTTCACGATCGCTCGCTGCCAGGTTTCGAGCACGATTCGTCGTGCGTGCTTGTGGCCCGGACCATGCTGCGGGAAGAGGCACGGCCAGTGCTGCCAATACGCCGAGATCTCCACGCACCCTGGCCTTTGGAGAAATCCGACTCTTCCAGTCCGATGGACGTTGACGATGGTGGTCTTGGCTTCCTGGATGATGGCCGGGTATCGAATATCGAGAACCAATCGCAGACGGTACGTGCGCGGCAGTTGGGAGATCCAACCGTCACCGAGGTAGAGACCCAGGAGATAGGCGTAGGAAGACTCGTCCGAGATGAGGCCGCCACATCGTGGGCAGTCGAGCGCCGCGGTTCGTTGACGCACACCGGGCCTCCCTTTCCGTCTCCAGTCTCGGACCGTCGATCTCGGGATGCCAGTCAGCGCAGCGATCCGCGCATCGCCAAGTCCGCCCCGAATGAGGACTGAGACGTCATCGAACTGATCTCCAGAGCGCACCTCGTACTCCACTCTGAACGCCGTGAGGAGAGCCTAATCACGGGTACTGACATATGGTCATAAGGAGATCACTGGGTCGCCAGGCCCGCATACACTCGAAGCACTCATGAGCAGATCCGCGATTCTGCCGACTCCGAAAAGGCCTCGGTGGCCGTTCCACATCGGCCTGTTGGTGATCGCCCTCGCGGCGTGCACGACCGCCGAACCCGGTCGGCCGGGCGCTTCCACTTCCATGCCGCGCCTTCCGGTCAAGATCGCGTTCCTGGAGAACCTGTCAGCGGTTGAGACGGCGGCGCGATCGGCACCGGCCTTCCAGGGAGCCAAGCTCGCGTTCGACACGGCCGCGCTCGGACCCGGCCTCCCCGTCTCGGTCGAGCTCATCGCCATGGACACCGGCGGTGATGCCGCGACCGCGACGGCCTCGGCGCGAGAGATCCTGTCGGACCCGGCCTTCGTCGGAGCCATCGCCGCCCCTTCCCTGACCGAGCGGGAGCAGTCGGCAGTCGGAGACCTCCTGGACCGTGGAGGTTTGCCCACGCTCACGCTGTCGCCCCTCGGCCCAAATCTGTCGAACCGGGGGTGGACGGCCTGGCGACGAACCGTGGCGGACGTGACGATGGAGGCCCGCACCATCGCGGCGTTCGTCGACTCTGTTCCATCCCCGCGACGGGGCGCCTGCGTGCTCGGTGACGGGAGCCCGGGGTCCGGTGCCCTCCTCGAAGCGGTCACCGCCTTCGTCACCTCCGACGTTGTTCTTCGGTGGCACGCAGCAGCGACGGAGTCCAGCTCGCTCCGCGTCGCTCGCGCCGTCGCGAGCGCTCGGTGCGGCGTCGTCGTTTGGGGAGGATCCTCGACCGCTGGCGCGCTCGTTCGCTTGGCCCTCCACGGAGCGGACGATCGAAGGATCTCCTTCGTGGGCGGCGACGCCATGAAGGACCAGGTGTATCTGGCCGTTTCGGGCGGGGCCGGACTGGGAACCGTGACGGCCTGTCCGTGTGTGGACCTGTCCACGGAAACCGACCTGGCGTCCCAACGGTTCATCCAGGACTACCAGGCCGACTTCGGCGTGCCACCCGGGGCGTTCGCCGCCGAGGCTTGGGACGCGGCGGGCATGTTCGGGCGAGCCCTCCGGGCCGGAGCGGCATCGGGTGCCGATGTCCGGGAGTTCCTGTGGGAGACGGCGACGTACGAGGGCCTGGCCGGCACCTATGTGTTCCGGACCGACGGCGAGTTGACCCGGGCGTCCGCGCAGATCCATCTGTACCGGGACGAGGGAGGGCGGTGGATCCCTCTTCGGTCACCAGCCGTTACGCAGACCGCGTAAGGCCCGCGCGCCGCTTGCACGTGTCCACGACAAGCGGAACGATGGCCTTTCCACCATAATGGGCCGTCCGACCCGGGCGGGATCCGGGCAGGGCAACGTGCGAGTAAGGAGGGGGCCTTGAGGAGTCGGCTGATCGGAATCGTGGCCGCGCTGGCCGTCTTCGGGCTGATCGTGGCGGCGTGCGCGGAGGAGGAGGAGCCCGGCGGGGGCGGGACCCCGACCGCGACCGGGCCTGCATTCGAGGACGAGCTCATCACGTCCGGCGTCCTCACCGTGGGGTCCTGTCTCGACTACAAACCCTTCGAGTGGGTCCAGAAGGGGGATGAGAAGGGGTTCGATGTCGATCTGACCGAAGAGATCGGCCGACGGCTCGGGCTCGAGATCGAGTGGGTCACCGCGAACTTCGACACGATCTTCACGGCGGTGGCCGGACACAAGTTCGACATGGTAGCTGCTGCGGTGACCGCCACCGGCGATACCGGTGAGGAGCGAGCCCAGACCGTCAACTTCTCGAGCTTCTACTACAACTCCCGGCAATCAATGGCCGTAAACCCCGATGTGCGACCGGACCTCACCTCGACCGACCAACTCGGTGAGGGTGACGCGGTCGGCGTGCAAAAGGGCACGACGGGAAAGGCCTGGGCGGAGGAGAACCTGGAGCCCAACGGCGTGGAAATCAGGACCTACACGGCCGCGCCAGATGCGTTCCGGGACCTCCAAGCGGGGAGGGTGGACGCGGTGATCAACGACGAGCCGGCGTCGGCCGTCATCGTGACGGACTTCCCGCCGACCGAGGTGGTCCAGCCCATCGATACGAACGAGAAGTACGCCCTTGCGTTCGCGAAAGACACGCCTAACGTCCTGGCGGCAGTCAACCAGGCGCTCGCGGACATCATCAAGGACGGGACGTACGAGAAGATCTACGCGAAGTACTTCCCCGGCGCTCCGGTGCCGGAAGAGTTCCAGGCAGCCACGTAAGACAGCAGGGTGCATGGTCGGGGCCCGCGTCCATAAGGACGCGGGCCCTCCCATTCGTCCCTGAGGGAGGTACCGATGGCCGACACGGTACGAACAGGCGAGGCAGGTCTCGGGGCCGTTGCGCCGAAGACCGGGCCGCCAGACGTCAGGGGAACATCCTCCCCATGGGCGAGGAGCGTCTTCGCTGCCGGCGTCGCGGCCCTGGTCCTAGTGATCGGAGGAGTTGCCCTCGTGCAGGTCGCGTACGCGCTGCAGGGTGGCAGGATCACCCCCGAGTGTCGCGCGGTCGGGCTCGTCCCCTTCAAGCCTGCGACCGAGACATCCCCGGCGGAGGGGATCGAAGGCGCTGAGGGTGTATGCAACATCGTCGAGGCACTCCGGGCAACGCCCACGACGGTGTTCCTGTGGGTCGGCGTGGTCGTCGGCGTCGTTGCCATCGCGGCGGGCTTCGGTACGTACAAGCGTATGGATTCGCGCCGCCGGCGCGAGCATTGCATCACGGGTGCGGTGCTCGGCATCCAGGCCGTGGTCGTCGGCGCCTTCCTCCTGTGGTTCCGGGAGGGGCGGGTCGATCGATTCGCATCGCAATTCCTGAACTTCGAGCGGCTTGAGGGCTATTGGTTGGGGTTCATCCGCGCGGCGAGGAACACACTCTTCCTTGCCTTCGGCGGTGAGATCGGCGGGATCGTCGTGGGGCTCATCCTGGCGATGTTGGTCATCTCGTCTCGCCGGGCCGTTCGGGCCCCAGCTCGAGCGTACATCAACTTCTTTCGCGGAACCCCGCTGCTCTGGCAGCTGTCGTTCTTCTATTTCGGCATCGTCCTGGGCCTCAACCTGCCATTGGGCGTGTTCGAGGCGGCGATCCTCGTGTTCATCCTGAACACGGGCGCGTATGCGGCCGAGGTCTTTCGCGCAGGAATCCAATCGATCGAGCGTGGACAGATCGAGGCCGCCCGCTCGCTCGGGATGACCTACCTACAGGCGATGCGCTTCGCGATCGTCCCGCAAGCTGTCCGCCGGGTCATCCCGCCTCTGATGAATGAATTCGTCATCCTCATCAAGGACACGGCGCTCGTGATCGTGCTGGGCTTGGCGAGGAACGAGCTCGAGATCTTCAACTATGCACGAGAAGGCTACAGCTCGACCGCCAACGCCACGTTCTTCGTGGTGGCTGCCATCGCGTACCTCGCGGTCACACTGCCGCTGATCCGACTGGTCAACATCGCCGAGCGGCGACTCCGCGGGGGGCTGCTGGGCCTCAACGTCGGGCAGCAAGGGCTATGAACGGCGACAGATCGTTGGTACGCCTCGAGGACGTTCACAAGTGGTTCGGAAACCTTCACGTCCTGAAAGGGATCGATCTGTCTCTTGCGCCTAAGGACGTTCTCGTCATCATCGGACCATCCGGTTCGGGCAAGTCGACTCTCCTTCGCTGCGTGAATCTGCTGGAGCTGCCCACGGAGGGCCGTGTGTGGTTCGACGGCAGGGACATCACCGACGTCCGAACCGACGTCGACGAAGTTCGGACCCACATCGGGATCGTGTTCCAGGCCTACAACCTCTTCCCTCACAAGACGGCGCTGCAGAACATCACCGTCGCGTTGGAGAGGGTCTTAAGGCTCCGGCACAATGAGGCTCGGGACCGAGCGTTGCACCAGCTGACCAGGGTCGGCATGGCGGCGAAGGCGGACGCGTACCCAGGGCAACTCTCCGGCGGGCAACAGCAACGTGTGGCCATCGCTCGGGCCCTCGCCATGCGGCCAAAGCTGATGCTGTTCGACGAGATCACGTCCGCCCTCGACCCCGAGCTGGTGGGGGAAGTGCTCGAAGTGATGCTGCGGTTGGCGGGGGAGGGGATGACCATGATGGTGGTCACCCACGAGATGGGTTTCGCGCGAGAAGTTGGTACCCGCATGCTCTTCATGGATGACGGAGTCATCGTCGAGGAGGGCGAGCCCCGTGAGCTCTTCTACCACCCACAGACCGAACGGCTCCGCCAGTTCCTGGCCAAAGTGCTGTGAGGTCCAGGTGAACTCGGTCCGGGTCCGAGGGTTGCTTGCCGTGGCCGCGGTGGCCGTCGTGGTGCTCTCGCCGGCGTTGTGGAGGGAGACGGGCCGTCCGGCATACGTGGTCACGGCCATCGACTACCACTTCCACGACGCCCATCCCACGATCCCCATCGGTCAGGGCCGAGACCTCGTCGTGACGAACGCCGGGCGGAACGTCCACAATGTCACGATCCCCGGGACGACCTACTCTCGGGACGTATCGCCAGGGCATCGGTTGGTGATCCGCGACATCGCCGCGTTCCTGGGCGGACCCGGGGAGTATCCGTTCTTCTGCCGGTTCCATGACTCGCTGGGGATGAAAGGCGTGATCGTCATCGCTCGATGACGGCAGGCAATCCACGAAGTTGGCAGCCGATCGGATCGATCAGGAGGTCGAGCGACAAAGACGGGCCGAGGAACCTTTGGAGCCGCTCACGCCTTCCCCATACGCGAGCGTTGTCTACTCGGTTCCTCGACCCGTCAAATGCTGGCCCCAAGCGACCCGGACTCCCGGTCGACCGTCCGACCCTCCGAGAGAAACCCTCCGTTGGACTCGCGTCCCGTCGGTGAATCTCTGTTCTCGGAGGCCCTTTCGGCCTCCCGGTCCCAGCGACCGCTCGGGACCGGAGCGAAATCTAGCGATGTGCCTGTGACCTGTCAACGCGAAACGCTTGTTGCACTGCAACGGGTTCGAAACAACCACGCAGGTAGCGAGCCAGTTCGTTCGACGGAAGAAAGAGTGACAACGATCGACGATCTGTCGTCACTCCAACGATGCGACTCAGCCGCCCGCGGCGATCAGGACGAGCTCGGTACCGAGTCCCAACAAGAATCCGGCGAACACGCCCCACAACGTGATCTCCCAGGACAATCGACGGCCCGCGCTGAACATCTCGCCGACGACGTAGAGGATCGCGCCGGCTGCCAGAGAGAGGAACGCCACGAACACCAGATCCGAGGTGAACGTGGTTCCCACGATCGTCCCCACGAACGTCGGCCCGCCTCCCACGATCCCGGCCAGGGCCAGCCATCCCCAGGACGCGCGTTCGCCGGCTGCGGCCAACGGTCCCACGATCCCGAATCCCTCGGTCGCGTTGTGCAGGGCGAAGCCGATGACCAGCAGGAGGGCCAGCGACACCTCGCCGGCCGTCGCCGCCTGTCCGATGGCCAGCCCCTCCGAGAAGTTGTGGAGCCCGATCCCGATGGCGATGGACATGCCCACCCGGAGCGCTTCGCTCCGGACGTCGATTTCGGCCAAGGCCATCGCACCGGGTCCGACGCTCGCGCCGGGGCGCCGTCGCCACGCCCGCCCCACGTACATGAGGCCGAGGAGCCCCAGGCCGAGTCCCGCTCCGTACAGGAGCCCCATCTCCGCGAGGCGGGTCCACGCGCCGTCGTGGACGGCATCCTCCAACGGCTCGGTGGCATGCTCGAGGATGTCGAACAGCAGGAAGATCAGGATCCCCGCGGAGACGCCGTTCAGGAAGGTCTTCAACACCTTGCTCTGGTGCCGCACTCGGCCCATCGGGAGCCCGAGGAAGATGGTGAACCCGGCCACTGCTCCCAGAGCGATCGTCTGCGCGGTGCTCATGTCCCTCGTGATCTCCTCGTGCCGTCGCCATCGGTGAACCGGACGAATCCTATTGAAACAGTCGGATTCTACCCAGCCGCGTTCTGACCCGAAGGGGGCGTGGCTTCCTCTCCCGGGAGCCGTCGGAGGCCCCGTCTACAATCACCTCGGTGGTCACCGGCGCGAGCGATCCCCCCAAGCGACTCTTCCTCCTGGACGGGCACAGCCTGTCGTACCGCGCGTTCTTCGCCCTGCCGCAATCGTTGGCCACCACCACCGGCCAGGTGACGAACGCCGTCTACGGATTCACGTCGATGTTGATCAAGCTGCTGACGGAGGAGCGTCCGGACCTGATCGCAGTGGCCTTCGACATCGGGGCACCCACGGTCCGGCTGGAGAAGTACGCCGAGTACAAGGCCGGCCGGCCCGAGGCCCCCGACGAGTTCCGCCAGCAGCTCGGCCTGATCGTCGAGGTCCTGGAAACCCTACGCGTGCCGGTAATCGGTGTGGAGGGCCACGAGGCCGACGACGTCATCGCCACCCTCGCGGTCCAAGCTGCGGAGGCCGGGATCGAGGTCGTCATCGTCACCGCCGACCGCGACTTCTTCCAGCTGGTCCGGCAGGGCATCGAGGTGATGTTCAACCGCCGCGGCATCTCGGACATCGTCCGGTACGACGAGCAGGCGGTACGGGATCGGTTCGGACTGTCGCCACAGCAATACCTGGACTACGTGGCATTGAAGGGCGACACGTCGGACAACATCCCGGGTGTCCCTGGGGTCGGAGAGAAGACCGCGTCGAAGCTGGTCCAGGATTTTGGTTCGGTGGAGGTGCTCTTGGCCCGGTCCTCTGAGCTGAAGGGCAGGCTTCGAACGTCCATCGAGGAGGCGGGGGATCGCCTCTTGCTGAACAAGGAGCTGGCCAGGCTCAACACCGACCTGGAGTTGGACCTCCGCGCGGACGAGAGCGTGATCGGCGAATGGGACATGGACGCGGTGCACCGCCTGTTCACCTCGCTCGAGTTCCGCACGCTGCTCGAACGGCTCGAGGACGTGGGCCGCGGAACCAAGCCCGCGGCCCAGCTGGCGGAGCTCGACCTCCGAGAGGTCTCGCCCGGCGAGATCGGCTCGCTGATCTCCGGTCCCGCGCCGGCGGCCGTCCGTCTGGACCTCGCCGGACGCGAGATCCACGGGGTCGCCGCGTCGCGCGGCGGCGGACAGGCCGCGTACGCGACCCTGGAAACGCTCGAGCCGGTTGCCGACGGTCTTTCGGACGCATCGGCGCCGAAGTGGACCCACGATGCCAAGGACGTGGAGGCCGCCGTCATCGCCGCGGGACGCACGATCGTGGGCGTGGCGTTCGACACGATGCTCGCGGCGTACCTGCTCGATCCGGCGAGCACCAATTTCCAGCTGGGCATCCTGGCAGAGCAGTACCTGGGCTCGGATCCGTTGGCCGGACTGGGGGGGGAGGCCGAGGGCGAGCTGTTCGGGCGGTCGTGGCAGGTCGTCGCGGCCGAGGCGGCCGTGGTGGCCCTCCTGGCCCCGCCGCTTGCCGAGCGGATCGATCGCGCCGGCCTGCGTCGGTTGCTCGACGAGGTCGAGATGCCGCTGTCGTCCATCCTCGCCCGGATGCAGGCCCGCGGCGTGGCCCTCGACGTCGACTATCTGAACGCGATGGCCAAGGACGTCAGGGATCGGATGGCGACGTTGCAGGTGGAGATCTACCGACATGCGGGAGAGGAGTTCAACCTCAACTCGCCGCCTCAGCTTCGAGCCATCCTGTACGACAAGCTCGGCCTGTCGCCGGGGAAGCGCACGCCGAAGGGGCAGCTGTCGACCGACGCCTCGGTGCTGGAGAAGCTTCGCCACCAGCACCCCATCGTGGATGCCCTCCTCTCGTGGAGAGAGCTCGACAAGCTGAACTCGACCTACCTGGAGGCTTTGCCCCGGCAGGTCGACCCGGCCGATGGGCGCGTCCACACCACGTTCAATCAGACCGGCGCGGCCACCGGTCGGCTCTCGTCGTCGAACCCCAACCTCCAGAACATCCCGGTTCGGGGGGAGCTGGGGCGGCAGATCCGAAGGGCCTTCATCCCCGGCTCAGAGGATCAGCTCCTGCTGGTGGCCGACTACTCGCAGATCGAGCTGCGCATCCTGGCCCACCTGAGCGGCGACGAGGGCCTGCGGTCCGCCTTCGCCGAGGGACGCGACATCCACGCAGCCACGGCGGCCCGCGTCTTCGGGCTTCCCGAGGACAAGGTCGACGCATCGCTCCGCAACCGGGCCAAGATGGTGAACTACGGCCTGGCGTACGGGATGAACGCCTTCGGCCTGGCACAGCGCCTGGACATCGCCCCCGACGAGGCGCAAGAGATCCTCGACGCCTACTTCGAGACGTTCCCCCGGATCCGCGACTACCTCGACCGGCAGGTGGCGAGGGCGGCGGCGGAGGGCTTCACCGAGACCATGTTGGGGCGGCGCCGGTACATCCCCGAGCTCCAAGCGTCCAACCCGCGCGTCCGCGACCTGGGCCGGCGGATGGCCCTGAACGCGCCGATCCAGGGGAGCGCGGCCGACGTCTTCAAGCTCGGGATGATCGGGGTGGACCGGGCCATCCGGGCCTCATCCCTTCCGATCCACACGTTGTTGACCGTGCACGACGAGCTCGTGTTCGAGGTTGCCGCGGTGCAGGTGGAGGAGGCCGCGGCGCTGGTGAAGAAAGAGATGGAACAGGCCCACGAGCTGTCCGTACCCCTCCGGGCGGACATGGGATGGGGACATAACTGGGCCGAGGCGGCGCCGGCCGGCCACTGACGCCGCTGCCCCGTTGACGGGCGTTTCCCCAGGTAGTTACCATTCCCGAGCCGCGAGGCGCACCCGCATCACCGCAATCCCCCCCGCCGCCGTTGGCGGAGCTGCGCGCACGAAGGAGGAGATGGTTCACATCGAGACGAGCGAAACCAAGGCCGCGCCCGAGCGCGACCTGACACCCGAGGAGCTGGTCGACGCGGTCGAGGCCAGCCTCCGCGACTTCAAGGACGGTGACATCGTCGAGGGAACGGTCGTCAAGATCGACCGTGACGAGGTCCTCCTGGACATCGGCTACAAGTCCGAAGGGGTCATCCCGGCCAAGGAGCTCTCGATCCGTCACGACATCGACCCGAACGAGGTCGTGCACGTCGGGGACAGGATCGAGGCCCTCGTCCTCCAGAAGGAGGACAAGGAAGGTCGCCTCATCCTGTCGAAGAAGCGTGCCCAGTACGAGCGGGCGTGGGGTCGGATCGAGGAGGTCATGCAGTCCGGCGGCACGATCCGGGGTCCCGTCATCGAAGTGGTCAAGGGCGGCCTGATCGTGGACATCGGCCTCCGCGGTTTCCTACCGGCGTCCCTGGTCGACCTCCGTCGAGTCCGGGACTTGCATCCCTACGTGGGCCAGGAGATCGAGGCCAAGATCATCGAGCTCGACCGGAACCGGAACAACGTCGTCCTGTCGCGCCGGGCCTTCCTGGAGGAATCGCAGAGCGAGGGGCGCAAGAAGTTCCTGGAGTCGCTCCACA
>JBKPDU010000014.1:0-7119 GCA_046728055.1 Actinomycetota bacterium | reverse complement strand
CTGAAGGCCCGGCTGGCCGAACGGATGCGACGGGAGCAGCAACAGAAACTCGAGGCGCTCCGAGGCGAGCGCCGAGGGATCGATTTTGGGTCGCAGATCCGGTCCTACGTCCTCGCGCCCTACCGACTGGTGAAGGACCATCGGACCAACCTCGAGGTCAGCGACGTGGATCGAGTGTTGGACGGGGACATCGACGGGCTCATCGAGGCCGAGCTCCGCCGCCGGGCAGAGGAGGGCCGAGCGGCCTAGCCTCGGATCCCGTCCGTCTCTGGCGGTCCGTGGGCAGCCCGGGACCGCCGCCGGTCCCCGATCACCGAGGCGGCCAGGGCGGCGAGCCATCCCAGCCAGACCAGGCCCGAGAGCTGGAGCCCTCGTCCGATCATCGGGTCGCGGTACGTCAGCCGGATCTGGTGGGTCCCGGCCGCGATCGTGACTCCCTGCAGGAAGTAATCGGTCCGGAGCACCGGTGCCGGTCGGCCGTCGACGGTGGCCGACCATCCCCCGTCCCACGCGTTGCGAACGACCACCACCGAAGGCGCGTTGGCCGATGCCCTGATCCAGATTCCCTCGGGCACGGTCTCCCGGTACGTCGCGACTCCGACGGATTCGTCCGGCTGCCCACCGGCAGGCAACCCGGCGTGGCCTTCGACCACGGCGCTCGATCCCGGATCGAAGCGTTGGTCCCGGATGGCTTCGAGGGCCTGGACCCCGCCGGGAACCTCCGTCCACGCCGAGACGACCGACACTCGCGGTTCGGATCCCGTCACCTCGTACAGGTCGTACCCGCGCTGCGAGGTGACCACCGAGCCGGACAGTCCGGGAGGCAGGCCGACCCCTTGCGCGCCGACGACGTATCGCACACCGAGCAGCCGGAGGTCCTGAAGCTCCGGCAGCTGGAGGACGGCCGCGTTGTAGAAGACCGGCAACTGGTTCGTGGTTCGGATGTACGACCAGTACCGAGGCAGTTGGATCGGCGAGTACCCCAGCGCATCGTGCACGTGGAACAGCACGCCGCGGCCGAGGAGCAGCGCCGCCCAGTCCTGCGGCTCCTGTGAGAACAGATAGCCCTTGTTGAAGTACGCGGCCGGGGGGATCCAGCTGAGGTAGCGGGCATCCCTCGCTCGGTCCTGGAGGTACTGCGCGATCGGACCGCCCTCCAGGTATCGGTCCAGCCGCACCTCGGGCCATCGAAGCGGCTGCGGGGCGAGGACCGGGTGCGTGTGACCCTCCAGGCCCACGTAGACCGTGCCGCCTCGATACGCCGAGGACCACAGCGCGCCGGCGAGCAGCTCCGCCGCGAGGACGAGGGGAAGCGCCGTGGGCGCCCACCGGCTCCCGCGGATCACTCCGAACAGGACCGGCACCGAGGCGGCCGCCGCCAGGGCGAAGATCACGAACCGCTCTGGGTTCGCCCCGAGCAGGACCGGGAGACCGGCAAAGAGCGCCGCCGCGCCTCCGATCCACCAGGCTGCTTCCCGGCGCGAAGGAAGCCGATCCAGGAACCCTTGCAGCCCAATGGCTCCGAACACTGGGCCGACGAACAGCACGAGGTGCCGCAGCCGTCCCGGGTTGTGCAGGTAGACGTCGCCGAACGGAAGACGGAGCACGAGGTCCCGGAACCACGCGGCCCCGACGAACAGATCGAGCGTCAACGCGTAGGCCAAGCCCCCGGCGGCCACGAAGGCGATGGTCATGTACCGGCGGCCAGTGGCTCGGAACGCCGCCGGGATGGAGAGCAACACGATGGCACCCGCATACGCGCCCGGCGCGCTCGCAAGCGATACGGGCCACGCGCTCCATACTCCGCTCGTGGGCAACGGACGGTCCTCCACGCCGGAGATCCGCGCGAGTGTCCCGCCGAGCGCCGCGTAGCCTCCACGCAAGCTGGTATTCGGGATCAATGCGAACCGGGGGACCAGGATTGCCAGGTTGGCCAAGGGCAGGAACGCGAGGAAGAGAAGCGCGAGGCCGATGCCAATCGGCGCCGCCGACCCACCGGCCCGGATGTCGTGGATGGTGCGCGATGCCACATATGCGGTCACCACGGCCGTGCACACGAGCAGGCCGTGCGAGAGGTGGGCACTGGCCACCTGCCCCCATGCGAGCGCACCGAGCGCGAGCCACCCGAGTCGGCCGGACCATCTGCGGTTCGACAGGAACCCCGAGGCGCCGACCAGGACGAAGGGCGTCCACGCGAGCGTCGCGGCGAACGGAAGGCTGATCGCCAGGTTCGACGCGGCGATCATCATCGCGAGCGACAGCCCACCCACCGTGGCCGTGATCCTGTGGAGCCGCTCCCTGCGGAGGAACCAGTACAACCCCAGTCCGGCCAGGATGGGCTGGAGCACGATGAACGCACGCAGGCCTGCTCCGCACGGCAGGAGCCACGACAGCAGCATCCACGGGAGGTACAGCCAGCCGGACTGGGGATCGGCGGCGAAGGGGGTCCCCGCCATCTCGAATGGGTTCCACAGGGGCACGTGCCCAGCGGCCAGGCTCCGGCCCAACAGGCACGATCGGGGAAGCCAGAAGGACAGGATGTCCGGATGCTGGTTCGACAGGGCATCGGCGAACGCGAATCCCCGCATCGCGATCAGCACCGAAGCCCCGATGAGCGCCGGTCCGGCAGCAGCGCCAGCCGTCCGCCGCAACGGGGATCGGACCGCAAGGGCGCTCGTCCGGCGCGTGCTCGCTTCCCGTTCGGCCGTTCTCATGCGAGCTCAGACTAATTGAGCTTCGTTCCGTTCACGGGGGACGGCTGTTACACTCTGCCGCGGTTTCATCCTTCCTACCCCCGGAAAAACAGAGATGATCACCGTTCAACGTGTCACCAAGGTCTACCGGAACGGCGTCGTCGCGCTCGAGGACGTGAGCGTCGACGTCGAGAAGGGCGAGTTCGTCTTCATCGTGGGCGCGTCCGGCTCTGGGAAGTCCACGTTCATCCGTCTGCTCCTCAAGGAGGAGGAGGCGAGCAAGGGCGACATCTACGTGGCCGGGAAGAACCTGGCCAAGCTGTCGCCGTGGAAGGTGCCGTACCTTCGCCGGAACATCGGAACGGTGTTCCAGGACTTCAAGCTCCTCCAGGACAAGACGGTGTTCGAGAACGTCGCCTTCGCCCTCGACGTCATCGGGAAGCCCAAGCACGTGATCGACCAACGGGTCCCCGAGATCCTCGAGCTCGTGGGGCTCGGGGAAAAGCTGAACGGCTACCCCGACGAGCTCTCTGGCGGCGAACAGCAGCGCGTCTCGCTCGCCCGAGCTGTGGTGAACCGGCCGCTCGTGTTGCTGGCCGACGAGCCCACGGGCAACCTCGACCCCAGCACGTCGGTGGACATCATGCGGCTGCTGGACAAGGTCAATCGGATCGGCACGACGATCGTGATGGCCACCCACGACCAGGCCATCGTGGACGCGATGCGACGGCGAGTAATCGAGCTCGACTCAGGACGCGTCGTCCGCGACCAGTCTCGGGGGGTGTACAGCTAGGTGCCCCGCAGATCCGACTACTTGCTTCGCGAGGTCACCACGGGCCTCAGGCGCAATGGTCTGGTCGCGTTCGCCGCCGTCTCGACAACGTTCATCGCCCTGCTGCTGTTCGGCCTTGCGCTTCTCATCTCCCGACAGGTGAACCTGATGATCGAGGCGGCCACGGGCAACGTTGAGGTGGCCGTGTACCTCACCGATCCGGTCAATCCCCAGACGGTCTCGACGCTCACCACCAAGCTGGCCGAGCTTCCGGTCGTCTCCAACGTCGACCACGAGAGCAAGGAAGAGGCCTGCGACCGATTCAAGAGGATCTTCGCCAGCCAGCGGGCACTGGTCGACAACGTCGACTGCAGCACGCTGCCGGCTTCCCTCCGGGTCAAGCTGGAGGACCCCCACCAGTACGCGCAGGTGGCCGCGGTGCTGAAGGGGCAGCCGGGCATCGACCGCATCGTGGACCAAAGCGGTTTCCTGGACCGGCTGTTCGCCGTGACGCGCGTCTTCAGGGTGGGTGTGCTCCTGGTCTCCATGGTGATGCTGATCGCGGCGGCCATCCTCATCGCCAACACCGTGCGGATGGGGTTGTTCGCGCGGCGCAAGGAGATCGGGATCATGAAGCTGGTCGGCGCCACCAACTGGCGGATCCGAGCGCCGTTCATCGTCGAAGGGCTGTTCGAGAGCCTGATCGGTGCGGCCGCGGCCGTCCTGTTCCTGTTCGGCCTGAAGGTCGCGTTCGTCAATCCGCTGTACGGCACGATCCAGTTCGTCCCCTGGGTGACGAACAGCGATGTCATCGCCGTGATCCCTTGGCTGCTGATCGCGGGAGCTGCCGTGGCCGTGGTGGCAAGCATGGCGGGGATGCGCCGGTTCCTCGACGTCTAAGCTTCGTCCGTGGGCGTCAAGGCTGACCCCGGCCACAAGACCGTTGTCTCCAATCGCCGAGCGCTGCACGACTACGAGATCCTGGAGCGGTTCGAAGCCGGAATCGTGCTGACTGGCTCGGAAGTAAAGTCGCTTCGGGGCGGTCGCGGCTCGCTGTCCGAGGCATACGGGCAGGTTCACGGCGGCGAGGTGTGGCTCGAGGGGATGCACATCCCCCCGTACGAGCAGGGGGAGAAGCGGGGGTACGACCCCGTTCGGGAGAGGAAGCTGCTGCTGCACCGGGGGGAGATCGAGCGGCTCATCGGAAAGACCCAGGAGAAGGGCCTGACGCTCGTCCCGCTCCGCGTGTACTTCTCGCACGGCCTAGCCAAGGTGGAGGTTGGACTGGGGCGAGGGAAGCGGCAATTCGAGAAGCGCCAGGCAACCCTGGAGCGAGAGCACCGCCGCGAGATGGATCAGGCCGCGAGGCGCAGACGCTAGCGTGGGGGCTGGCGACGCGGGGGCCGTATACTTGCTGAACAACTGTATAGGGGGTGCACTGGCTTCGACCTGGGCGGATGTCGCTCGGGGGAAGCGGGCCGAGGTCCCCGGATGCCTCGTTAAAAGCCGGGACAAACACAAGCGCCGATTCTGAATACGCGCTCGCTGCCTAAGTAGTTAGGTAGCCGTCCGCCCCGATCCGCCTGCGGTCGGGGGCCGGGCGTCGTGAGCAGGCTCACGGAGACGGCTCCGCCCGGGGGCCGCCCCCGGACATCGCACCCGGGCTGGCCGCGAGGTCCTCCGCCGGCGGGAGCCTCGAGGCGAGATCAAACCGCCGGCTGCGCCCGGAGAAGACCCGAACGATCGCCTGGGGACGGGGGTTCGATTCCCCCCACCTCCACTTTCAGTGCCTTATTCGAACTCGGGCGAGAGAAGAGAGGGCCGAAGACCTCGGAGAACTCCGCCCGGCCCATCTTGCGATCTTTGATATAGACGGCCTCGAGCACGGCGTCGTTGAGGCGTCGTCGCACGGAGGGTCGCGCCTTCAGATATGCGGTGTGGCAGTTGCCGGCGAGCCGGATGGCCGTTCGGAGGATCTCCTGCCAGCCCTCGAGGTCGCCCTCCGTCGCCTCCAGCTCGCTTCTGGCGGCCTGCTCGGCCACGCTGATGCGGTCCTGCTCGGCCTTCAGGAGCTCCAGCGGGATCGCGTTCGCGTAGAAGGCCTGCAGGAGCTTGCCTCGCTCCTCGGCGAGCCTGGCGAGCGTCTTCGTGAGCAGAATCCGGCGCTCGGAGGCCTCGGCCTGCCGCTCCACGATCTCGGCCTCCAGTTCGTCGGTGAGCCGGTCGGCCCACGAGGGCGGCAGCTGAATCCGGCAGTACAGGGCCTCCAGGAGCGCTTCGGCGTCGCCGGCGAGGAGATACGGCTGGCGGCACCCGGTCCTGGCGGTGCCTCGCTGCCCGAGGCAGTAGAAGTACAGGTACGTCCCTTTGGCGAGCGTGAGGGATAGGCGCCGGCCGCACTCTCCGCAGAACAGCAGGCCCTTCAGGTAGTGCTCATGTCTGCGCTGGCGTACGCCGGCGACGTCGCGCGACCGAAGCGCCTGTTGCACCCGGTCGAACAGAGGCTGCGGCACGAGCGCCTTGTGCTGGCCGGGGTAGCGGATTCCGTCCCACTGCACGACGCCGACGTAGAACGGGTTCGCGAGCAGCTCGGCGAGCTTGGAAACTGACACTGGAGCGCCGGGCCTTCTCGCGTACGGCGAGGTGAGGCCCTTGGCGTGCATCGTGGCCTGCAGCTCGGGAAGGGAGTAGTCCCCTGTCGCGTACTGGCGGAACGCCTCCCGGACGAGCAGGGCTCGCTCGGGATCCAGGACGACCTTGGCGATGTCCTTCCCGCCGATCTTCTCCCGGATGTTCAGGTACCCGATCGGGGCCTTCGTCGGCCACCCGCCCATCTTCGCTTTCTGGGTCATGCCCTTTCGGATCTCACCGGCCAGGTTCGCCGAGTAGAACTCGGCCATGAGCGCGTGGATGCCCTCCACGAGGCGTCCAGAGGCCGTCTCCTCGATGTTCTCGGTCACCGACACCAGCTGGACCCCGGAACGCCGCAGAGCTGCCCTGATCGCCACGTGGTCCTCCATCGAGCGGGCCAGACGATCGATCTTGTGCACCACGACGGCACCAATCCCGCCGTCTGCCACGCGGCGAAGCAGCGCCTTGAGCATCGGACGGTCCGCCGTCCGGGCGGACTCGCCGGCGTCGACGAATTCGCCCGCCAGGTCCCACCTTCGCTCGGCGATGTGTCGAAGGCACGCCTCGCGCTGCGCCGGGATCGAGTAGCCCTCGGCTGATTCGTCCTTGGCGGCCTGCTCCTTGGTGGAGACACGGAGATAGATCACCGCTTCCATCGCTCGTCCTCCTCCTCCTCCTCGTGTTCGAGCGCGAGAGCCAGGTCGACCAGTGCCCGCGCCGGCGGCCGCAGCGATCCTGGCTCCGACACCAACGGCGCCTCTCTTGAACGGCGGAGCCTATCCCGGGGCGCTGTCGCGCCCGAGGGCTCGCGGACGCCGCGGCGGGCTGTCCCGCCGGCGCTCACCCGGGCTCGTCACGGGGCAATCGCAGGTCGAGGATCAGCCGGCGCCGGTCGTCGTGGAGCGGCAGCCACACGGTTCCCAGCGGGTGGCGGAGCACGTCGCCTCGGACGGCCGTTGCGACCGGGACGCTCGCGCCGACGAGCGCGCTCCGCGCGTAGCGCTCCCGGGCCGCGCTCGGGAA
>JBKPDU010000013.1:0-12141 GCA_046728055.1 Actinomycetota bacterium | reverse complement strand
AGATCAGCCCGGCAAGCAGCCACGACCACACGGGCATCCCGTCCCCAACGAGCGGGCGGGCCAACAGGCCTGTCCACATCGCGGCCGCCGCGATCGGCAGGAGCCAGGTGGTCACGAGATCAGCCGAGTACGGTCAAGCGCGAACCACGTCACACGGTGACGAGGTCGCGGACGTCTTCCAGAGTGACCTCGCCGATCCCGCTCACGTCGAGGAGGTCGTCGACGGACGCGAACGGACCGTTCGCGGTCCGATGGTCAATGATCCGCTGGGCGATGACCTCGCCGATCCCAGGGAGCTCCTCCAGCTCGGTTGCGGAAGCGGTATTGATGTTCACCTTCGAGGTTGTGGCGCCACCAACAACGGGCGGCGCTGAGCCCACCGACCCCGGAGCCGATCTCCTCGGAACCAGGACCTGCGTCCCATCCCCGAGCGGCGCCGCAAGGTTCAGCGCATCGAGCGCCGCGCCCCGCCTGGCGCCGCCCGCAGCCTCGATGGCGTCGATGACCCGATCACCCTCGTGGAACTCGTAGACGCCCGGACGCCGGACCCAGCCCGCCACGTCGACCAGGATGGGAATGACGTCCGGCGAGGTCGTCGCCGGCGCGACTGCCGCGTGCGACGTCGTTTCCGCGCGGACCTCGACCGGTCGTGGGAGCGAGCGCACATACCACAGGCCCGCCCCGCCGACGGTGATGCCCACGAGGGCGACCAATCCTCCGAGCTCGGCCCGGGACAGCCCCGACAGTCGGTCGCGAAGCGTTGGCGCGCCACCCCCTCAGTGGGCGAGATCGCCCGATCCAACCTGCTCGAGACGGAGGAGGAGTCGCCGAAGCTAGCAGGATGCGCGATCGGGTGCTGTGAGCCCGATCACACTGCGGTTGCGCCTCTCCCGGCGTGGGGTGAGCTCAGCTCGAAGTGACGATGTTGACCAGGCGCGGGGGCCGAACGATCACCTGGCGGACCTGCCGCCCGTCGAGGAACCGACGTGCGTTCTCCGAGGCCAGGGCGAGCTGACGGCAGGTGGCCTCGTCGGCGGCCGCGTCCACCTCCAGACGGTCTCGGACCTTCCCGTCGACTTGGACCACCAGGGTCACGCGCTCCTCGCGCGCGAGCTCGGGATCGAACGGCGGCCATGAGGAGACATGGACGCTCGTCGGGTGCCCCAATGCCTCGCGCCACAGATCCTCGGCAATGAACGGGGCGACGGGTCCCAGCATCAGCACCAGGGCGGAGGCGGCGTCGCGAGCGCCATGGCCCTCATCCAGAGCCGAGCGGATGGCATTCGTCAGGACCTGCATCTTGGAAATGGCGACGTTGAACCGGAATCGTTCGAACTCCTCGGTGACGGCCTTGATGGTGCGGTGCGTGAGCCGGGTCAGCTCATCAGGCTGGGAGCTATCCCGCTCCACGGCCTCCGACACCGCGGTGTTCACCCTTCCCAGCCACGCGTTCATGGCCGGGCGCCGGTTCAGGTCCGGGGCGATCAGCTTCCAATCGATGTCGTCGCTGAACGGTCCGGCGAACAGGATGGTCAGTCGCAACGCGTCCGAACCCCACCGCTCGACGAACGGCATGGCCTCCACCAGGTTCCCCTTCGACTTGCTCATCGACGCTCTCCCGAAGATCACCTGTCCTTGGTTCATCAGGCGAGGGAACGGCTCCGTGAACCCGACCATTTCCATGTCGTGGAGGACCTTGGTGATGAACCGGGAGTAGAGCAGATGCAGGATGGCGTGCTCCACCCCGCCGGTGTACTGGTCGACAGGCATCCACCGCGCCACCCGGTCCGGATCGAACGGCCTGGCGGTCTCGCGCGGAGAGCAGTACCGGAAGTAGTACCAGGACGAATCGACGAACGTGTCCATCGTGTCCGTGTCCCGCCGCGCGGGCTTGCCGCAGGTTGGACACGTGACGTTCACGAAGCCCTCGTGCCTGGCGAGCGGGGATTCCCCGCCCAGCCGGAAGTCCACGTCCTCGGGGAGCAGCACGGGCAGGTCGGCGTCGGGCACGGGGACCTCGCCGTGCTCTTCGCAGTGGATGATGGGGATCGGCGCGCCCCAGTACCGCTGTCGCGAGATCAGCCAGTCCCGGAGCCGATACGTAATAGCCGGCCGTCCCTTGCCGTTCTCCTCGAGCCAGCGCGTCACGGCCGCGATGCTCTGGGGCGAGCGGACCCCGTCGAAGGGTCCCGAGTTCACCATCACGCCCTCGTGGTCGTAGGCCTCGGTCATGGTCTCAGCGTCCCGAGCCTCTCCTTCCGGCTGCACCACAACGCGGATGGGCAGGCCGTGCGCCCGGGCGAACTCGAAATCGCGCTGGTCGTGGGCGGGAACCCCCATCACTGCGCCGGTGCCGTACTCCATCAGGACGTACGGTGCGACGAAGCACGACACCTTCTCCCCGTTCACGGGGTTCACGGCGTGGACGCCGAGCGGCACGCCCTCCCGGCTCTCCGCCTGCTCCCGATTCGTGAGCGGCGTGGCCCGGAGTGCGTCGACCATGGTCCCCACCTCGGCCGCGGTCCCACCGACCTCCGCCAGCTTCATCACTAACGGATGCTCCACCGCGAACACGAAGAACGTGACTCCCCACAGGGTGTCGGGCCGGGTGGTGAACACCTCGATCTTGTCGCCCGTTTCGGCGACCTCGAACTCCACCGCCGCGCCTTCCGAGCGCCCGATCCAGTTGCGCTGCATGGTGATCACGCGATCGGGCCAGTCCACCAGCTCGTCCACGTCGTCCAGGAGGCGCTGGGCGTAGTCCGTGATCTTGAAGAACCACTGGACCAGGTCCTTGCGGATCACAGGCGTTCCGCACCGCTCGCAGCGGCCGTTGATCACCTGCTCGTTGGCCAGGACGGTCTGGTCCTTGGGGCACCAGTTCGCCGGGGCCAGCTTCCGGTAGGCCAGGCCCCGGTGGAAGAGCTGCAGGAACAGCCACTGGGTCCACCGGTAGTACTCCGGGTCGGACGTGTTGAACTGGCGGCTCCAGTCGAATGAGAACCCCATCCGTCGGAACGAGCTCCGCTGCTGGTCGATGTTGGCGTACGTCCAATCCTTCGGATGGATGCCTCGCTTGATGGCAGCGTTCTCCGCCGGCAGGCCGAAGGCGTCCCACCCGATGGGGTGCAGGACGTTGTGGCCGCGCATCGAGGCGAACCGGGCCACCGCGTCCCCTCCGGAGAAGGCCTCCGCGTGGCCCATGTGCAGGTCGCCGGAGGGGTAGGGAAACATGTCGAGCGAGTACAACTTGGGCCGGGAATCATCCTCGTCGTCGGCCAGATAGAGGCCCTCTGCCTCCCAGGCCTCCACCCACTTGGGCTCGATCGTTCCGGGGTCGTACTTGCGCATGATGCGCTCGATGGTACCTGAGCCTCACGCGGGAACCGAGGAACCGCTAACCGCGGAGTCGCTTCAGCTCCATGGCGGCACCTCGTGCCTCTGCCTCGGCTGCATCCAGCTTCGCCTTGCGCTCCACCAGACGCTCCTCCATGGCCATGACCTCGGCGCGGATCCGCTCGGCGCGCTCGCGCAGCTGGCGCTCGCGACGTTCGGCCGCCCGGATCTCGCGTTCGTGCGAGGCCCGTTCGGCGGCATCCTCGGCCGGCGGGCTGGTCCGAGCGCGTTCGCCTGTTCCCGGAACGACCTTCAACCCCGCGACGTCGCCAAACCCGGTCGGCCGAGCAAACGGCTTGGCCAGTCGGCCCTCCAGGACCTGGCGCGCCGTGTCCTCGTCGGCCGATGCGGCCTCGAGCGTCGCCGCCACCTCCTCGATGACGGCGGGGGTGGGGTCGGGGCCAAGCGCTCGGGCGGTCCGCCGCGTGAGCTCGGTGACCAGCTTGCGCCGCTCCTCGGATCGCCGGCGGAGCTCCTCCGCGTCCCCGCCCGACAATGCATGTCGCTGCGCCAGCCGAAGCTGCTCCCCCGCCTGGAGCAGCTCTTCCACGGCCGTGCGGTCCTCGTGCACCAGCCGGTTGACCGCCCACGCGGATCGGACCGGCTTTCGCAACGCCCCCACGCGACGAGCTGTTTCGGCGTCCCCCCCGTCCTTGAGCCGCTTGGCCAGGGCGTTCCTCGACTCGGTGAAACCATCGGGCGGCGCGACGAACAGCTCATCGATAGCCCGCTCGAGGTCCTCGGTCTCCGGCATGCGAAAGACAGTGTGCCCCAGCCACCAGCGCTAGCGCCAGGCCTCAGATCTTCAGGGCGAGCGCCTCACCCGAACGTCGACCCGGCCGTCTACTCCCAGTGCGGGCGGAGCTTGATGACCTCGCAGCTCCGGAACGTGTCGTGCTTGTCCCCGATGCACTGGTCGCGTCCCGGCCCACCCACGAGGAGCCCGAGCGACTGGCCGCTGGCGTAGTCCTTTAGCACGTCGTCCCCCTTGCCCCCGTAGGCGACCTCCGTGGCGCCCCCCTTGCCGGTGGTCAGCATGTCATCGCCGATGCCGCCGTAGATGATGTCCGGTCCCTTGCCTCCGTTGATCCGGTCGGCGCCCCCCCGCCCATAGATGGTCTGAGGGCCGGTCATCCCTGCGATCTGGTCACCCTTGGTTGTCCCCGTCACGATGGTCGGGTTGCTTGCCCCGGCGACCGGCCCCGCGCCAAGGATGGCCAGGACGGCTGTGCCCACGATCGCTCTGGAGATGGTCGTTCCCTTCATGTCCCTCGTCCCCCTCCCGTAGGTAAATGGGGGAGAATTATGGACTACCTGGGGGGATACGCGCTAGGGCCGGCGAACTAGGTCTGAAGTCTATTGCGCCTTGCCCCTCGGGCGGCCGGCCTTGCCGTAGACGTACTTTTCAGCCGTGTGGTCCTCGTGAGGTCCACAAAGGTGCGCGCCTGAGCAACCCGAGCTCGACTTGACCTTCGACGAAACTCCTTGTTTCATTCAGGGGGAAGGCCCTGCGAGGTTCGCATCGTGAGCACCCGGATGGGCAAGGCTCAAAGGCCGACTCCGGCGCTCAGCCGGTGGGTCGGCGGTGGAGCATCGCATCGAGACCTCCGAAGAACGTCGGCAGCGATCTTTCCCAGAAGATCCGCCGGTTCACCACGGCGATGACGACGATGATGGTCAGCAACCACCACAGTGATGCCGGATGCCCAGCCCGCCATGTCCGCCAGAGCGCCAGGGCGTACCCAGTGGCCTGCAGGAGCATGGAAATCGCTTCGTTCCGGGTGAGAGCGAAGGCAGCGAGCAGGACCGCTACGAGCCCCACTCCGACGACCGGATGTACCCAACCCCACACCGTGAAGCCCAGGACGACCCCCGCCCCGACGAACGTGTCTGCCCACAGGTCGATGTTCCCGAGCTTGGTCCGCCCGCCGGACGCCCGCGCCGCTCGCCCGTCGAGGAAATCGGATATCCACGCGAACCCGAGGAGAGCAGCGCCCAAGGTGACCCGTCCGGTTCCGAGGACCGGGATCAGCGCGAGGGCCACGATCACGCGCGCGAGCGTGAGAGCGTCCGCGGCGAGCCCGACCAGGTCTCGCTCCTTGGGCCATTCGGCCCCTCGGGCGTGCATGTTCGGAGCGTAATCGGTCAGGGGATCCAGTCCGGGAGGCCGGGCGACGCGAGGTCGAGCGAACGCGTGGTCAACTCCCGAACCCATCGGACCGGATCAGGCTCAGGCCAGCTCGACGCTCGAAGTCTTCGAACATCACGTATCGACCGTCGCGAGACCAGTCCGTGATCTGGCCGATCGCGTCGCGGAGCCGCACCCGGTAGGAGCAGTCACGTGTAATGGCCCGGTCACCGACAGCCGGAGCGACTCGTCGCCTGCGTCTCGTCCGTGCGACAGGCTTCTACCGGAGATCGATCCGAGTGATCGTGTCTTCGTAGTTGGCCACCCAAATCGTCCCCGTGCTCGGATCGAAGGCAGCGTGGATCGCGGAGTCCGTTGCCACCGGTTCGACCGGCACGGAGTGGTCCACGTCGAAGCCTTGAGTGTTCAGACGCGAGACCGAAGGACCCTTACCCACGAACCAGACACCATCCTCGTCAACGGCGAACGGCCGGAACCCGTCGAGACGGACGGGTTCACCGACGAGCCGGTCGGTGGCCGAGTCGATGCGGAGCCCCAGCAGCCGGTCCCCCGCACCCGTGCCCACGGATGGGTCGATCGACGAGAGCCAGCCCTGGAACCACACGACCCCAGGTCCGGCAGCAACGTCTCCCACCGCAAGGCCGGGGATTCTCCCGACGATCTGCTCACTCGGCGGATCGACATGGACGAGGGACGGCCCCTCCCGGAGGGTGGAGGTCGAGTCATGAACCCATACCCCGCCCCCGCCGACCACGACGTCGCGGACCCTGCCCTCGACGGGGATCCGGGCGACGATCTCGTTGGTCGAGGGATCGATCCGGATCACTTCGCCGGATCGACCGGCACTATCCACGTCTCGCGTCACCCACACGCCGGTCGGATCGACCGCCACATCGAAGGCAGAAGAGCCGACAGGGATTGTCGCTATAACTTGGTTGGTGGCGGGGTCGAGCCGCAACACGGCGTCCTGTGATCCCTTGGCGTCGTCGATCGTCCACACGGCGTCGGCTCCCACGGCAAGGTGGCCCGCCGAGTTCACGGGAATGGTAGCCACGATCTCGTTCGTCTCCGGATCGATGCGCAGCAACCAATGCTCGTCCTCGGGGAAGTCATTCACAGTGACCCAGACCGCTCTAGCGCCCACCGCGATGTCTCGAGGGAAGGAGCCGACCGGGATCGTCGCCGTGACGCGTGGACTCAGTGTTACCGTCGGTGCGACCTCCTTGGTAAACACCGGTTGCCAGGAAGGGCAGCAGGCTTCTGCCGTGTCGGTCAGCCTCGCGGACCTCGTTCCATCAACGTCCATGGTGTACAAGGCAACGGAACCATCTCTATCGCTCTCGAATGCGATCCCAGACCCGTCGGGCGCCCACGTTGGGTGCCAGTCGTGACCTGGGTCGTTCGTCAACCTGGTTAGGCGGGAGCCATCCGCGGCTGCCACGTAGATCTCGGGGTTCCCATCACGATCGCTAACGAAGGCGATCCTCGAACCGTCGGGCGACCACGCCGGGTCGAACTCGCCCGAGGTCGGGGCATGGGTGAGGTTCCGGACTTCGGTGCCATCCGAGCTCATCACGAAGATCTCATTGTTGCCGGTCCGGTTCGACTGGAACAGAAGCCGCGTGCCATCGGGTGACCATACGGGCGAATGATCGAAGTCCTGGTTATCGGTCAATCGCACTTGGTTCGATCCGTCGGCGTCCATGACGTAGATCTCATCGTTTCCGGTTCGGTTGCTCACGAAGGCGATCCGCAATCCATCCGGCGACCAGGCAGGGATGTAACTCCAGCCGGGTCCTTCGGTGAGGTGCTGGAGGTTGGACCCGTCGGCATCCATGACGCTGATCTCCATGTCGCCACCGACGCGCTGAGAACTGAAGGCGATCCTGCTGCCGTCGGGTGACCAAGCCGGATGGAACTGATCCGTCGCAAGGGAAGTGAGTTGTGATGGTTCGCTGCCATCCGGCTCGACCGAGAAGATCTGCCAGTGACCGTCCGAATATGCCGCGAACGCGATCCTCCCGTTGCGAACCGTGGCCGCGGGCTCGGGGGGCTGTTCCGAGGTGCGGAACGCGCGCACCGCCAGGCCGATGCCGGCGCTGGCCACGACGAGCGCCAGGGTCGCAACGAGCACCCTTCGGGTAAGGCTCTGCTCTAAAGCCGGGCGCCGGGGTTCGCGGCTCGTGATGTCCGGCCACAGGTCGGGAGTCGTGATCCGCTCCGCGCCGCGAAACCGCGTCTTGAGATCAGGCATCTTCGTCTCCCAGGAGCTCGCGAAGGCGCTTCCGCCCTCGATGCAGGTGCACACCGACCGCTGCCGGCGTGGACCCGATGATGCCGGCCACCTCTTTGAGCGAGTACCCGGCGTGGTAGTGAAGGACGATCGCGGCACGCTGTTTCGGGGAGAGCCTTGGTAGGGCCACGAGCAGCTCCGCTGTCTCCTCCGGGACCTCGTGACGGGATTCTGTCAACGATCCACCTTCCTTCCTCCGCCGCTTCAGCTCCCCTGCCGCGATCCTGAACGCCGTCCGCCACACCCACCGCTCTGGAGAGCGAAGGTCACGGCCACGGCGGAGAGCCTGAGCGAACGCCTCCGCGACGGCGTCGCTCGCCACCTCCCGATCGGCCGCGTAGAGGTAGACGGCCCTCCAGAGCCGCGCCCCCTCCTCCTCGTACACGCGCTCGAGACGCACCGCATCCGCTCTGACCGTGCCATTCCGCACGACTACTAGGACAGGATCACGAGCCGTCCGGTTCTTTAACACCTGGCCCGGCGACTAACGTTGCCCCAGGCTATGGTGGAGCGGGGCCGACGGGGAACGCGGGCCAACCCACCGAGGAGCGAGCGCTTAGCCCGCGTCCCCGCCCTCGAGGTTGTTGAGATCCTCCCGAGGTCGCCGATCCTCTGGTGCAGGGCGGATGGGCCGAGAAGGCCCGGGCTCCGGCGGCGGGATGGCCTGCTCGGGCGACACCAAGTCCGCCGCCTCTGGCGCTAGGACGCCCCGTTCCGGGATGTGTACTGGCCGGGGACGTGGCCCACGTTTTCAGTTTTGTGGAAGAGGAGATGTGTGGGAGGCGTTGCTACGGGGAACATCGGATACCGCTGAAGTAGTCCGAAGGGCTAAGACACCGGGGGGGCAGGAGTGAGCAGCAATGAGGAAGTGCTGTATGAAGGGCTGGGCATCGTTGACGTGGGGCCAGGGATGAAGGAGGGCCGCAGCTACGCCGTGTCGTTCACCCTGTTCGTGGATGCTTCTAGCCCCCATCAGGCCCTAGAGCGGGCGATGCAATTCCGCAACATCATCAGGACGGGAGGTCCTGCCGAAGTTCGGGCTCTTTCGTTCCAATGGCACCTTCATGACTCAGAGGACCGCTGAAACCCGCAGCTCTGGAAGACGGTCACGACGTGGGGCAGGTTCTGGCTTCCCCTCAAGGGCGAGGCTAGGGACAGCTGCCCGAAGAGCCGTGATACCCGGCGGGCCACCGGCGCTATCCAACGCGAAACGCCGGAGGGGTGGCGCCATGGATGGAAAGGAAGCCGGATGACTACCGGCAGCCATTGAAATAGTGCGCGACACCGCCGCTTCAACGTCAGCCATCGCCTCACCCACGAGCTTGGGGCTTGCCTGACCGGCGAGGTCTGCTGGCGCCGACTTATGCAAATGCCCGACGTTCGGGACCTGACCAAGGCGACGCCTCACTAGCTCTGGATGCTGCCGACGCCCAGCCGTTCCACCCGCAGCACGAGACCCAGGTCGGCGCGAGACATCTGCACCACTACGCCAGCGGCTCGCTGGCGCAGCTGGTCGGCGCGCCGTTTTGGTGACGCCGAGTAGCTCGGCGATCTCGACGAGGCGCAGAATTCTCCGACGCGTCACCGAAGGAAACTAGGTTTCGACGAACTCGAGCTGGTTGGGACGCGGGTGGCTCATCAGGCCGCGAGCATGGCCGAGTTCCGGGGAGAGCGGGTCATCCGGGTCAGCGAGGGCCGCAGGACGTCAAGAGATGCTGACGTCGCCAGGGTGTTTGAAGAGTAGAGTCGCGATCATCCGACCAAGTCGCCGAGGAGGTGACACATGACACGGCAAGTTCTTAGCTGGGTTGCGGTTGTCGTGCTGGCGTTGGGTGTTGCCGCACCAGCGTTCGCACATCATCAGCCGGAATTCGGAAATCTGCGCGACAAGGTGACCAACTTGACCAACCGGGTCAGGGGTCAACACACGCGGATCGTGCAGCTGGAGTCCTACGTCTTGGATCTTAACGGTCGCATTTGCGAGCTAGAGGCGGAGCCGGGAGGACCGAACCCTGCGGAAGGGTGCCCGGGCTAGGACGGGTTCAACTGTTCTCCATGGGCCGGCCTAAGGACTCTCGCGACGGCGCGGTCCCGGTGGGTCACCTTCCACCCGTACAAAGATAGGGAACGGAGAACCGTGTCGTCTTGGAGCGGGGAGAATCCGGAGCCTTGCCACAGCATGGGTGGGATTGAGCGAAGCTTCGCAGCGGTGAACGATCTCTCAGCAGACCCATTGACAGGGGAGGGCTCCGGAGGCTAGGGCCGCCCGGGCAGTCGAAGGATCCCGCCGCGTACGCATGTGGGGAGCCGGGGGGCTTCCGCGCGGGGAACCACTGGCCACAGAACGTAACCCAGGAGATTTTCCCCGCGCAACTCCAAGTTACCAGGGAGGAATCGAAAGGCACTCTCCGATTCCTCCACACACCGCCGTTCAATGGACAGTCAGCACAATCAGACCTCCGCGCTGAAGCTTTCGACCGTCGAGACCCGGGCTCAGGTGCCAGGCGTCCCGGGATCTTCGACGACGCCCCACGGAGGAGAGCCGTACACGAGCACCGGCGTTCCGATGGGAACGAGCGGATAGAGCTCCTCCACCTCCCACATCCGCATCCGGATGCACCCGTGGGAGACGTAGAACCCAACCGAGTCGGTAGCGGGCGTTCCGTGGATCCGTATCCCCGGCGCGTCCATGTACAGCGCCCGGGTCCCCAGGGGATTGCTCGGTCCCCCGGGGATCGTGAGGGGCAGGTCCGCTCCCCACCCGTCGGGGTCCGGGTTGTACCACGTCGGGTTCTCCTTCTTGTCGATGACCTCCCAGGTCCCCGGCGGGGTGCTGTAGCCGCGCATGGCTGTGCCGACGTCGTACGTCCGCACGACGTCGAACCCGTCGAGCAGCCGGAGCGTGTTGGTCGAAAGATCGATGGTGATCGTCTCTCCTAACTCCTGTTCGGTGACCTCGGGGAGGACCCGTTCGAGAGGCAGTGACACGTCCTGCCGCGACGACCTCAAGGCGGCCATGACCGTGCGCACACCGGCCGCGACGTCCAGGGCCCGACCCCTCCTGGCGTCCTGGAACACGAGCTTGCCGCCCTCGAGGCGGACGGCCGCGTCCAGAGCTGGCCGGTGGAGTTCGGCGGCCGCTCGCCTTAGGAGGGAGCGGACGGGCTGGCCGCGGTACCGATACCCGAGCGTGATCGACCGGTCGACCGGGTTGTCGGTGACCCGGTGATAGGCCCGAGCGATCCACGAGAAGGACCCTGAGATCTCGAACGCCTCATCCACCGCCCCCTTGACGCCGGCGCTCACCCCGAGCTGCTCGAAGGACCGGTCCCACTGCCGCTCGCCGACGCGAATCGTCACCTGTCGGTCCAGAAGCGGGTCAGCCTCGGACCGCACCGCCCTCAGGGCCTCAGATCGGGTCATGCCGCCAACGTCGATGCTGGCCACCCGGACCCCAGGAAGGATCCGGTCTGCCGAGGAGCGCTCGTAGACGTAGGCTCCTGCGGTGAAGGCCGCGGGCACCAAGAGAAAGACGATCGCGACGACCGCGATCGCTACGCGGTGCCCCGCCACTCGTCTGAGGAACCCCGTTGACCGGCTCATAGGTGTGTCGCTCAGTTGCCTCCAACGACCACGATACCGAGGCCAGCGATGGATACCACCGTCGGCATGGAGGCCAAAAGGAGCCATGGAGAGCCACCGACCGCACCGGTATCCGGACCAGCAGCTCGGGTGCGAAGAAGCGCCACAGCGTGGGGAGACAAGGTCAGTGTGACGAGCCGGAGATGTGCGATCGAAATGCCAACGACCCCTCGCTGGAAGCGCTACCGGACGATGCGGTACTCGAGATGCGTCACGCCGTCGGTGTGGCTGAGTCCGGTCTGTTCCAGCTCGATTCGCTGCGGGAGCTGGTCGAACAGCCGACGGCCCCCGCCGAGCAGGACGTTGATCAGGTGGATCCTGATCTCGTCCACGAGCCCGGCGGCGAGGAATTGCTGGTCGATGTTCGCGCCCATCAGCCCGATCCGCTTCTCCGCGGCGATCTCCTGGGCCATCGCAAGGGCACTGTCGATCCCGTCGGTGACGAACGTGAATACCGGGTCCGAGCTCGAGGGTGGTCTGTGGGTGACCACGAAGCACGGCACGTCGCCCAGTGGACCCTTGCCACCCCACGCCTCGATCGAGTTGTCGTACGACCGGCGGCCCATGATCACAGCGCCCGTTTCCTCGACCAGGTTGCCGTACACTCGCTCGAACACCGAAGGATCGTCGAACGCCCAGTTGTGGAGGCGCATCCCGTCCT
>JBKPDU010000012.1:0-33943 GCA_046728055.1 Actinomycetota bacterium | reverse complement strand
GTCCACGGGTCGTTCGGGTCAGGCTCGCTCGAGGGCACGCTCGGCGACGGGCCCTACGTGGCCTACCTGCTGCCCCAGAACGCCTGGATTGAGCAGACCCGCGTGCCTGAGGCGGCGATCCGCCTGGGCGAACTCCGAATCGTGCGAGACGAGTCGTACGGTTGGCGGGCGAGCGTGACGTTCACGGTCCCCGAGGTCCCTACCGGCTGGTACCACGTTGGCTACTGCAACGATCCATGCACGGTGAACGGCATCGGCGACCTCATCGGGAGCCAGGGCTTCGTGATCGCGCCGACGCGGCGGGAGGGACAGTACATCGTCGAGCTCCACCGCCTCGAGGCACGCGTGGACTCCGTTCGCCAGCAGGTGGTGGCCCGGACCCGGGCCGAGCGCAAGAGGCTCGAGCGTGCGCTCGAGGCTCGGACGGCCGAGCTCGCGGACGCTCAGGCTCGAGTGGGCGAGCTCGAGGCGAACCTCGCCCGTCTGCGCACCAGGGAGAGCGATCGGCCAATCGTCCCGGACTGGGCCATCGGGTTGCTCGCCGTCGCGATCATCGCTGCGGTGTTCGTCGCCCGGCGAGCCAGGCGAACACGGGTTGCCGTTCAGGAGATGACGATCCCCGACACGGTTCCGGATGAGCTCGCGCAGGAGGAGTCCACGCGGCGCTGACTCATCGCTTCGCGCGCTTCTTGATAGGCAGCGGGTGGCGACACGGTTCACGGACCTTCTTGTGGCTGGACCCACTCCCAAGGCGTCCATCCCCTTCGTATCCTCAGATCGATGCACGCAGCTCGGACACAAGCTCGGGAACGCTCCACGCCTCAACCGCCTGGCCGCCGAGCTCGAGGGTCACGACCCTCGCCCCCGTCCTCCATGCAGCAAGCAAGAGCCGAGTCTCGCTGTGGCAGCACGGGTTCGGCTCGTGGTCGAAGACCAACGTCCCTACGGGCACCAGGAGTCCGGAGACCGGGTGCGCCTGGCCGATCACCTCGTCGACATGGTTCTCGAGCCATCCCAGATACTGGTCGGCTCCGTCTGGGCTCTCGAACACCAGCACCCGCACCATCGCCCGACGACGACCGCCTGCCCTTCGGCTGAAGGTGCGCTGCGTTCCGGCAACGAACCCTGGCGCTGCCCCCCAGCCTGCTCGCGCGCTCGTTTCACACCTGTCTCCGGCGCTTCGCGAGCCCGGGCTTCTTCATGGTGCCGGTCTTCGGGCTCGATTCCCGGGCGGCCCGCACGGCCTCGTCCGTCTCCATCCCCCCTCGCTGGGGGAACAGCTCGTGCCGGCGCTGCGTGACCCACAGGAACAGGTCGCCTTTCGTCGCCGTCGGGAACAGCTCCCATAGACCCTCGCGCTTGATGGCCTCCACGGTCGGCAGGTAGACCCGGTCGTACCAGTCCGCGGCAATCTCCTCCGGCGACAGCACCTCGCCTCGCAACACCATCAGGTTGTACCCGTGCACCTTGATCTGCTCCAGGAGCTCGATGTAGCCCTGTGGCCGGGAGAACTCGATCCGAGCCTCGGGCCGGGCCCGTCCCAGGCCGCTGTCCTCCATGAACTGCCGCCGCTGCTCCTCCACGATGATCCGGCCGAGGTCGGCGTCCGGCGGCAGCGGCCACCGGCTCCGGAGGCGCGTGATCTCCGCGTCGATGTAGTCGATGCCACGCTGGCGGGCCACGGCCACCCGGTGGTGTCCGTCCACGACGAAGTACGAGCCATCAAGCTCGAACACCGTGATCGGCGGGAAGTCCCCATGGTCGAAGGCCTGCTCCACTCGCTCCCATCGGGACTGGATCTCCCCCCGGCGAGGGAGGAACTCCCGGTCGAAGTCGCCGCTCCGTCCGAGCGTGCCGACGATCTTCGACACCGGGATGGGCCGGACTCCCACGTACGACTGTTCGAACACGCGAAGGCGCTTGCCCACGTCGTCCAGGTCGAGCAACGGCTTGGGCTTCCGCCCGCGGACCACGTCGGCCAGGCGCCGGTAGGCCTCTCGCCGGCGCGCCCGCCCGAAGGTGGACGACGGTCCGAACGGCCTGTCGCTCACGGCTCCACCTCGAGCAGCCGGAAGGGAACCACGTTCACCACGGTCGTCCTGCCGAGCGGTCGATCCGGCCTCGCCTCCCCGTACGGATGGATGTGCCCGTGGACCAGGAGCTTCGGCGAGAGCCGCTCCACCAGTTGGAGGAAGGCTTCGAATCCTCGATGCGCCGGGTCATCCTCGTCGCCAACTCCGAGTGGAGGAGCGTGGGTCAGCAGCACGTCGATACCTCCGCGCCCGCGGAGTCCTCGAAACCACGCCCGCCGCCGCAACCGGCGGGCCCGCCTGTGCATCTCCTTCTGCGTGTACTGGTTCGGTCCCTCTCGGTACCGCACGCTCCCGCCGAGGCCGGCCACCCGGATGCCGACGACATCCTCGATCCGCCCGTCCACGTTCGTGCACCCGAGTGGTCCGACCGGGTCGCTCGCGTCCTTCAGTTGGATGCTCGGCGGCCAGGCCAGCTCCTCGCGCCGCGGGCCAAGGCTCGGGTCGTGGTTCCCCGGTACGTACAGCAGGGGAACGTTCAGCATCGTCACCAGGTACTCGAGGTAGTCGAACGGGAGGTCCCCGGCCGACAGCACGAGGTCGGGCCGAAGCTGCGCCAGCGTCTCCTTCCCAAGCGACTCCTCCACCTCGTCGGCGAGGGCCAGGATCCGCAGCATCGTTCGTCCTCATTCCTTTGGAAACATCGACGGGCCTCACCAACCATAGAATGGACCCGTGAAGATGCCGAGTGTCGGCGAGGAGACTCGCACGCACTTCGACCGGGTTGCCGAGCGGTTCCTCGAGCGTGGGGCGAAGCGGTCCCAGATGTTCGGCATGCCCGTGTTGAAGATCAGGGACAAGGTCTTCGCCGGGACCTATGGGGACGCGATGACCTTCAAGCTTGCCCCCGATGACATCGCTGCAACGTTGAAGCTCAAGGGGGTCGAGCCGTTCGAGCCGATGCCGGGACGGCCCATGAAGGGGTGGGTGATGGTACCGCTCGAGCACTCGAAGCGGTGGCCCCGCCTCGCCGAGCAGGCCTGGACGTTCCTGTCGTGACCAGAACCGTATCGTCGTTGATCGGCGGGCGCGGCGCTCAGGCAGCGCCCGGCGGCCGACTGACCGTGCCGAACCCCGCCCACCTGGATCAGGTCGTGGCGGAGGCCTCGCTAGCGGACGCGTCGGGCTTCGTCGAGGCTTGCAGGGCCGCACATCGCGCTCAGGAGGGGTGGGCTCGTGTGCCCGCCCCGGTGCGCGGCCGGGCCATCCAGCAGCTCGGTCGCCTGGTGGAGGAGAACAAGCTGGCCCTGGCCACGCTCCTCACCCGGGAGATCGGCAAGCCGCTGAAGGAGTCGGTGGGCGAGGTGCAGGAGGTCATCGACACCTGTTCCTTCTTCCTGTCGGAAGGTCGTCGGCTGTACGGGCAGACCGTCCCGTCGGAGCTCACCGACAAGCAGCTGTTCACGTTCCGCGCGCCGGTCGGGGTCGCGGTGATCGTCACCGCAGGGAACTTCCCCGTGGCCGTGCCGTCCTGGTACATCGTTCCGGCGCTCCTGTGCGGGAATGCGGTCGTGTGGAAGCCGGCCGAGTACACGCCGGCCACGGCCGAGGCCTTCGCCCAGCTGATCCTCCACGCCGGGCTGCCCGAGGGGACCTTCAATATGGTGCTTGCCGACGGGCCGACGACGTTCGCCGGCCTGGAGCAGGCCCTCGATGGCGGGCTGGTCGACAAGGTCGGGTTCACCGGTTCCACGGACGTCGGGCGACGGATCGGGGAGCTGTGCGGGCGCCACCTCCAGTCGCCCTGCCTGGAACTCGGAGGGAAGAACCCGCTGGTGGTCATGGCGGACGCCGACCTGGACCTCGCCGTGGAGGGCGCCCTGTTCAGCGGGTTCGGCACCGCCGGACAACGGTGCACTTCGCTCGGGACCGTGATCGTCGACGAGTCGGTCCACGACGACTTCCTGTCCCGGTTCGCCGGGGCGGTCGAAAGTGCGGCCATCGGTGACCCCATGGAGGACGTGCTCTTCGGACCAATGATGAACGGCCGGTTCTGCGACCGGTTCCTCGGATGGCTCGAACTCGTTCGGCCACACCACAAGCTGTACGGCTCCTCCGGCGTCGGTCGGATCACTGCGGATAGCCCTCGCCGAGGATTCGTGGGTGAGCCGGCCGAAGGCCTGTACTGCCATCCGACGATCGTCGACGGGATCGGCGCCGACGACGAGCTGTATCGGACCGAGACGTTCGGGCCGATCGTTGGCGTGACGTCGTTCGCCACGTTCGACGAGGCCATCGGCCTGGCGAACGGCCACGGCTATGGGCTGTCGTCGTCGATCTACACGCGTGACCCGCTGAACGTGTTCCGGTTCCGGGAGCGGATCTCGGCCGGCATGGTGTCGGTGAACAACTCGACCTCCGGCGCCGAGGCGCACCTTCCGTTCGGCGGGAACGGCATGTCCGGGAACGGCTCGCGTCAGGCCGGAATCTGGGTCCTCGACCAGTTCACCCGGTGGCAGGCCATGAACTGGGATTACTCGGGGAAGCTCCAGAAGGCCCAGATGGACGTGGTCGAGGTGTCTGCTGATCTGTCGTTCCGCCTCGAGGGCTAGCCCCGGTTCGATCAGGGCCACCCGCCGTAGCACTCCGCGACGGTCGCGGCATCCGTGGTGCCGAGGGAGGCCGAGTCGTTCTGGTACGCCATGCAGAGCGCCTGGCCCGATCTGCTCTCGGTGGTCAGGAGCACCGACCCCTGGTTCGCGATACCGATGGTGACCTCGTCGACGACGGTCTCGGAATCATTGAACGTCAAGGCCGGGTCGATCGCTGCCGCCTCGCTCGGTGTCAGGCCGTCGAACCCTCCGTGATTGGCTCGGTACGTGAGCGCCACGGCCATGGCCGTCCGGAGGTCGGCCTGGGCGCGAAGGTCCTGAGCTCGGTCCCACGAGGCGCGGAGGACGTCGTCGTTCGCCCGGAGCCACTTCTCGAACAGCGCTCGGCGCTCCTTCTTGGTGGCGCCGGCTGGCGGCCCGGCGCCGAACATCCCCGAGGACCACAGGCTGTACGCTCCCTTGATCCCTCCGCCGCTAAGCCAGGATTGGAAGTGCTCGTCCGGCGTCGCGATTTCGGGAGTGGGTGGGGGCGTGGAACCTGGCTCCTGAGTGGTCGAGGCAGACGGGCTCTCGGACGGCGAGCCTCCGCCGGAGGTACATCCGGAGGCCGTGGCGACCGAGATCAGGACGGCCGCGAGGAGGCGCTGCATCTGTGATGCAGTTGGTTCACGCACGTTCACTCTTGCCCCATCGACCTCCACGTTCGGACGCTTGAACGCTTCGCACCCAGACCCTTGGCTAAGCTCTCGCTCCATGACCCCAGAGAGGCTGACCGTCGTTCGCGCCGGCCGTCTGGTCGACGTGGTCGCAGGCGGGCTCCTTCGGGCGCAGGTGGTCGAGATCGTCGGTGACCGGATCGAGTCCGTCGGCCCCGACCAGGGCCGGTACCCGAACGACGCCCGGGTGATCGATCTGTCGCGGCACACACTTCTGCCGGGCCTGGTCGACTGCCACGCGCACCTGGTGGGGGAGCTGGAGCAGGGCGAGTACGCCACGCAGCTCATGCGGACGGACGCGCAAGAGGCGCTCGCGGGAGTGCGGAACGCGCGCGACACGGTGATGGCCGGGTTCACCACCGTCCGCGACGTCGGCACCTTCCGAGCGTTCGTCGACGTTGCCCTACGTGACGCGATCGAGGCCGGCGACGTCGTGGGTCCCCGGATGCAATGCGCCGGAGCATTCGTCACGGTGTCGAGCGGAGGCGGCGACATCCCGCCGGTCGCTCCGGACGTCGAGGTTCCGCGGGGGCTTCGGTTCGGGGTGGTGAACTCGGTCGACGAGGTCAGGCGAGTGGTCCGCGAGATCCTCCATCGGGGCGCGAACTTCATCAAGGTCATCGCCACCGGCGCGGTGCTCACGCGCGGGACCTCGCCGGGCGCTCCAGAGTTCAACGAGGACGAGATCCGGGCAGCCGTCGAGGAGGCCGCGCTGTACGGGTCGTTCGTGGCGGCGCACGCGCACGGGGCAGAGGGAATCAAGCGTTCGGTCCGGGCCGGCGTCCGGTCCATCGAGCACGGCTCGCTCATCGACGACGAGGCCATCGAGCTGATGGCGGAGCGCGGGACCTATCTGGTGGCCGACATCTACAACGGGGATCACATCGAGGGCGAGGGCCGCCGCCGCGGATGGCCCGAGGAGATCCTGCGAAAGAACGAGGAGACGACCGACGCCCAACGCGAGGGATTCCGGAAGGCGGTGAAGGCGGGGGTCAAGGTCGCCTTCGGAACCGACAGCGGGGTGTATCCGCACGGCTGGAACGCGCGGCAACTGCCGTACATGGTTCGGTTCGGCATGACGGCCATGCAGGCCGTCCAGAGCGCAACGATCCTGGCCGCCGAGCTGATGGGGTGGGAAGACCGGATCGGCTCGGTTCAGCCGGGGAAGCTCGCCGACCTGGTGTCGGTGGAGGGGGACGCCATGGAGGATGTGGCGCGGCTCAGCGACATCGCGTTCGTGATGAAGGGCGGTGACGTGCTCAGGGCTCCGCGGGGCGCGACTCCCTGAGACCAGGCAGGGCAGCCACTTCGGATGTCGAGCCGGTGCGTTTGCCTTCCAACCACCTTCGCTCGTAGCTTGGAGGCCCGAACCGGAGGAGCCGTCGATGAAGAAGTGCCCGTATTGCGCCGAGGAGATCCAGGATGAGGCCATCAAGTGCCGGTACTGCCTGACCTGGCTGGTGGACACGGTTCCACCAGGCGCCGAGAGCCCGCCCGCGGGCGTGACGGCGGCCACAAACCCCGCAGCCTCGACGCCGGCACCCACGAGCGAGGGAGCCTCGACCCCGGCAGTCGCGGACCAGGCCGCGTCGACGACAGTCACGCAGCAATTCCCGGCGACCCAGGCAGGGCCCGAGGAGAAGGTCGAGTTCACGCACTCCGGCCAGCGCTATCTGCTCGGCTACGGGCCGGACTACTTCGGGATCTGGGACCGGCAGTCGCCGACCAGCCCCGCCTACCGCTTCGCCCGTTCGGACGACGGCTGGGTCCAGGCATGGCAGAAGTTCGTCTCGATCGAGACGAACTATATGGACCTTCGCACCGGCCTCCGCTGAAGGTCACGCCCAGCGCACCTCGAAACTCGGTCTTGACTGGTAAGGAGAACGCGCGGATCGAGGAGAGAGTGATCCCCCGTAGAGCGGGCGACGGGAATCGAACCCGCACCACCAGCTTGGAAGGCTGGAGCTCTACCATTGAGCTACGCCCGCAACAGTCGCAAGCGTAGCAGCGGCCGGCCTTCAGACGAGCATTCGCGTCAGCGCGGTCGCGGTCGCGGCCACGACGATGACCACGAGGATCGGGGCCCGCCGCCACAAGGCGATCGCGGCCGCGGCCATGCCAACGAGACGGGCGTCGGGGGAGATCGATCGGCCGGTAACCAGCGCCTGCGTCACGACAAGCGCCGCCAGCAATGCGGGTGCCAGCAGCTCGACCACTCCCGTCACGGCCGAGGGAAGGGGCCGGCCTCCGAGAAGCACCGGTCCCAGCGCCTTGATGGCCACGGTCGCCGCTCCCACGGCCAACACGACGATCCAGGCGTCGGTCACTTCCGCCTCAACCCGATCAGACACGCGGCGCTCGCCGCGATGATCGGGACCCCGGCCGGCGCCACCGGCGTGAGGACGATGGCGATGGCCCCGCCGAGGACGGCCGCGACGATGGCTCGCCGGTGCCGCAACTGCGGCAGGAGCAAGGCCAGGAACAAAGCCGGGAACGCCGCGTCCAGGCCGAGCGTCTTCGGGTCGCCCAGCGCCTCGCCGCCGAGCGCGCCGATAGCCGTTCCCGCCACCCACGAGACGTAGAGTAGGAGCCCGGCGCCGACCAGGATCCGGGGATCGAACCGTCCCTCTCCCTCGGCGGCCACAGCCCACGACTCGTCGACCACGAGCTGGGCCCGAACGAACCGCCACCATGCCGGACCATCGAGCCACGGCGCCACCGAGACGCCGATGGGTCCGTACCGAAGGTTCAGCAGGACGGCCGCGGTGACGGCCGCCGCGACCGTTCCTCCAGCCCCCAGGATCGAGACCGCGGCGAACTGTGCCGACCCGGCGAAGGTCGTTGCCGACATCACGATCGGAGCCAGCCAGCCCATCCGCGCCGAGCGAGCGAGGAGACCGAACGAGATGCCGAAGCCGAGGACGGCGATGCCGAGCGGGGCCACGGCCCGGGCGCCGTCCCGATACCTGCGTGAGGAACTGCCGTCCATGCTGTCCACGCTAACAACGGTCGTCGCCATGGAGGCTGCGGCGGTACGGTTTCAGCGTGGGAGGCGGTGAGGTTCCGTTTCGCCTCGTGGACGTGTTCTGCGAGCGCCCGCGAACGGGGAACCAGCTGTGCGTCGTCCCCGAGCCGGGATCGCTCGACGACGCGACCATGCAGTCCCTCGCCCGTGAGATCGGCTTCTCGGAGACCACGTTCGTCACGACATATGACGCGGACCGGTACTCGATGCGGATCTTCACGCCCGGGGCCGAACTCCGGTTCGCCGGCCATCCGACGCTCGGGACGGCGTTCGTGATGGTTGCAGAGGGGCGGGTGAACTCACCGCTGACGCAAGTCGTTGCGGCCGGTGAGTTCCCGGTCGAGGTCGACCTCGCTCGCGGGTTCGCCACGATGCGGCAGCTGCCGCCGGAGTTCGGCCCAGAGATCGCCGAGCTGGATGACGTCGCGGCGGGAGGGCGGCTCACGCCTGCGGATCTGCACCCCGACCTGCCGCCGCAGCTGGTCTCCACGGGGCTGCCCCACCTGTTGGTTCCCGTGCGGGACGAAGCGACGCTCCGTCGCGCGCACCGAAACGAGGACGCACTCGGGGCGTTGTGGAGGCAGTACGGGCCCGACTGCATCTACCTGTTCGCACTGACCGACGACGGCGCGACTGCGAGGCTTTTCGATGCCGGCCTGGGGATCGGGGAGGACCCGGCCACCGGCTCGGCCGCCGGGCCGCTGGGTGCGTATTTGGCGGCCCGAGGGGTGGGTGGCATGCCGGGCAAGCTCGCCATCCGCCAGGGCGACCAGGTGGGCAGGCCGAGCGTGCTCCACGTCGAGGTGGAGCCCGACGGCGACTCCTGGGACGTCCAGGTGGGAGGCGGCGTGTCCATGGTCGGGGAGGGCAGCTTCCGGATCTGACCGGGCGGGGCGCGGGACCTCCTACAATCCGTGGCACGGGGCGTAGCGCAGCCTGGTAGCGCGCCTGGTTTGGGGCCAGGAAGCCGGCGGTTCGAATCCGCCCGCCCCGACGAGCCGGGAGCATGGAAAGAACGGTCGAAGGATCCCGGACCTGTGGATATCGGTCCCCAGCCTGCCGTTTCCGCAGGTCGGGGGCCGACTCGCGTGCGGTCATCGGCGAGATGTAACGTCCGGCCATGAGGGTGAGGTCCGAGGTCGGCGCCATCCCCCGGGATCGGGTCCTGGCCATGTTGCACGGCCTTCCGGCCGCACCCGGCTACCGGATCGTCGTCAAGCCTCTTCGGTACCGAGAGAAGCCTCACCTGTCCGCCTGGACCGACTTCGACCATCGGGAGATCGTGCTCCAGGTGCCAGAGCCGTTCTTCGCCTTCGGCGAGATCGTCCCCTACGCGGCCAAGCGCCGGCCGGGCAAGGGGATGCGGTTCATCTGGATGACCGAGGGGGTCACGTTCCGGACCCCTCGTGAGGTGCTCCGGTTCCTTTACCTGCACGAGTGGATGCACTGGTACCTGAAGGAGTGCCTGGGCAGGGGCGCCGCCGCGGAGACGGCCTGCGACCGATTCGCGCTGTTCAACTACCGGCGCCGTCGGGTGACCCAGCTGGATGGGGACGCCGCGCTGGTCCGGCGGTAGGTGGGCGGCGCGGCGGCCGTCAGAAGTGGATGTCGAAGACCTGCACGACGCCTACGAAGATCAGGTAGGCGGCCACGATGTAGTTCAGCAGTTTGGGGAAGATCAGGATCAGGATCCCCGCCAGGATGGCAAGGATCCCCGGGATCCGAAGGCTCACGCTGATCTCGGATCCCCTCGCCAGCAGGTACGTGAGATGAACCACGTTCCGCACCTCCTTCGGTCGGGCCAAGGATTCCCCACGGCCGCCATGGTCAAACGATGGCTGTGTCAGTCGTTCCGTGGACCGATGGCTCCTCGGAGGAGCTCGGTGAACTGCGTGATTCGCAGCTGCCGCCGCCGTTGGGGGTCGTCCGAGCGCCGGTGGAACAGCCCGGGGTCGAGCTCCTCGGTGACCAGTGCGTCCTGGAACCGTTCGGCCAGCCAGTCGAGCATGGACGCGATCATCTCTGCGTCGACGTCGGCTCTGACCTCGTTCCGCCCCACGCCGAACTCCACGAAGTCGAGCGTCCCATACGGGTCTTCCGAGAGCAGGAACCGATTGATGTCTCGCTTCAACGTCAGGTCGGTCCCGTAGTTGCCGATCAGCGACACGCGATAGGGAACCCAGTCTTCCTGGATCAGGTGCTCCGTGCGCTCGAGCCAATAAGCGAGCACTGGCCAGAACCCACGTTCCACGACGTCGCTCGGAGCATCGAGCCAGGCAGGCAGCGACGACACGGCCCGCTTGTACGTCGCCAGGAACAAACCGGCCTTGCTCCCGAAGTGCTGGAAGATCGAGCCCTTGGCGATGCCGAGGTCCCGCGCCAGGTCCTCCACGCGCGCCCCCTGGTACCCGTGCTCCGCGAACAGACGCATGGCGGCCCAGGTGATGGCATCGCGCTTGGTAGCGGATCGTTCGGCGGTTGACTTCAGGTCACGGGCCACCCCATTCACCCTCCGTCCTCCGTGATGCACACTTCGTTGCTGTACAGCCGATCTCTGACCGAGGGTCACATGGTACGAGAGAGGAGGGTGTTGGCGAACGACGTGAGGACCGAGATGCAACGGACCCTCCCGTCCTCGGCCTACCTCTCCCAGGAGATGTTCGAGCGGGAGCGCGAGCGCATCTTTGTCGCGGAGTGGGTCTGCGTCGGCAGGGAGGAGGAGCTTCTCGTGGCGGGTAGATTCCTGAAGGTCGACGTCGCCGGAGAGAGCATCCTCGCCGTACGGACGAGTTCCGGCGATCTCCGTGGCTTCTTCAATGTCTGCCGACATCGCGGGTCACGGATCGTGATGGACGATCCTGTACCCTCGGTCACCGGGTCGAGGGCCACGGGCCGATTCAAGGCTCCATGGTCTGCCCGTACCACGGCTGGACATACGGGCTCGACGGGGAGCTCCGGCTGGCCACGTTCCTCACCGGCGATCAGGCCGGATAGCTCCTTCAGCGGGCGCCCAGCCGGGCCAGGATCTCGTCGTGGAGCACGCCGTTGGTTGAAAGGACGCTGCCGCCGTGCTCCGGCGGTCCGCCCTCGAAAGTCGTGATCCGCCCTCCCGCCTCCTCCACGATCACCTGGACCGCCGCGAAGTCCCAGGTGGCCAGCTCCCGCTCGAACATCGCGTCTGCCGAGCCCCGGGCGACGAGCATGTGTCCCCAGAAGTCCCCGAACCCACGGTTGCGGCGAGCGTCGAGGAACACCTCCTGAAGCGAGGCCGCGTACTGTCCCTCGAGGACCAGCTCCACGCTGCCGTGGAGCACGAACGCGCGGTTCACCCGGTCGGCCCGGGAGACCCGGATGGGCCGGCTGTTCAACCGGGCGCCGCCGCCCCGCACCGCCTCGTACCGCTCGCCGAGGGCTGGGGCGTTCACCACACCGAGCACGGGATGGTCGTCGACGGCGAGTGCGATCAACGTTCCCCAGATCTGGATCCCGTCGGCGAAGTTCTTCGTGGCGTCGATGGGGTCGACGATCCACCGCCGGTTGCCGCCGCCTTCCAGGCCTCCCTCCTCGCCGAGCACGGCGTCGGACGGATATCGCTCGCGCACGCGTTCGCGGACCATGGCCTCGATCGAGGTGTCGGCCTCCGTGACCGGTGAGCGGTCGGGCTTCAGCTTCACGTGCAGGTCCGTGCCGAACATGGAGAGGGCGATCTCGCCGGCTGCGCCGGCGAGATCGCCCGCGAACTCGAGCTCCTCCTCGAACATCGAGGCGGACGATACACCGGCCAGGCGGCGCATCAGGACGAGAAGGCACGGGTCACGCAGGGCGACGTATCCGGATTCTTCGGTACGCTCGCCTCGCCGTGCAGACCACCATCGAGGAGACCGACAAGCACAAGGTCAAGCTGACCGTGGAGATCCCCACGGACCGCTTCGGCAAGGACCTCGATGCCGCCTACCGACGGGTGGCTCAGCAGGTCAAGGTGCCGGGGTTCCGCAAGGGGAAGGCTCCTCGCAGGGTCATCGACGCGCAGGTGGGCCGGGAGGCGGTCGTGGCGGAGTTCCTGGAGGATGCCGTGCCCACCTACTACCGAGAGGCCGTCCGGGAGAACGAGCTGGCGCCCATCACGGATCCGGACATCGCCCTGGAGCAGGTGGAGGAGGGAAAGCCGTTGGTCTTCACGGCAACGGTCGAGGTCCGTCCCCGGCTACAGCTGGAGAGGTCCGACTACAAGGGCATTCGGGTGGATCGGCCCTCGACCGAGGTCACGGACCGCGAGGTGGACGAGCTGCTCGACCGGCTCCGGGAGCGCTTCGCCGAGCTCGATCCGGTGGGCCGCCCCGCCGAGGCCGGTGATTACGTGGTCATCGACCTTCGGGCCACCGTCCACAACCAGGAGATCCCAGAAGCCTCCCGGCCCGACTACCTGTACGAGGTGGGCTCGGCGGAGTTCGTGGACAAGCTCGACCAGGAGCTGGAAGGAAAGCGACCCGGCGAGATCCTGAAGTTCAACGCGACCCTTCCCGATCGCTTCGGCGAACGGGCCGGCCAGGAGGTGTCGTTCCAGGTGTTGGTGAAGGAGGTCAAGGCCAAGCGCCTGCCAAAGGCCGACGACGAGTTCGCCAAGACCGCCTCTGAGTTCGACACCCTCGAGGAGCTTCGGGGGAGCCTTCGGGAGCAACTCGGCCAGAACAAGGAACGGGCCGCCGACGCAGAGGTTCGGGACCGGGCGTTGCAGGCCCTGGTGAGGACCGTCGACGTCGACCTCCCCGACGCGCTGGTCGACGAGGAGACGGAGCATCGGGTCCAGCACGCACGGGAGCGAGCCGAACAGGCCGGATTGACCCTTCAGCAGGTGCTGGACGCCCAGGGGCTCGATGAGCTCCAGTTCCGGTCGGACGCCCGGGCTCACGCCCTGCGGGCCATCAAGGCCGACCTCGTCCTCGAGGCCGTGGCCCGGAAGGAAGGCATCGAGGTGACCCCCGAGGAGATCGCGAACGAGATCGGGCTCCTCGCCTCGTCCCTGAGCAGGGACCCCAAGGACGTGGCCAGGACGCTCGAGCGGACCGGTCAGGTCGTAACACTGGCCGGTGATATCATCCGCTCGAAGGCGCTCGACTCGATCGTCGAGCATGCCGATATCGTTTCGGAGGGCGAGCGCCGAGCGGTCGACCGGGTGTCCGACGAGACCGGAGAACCGTCCGAGCCTCCCCAGCAGGACCGAGTGGAGGAGCAGTCATGACCGACCCGAAGAACTACCTCGTTCCCGTCGTCGTCGAGCAGACCAGTCGCGGCGAGCGGTCCTTCGACATCTACTCGCGCCTGCTGAAGGAACGGATCGTGTTCCTGGGCACGCCGATCGACGACAACGTCGGCAACCTCATCATGGCCCAGCTCCTGCACCTCGAGTCCGAGGATCCGGAGAAGGACATCAACCTGTACATCAACTCGCCGGGCGGGGACATCACGTCACTGTTCGCCATCTACGACACGATGCAGTACATCAAGCCGGACGTGTCGACCATCGTGATGGGCCAGGCGGCCTCGGCTGCAGCGGTGCTCGTCCTGGCCGGCACCAAGGGCAAGCGGTACGCCCTGCCCCACTCTCGGATCCTGCTGCACCAGCCGCACGGCGGGGCCCAGGGCCAGGCCGTGGACATCGAGATCCAGGCCAAGGAGATCACCAGGTACCGCAAGCTCCTGGAGGAGCTGATCGCCAAGCACACCGGCCAACCGCTCGACAAGGTGGCCAAGGACACCGACCGGGACTTCATCCTGACCGCCGAGGAGGCGGTGGAGTACGGCGTCGTGGACGAGGTCATCAGCACCCGGAAGATGCTTCCCGAACTTGCGGCGGCGGCGGCCGGAAGCCCGTAGAATCCATTCCGAGGGGCCGGGTGAGGAACCCGGCCGTTTCCTTCAAGGAGCTTGGAGGCGATGGGGAGGCTGGGCGACTCGGACCTGTTGAAGTGCTCCTTCTGCGGCAAGAGCCAGAAGCAGGTCAAGAAACTCATCGCCGGTCCAGGCGTGTACATCTGCGACGAGTGCATCGACCTCTGTAACGAGATCATCGAGGAAGAGCTCTCCGAAACCTCCGACCTCAAGCTCGACGAGCTCCCCAAGCCCCAGGAGATCTACACGTTCCTGGACGACTACGTGATCGGCCAGGAGCAGGCCAAGAAGGTCCTGTCGGTGGCCGTCTACAACCACTACAAGCGGATCCAGGTGGGGGCCAAGGACGGCGACGTCGAGCTTCAGAAGTCCAACATCCTGATCCTGGGCCCCACCGGTTGCGGGAAGACGCTGCTGGCCCAGACCCTGGCCAAGATGCTGAACGTGCCGTTCGCCATCGCCGACGCCACCGCGTTGACCGAAGCCGGGTACGTGGGTGAGGACGTCGAGAACATCCTGCTCAAGCTGATCCAGGCCGCCGACTACGACGTGAAGAAGGCCGAGACCGGGATCATCTACATCGACGAAGTGGACAAGATCGCCCGCAAGAGCGAGAACCCCTCGATCACCCGCGACGTCTCGGGTGAGGGGGTCCAGCAGGCCTTGCTGAAGATCCTCGAGGGGACCACGGCGTCCGTCCCGCCGCAGGGCGGACGCAAGCATCCGCATCAGGAATTCATCCAGATCGACACGACCAACATCCTGTTCATCTGCGGCGGCGCGTTCGCCGGCCTGGAGAAGATCATCGAGAGCCGGATCGGGAGCCGGGGGATCGGGTTCGGGGCCGATGTCCGGCGGGTGGAGGAGAAGGACATCGGGCAGATCCTGTCGCGAGTCCTGCCCGAGGACCTGCTGAAATACGGGCTCATCCCCGAGTTCGTCGGACGCCTGCCGGTCCTCACCCACGTGCACAACCTGGACAAGCAAGCCCTGGTGGACATCCTCACCAAGCCGAGGAACGCGCTGGTCAAGCAATACTGCAAGTTCTTCGAGTTCGACGGCGTGGAGCTGGAGTTCGAGGAGGGCGCGCTGTCGGCCATCGCCGATCAGGCCATTCTCCGCGGAACCGGCGCGCGGGGCCTCCGGGCCATCATGGAGGAGGTCCTGCTGAACGTGATGTACGAGCTCCCGTCGCGGCAGGACGTCCACCGATGCGTGATCGACGAGGGCGTCGTGATGTCCGGCGTGAACCCCACCCTCGTCCCGCGGCAGGAGCCCGCGCCTCGCGTGCGCAAGGAACGAACGGCCTAACCGTCCAGATCCGCCACCAGCTCCTCGGACCGATCCATCTCACGAAGCGTCCGCACGTCTTCGAACACCTCTCGCGCCACACGAAGCGCTTCCCGAAGCAGGCGAGTGTAACGTCGGGACGGACCGACCCCTCCGGGGCTCCCGTACACTCCCGCCCATGGCCGTCCCGGAGAAGCCGAGCGTCGAGGGGTTGGAAGCCGCGTGGGGTGAGCGGTGGGAGTCAGCGGGAACCTATCGATTCGATCGGTCCAGGTCCCGCGGGGCGATCTACGCGGTGGACACGCCGCCGCCGACCGTCAGCGGCTACATCCACGTCGGCCACGTCATGTCCTACACACACACCGACGTGATCGCCCGGTTCCAACGGATGGCCGGCAAGATGGTCTTCTACCCGATGGGGTGGGATGACAACGGCCTTCCGACCGAACGACGGGTCCAGAACCACTTCGGCGTTCGGTGCGACCCTTCCCTTCCCTTCGACCCGAACTTCGACCCCGACGCGATGGAGCGCTCGAACGGCGAGCCGATCGCGGTGTCGCGGCCGAACTTCGTCGAGCTCTGCGGCCGGCTGACGGCGGAGGACGAGAGGGCCTTCGAGGAGCTGTTCCGCCGCCTGGGGCTGTCGGTCGACTGGTCGATGACCTATGCGACCATCGACGAGCGATCGCGCCGGGCCTCGCAGCGATCGTTCCTCCGCCTCCTGGCTCGAAGCCTCACGTACCAAGCGGAAGCTCCAACGATGTGGGACGTCGACTTCCGGACCGCCGTGGCCCAAGCGGAGATCGAGGATCGGATGGTCGATGGGAAGTACTACCACGTGACCTTCGACCTGGAGGCCGGCGGCTCGGTTGAGATCGAGACATCGCGGCCCGAGCTGATCCCGGCGTGCGTGGCGCTGGTCGTGAACCCCAAGGACGAGCGATTCCGCGCCCTCGTGGGCAAGCACGCGGTGACGCCGCTCTTCGGCGCGGTCGTGCCGATCGTGGCCCACCGCCTCGCCGACCCGGAGCGGGGGACCGGCATCGCCATGATCTGCACGTTCGGCGACATGACCGACGTGACCTGGTGGCGTGAGCTCTCGCTTCCCACCCGGGTGATGGTCCAGCGGGACGGCACGGTCGCGCCGCCGCGGTGGGGCCAGCCAGGGTGGGAGTCGCGTGAGCCGGATGCCGCGAACCGAGCGCACGCTGAGCTGGCCGGGCGCTCCACCAGTCGAGCCCGGAGGCGGATCGCTGAGCTGTTGGCGGAGTCGGGCCACCTGGTCGGCGAGCCCATTCCCGTCCGGCATGCCGTGAAGTTCTACGAGCGAGGCGAACGACCACTCGAGATCATCTCCAGCCGCCAGTGGTTCGTGAAGACCCTGGAGTTCCGGGAGGACCTGATCGAGCGGGGGCGCGAGATTCACTGGCACCCCGCCCACATGCGTGCCCGCTACGAATCCTGGGTGGAGGGGTTGAACGCAGACTGGGCGGTCAGCCGCCAGCGCTTCTTCGGCGTTCCGTTCCCCGTGTGGTACGCGGTCGACGAGCGAGGCGAGCCCGACTACGAACATCCGATGCTCGCTCCAGAGGAGCGGCTGCCGGTTGATCCCTCGAGCGACGTGCCCGACGGCTTCACTGCAGATCAGCGCGGCGCGCCCGGGGGCTTCGTCGGTGATCCGGACGTCATGGACACTTGGGCGACGTCGTCGCTCACGCCCCAGATCGCTGGACGGTGGTGCGAGGACGATGACCTGTTCGGTCGGGTCTTCCCCATGGACCTCCGGCCCCAGGCCCACGACATCATCCGGACCTGGCTGTTCTACACCGTGTTGAAGTCGCACCTGGAGCACGACTCCCTCCCCTGGACCAACGCGGCCATCTCGGGGTGGGTCCTGGATCCCGAGCGCAAGAAGATGTCCAAGTCGAAGGGGAACGTGGTGACGCCCATGCCGCTCCTCGAGCGATACGGATCGGACGCCGTTCGCTATTGGGCAGCGAGCGCCCGCCTCGGCGCCGACACCGCCTTCGACGAGGGCCAGATCAAGGTGGGACGCCGGCTGACCATCAAGGTCTTGAACGCATCACGGTTCGCGCTGTCGATCGAGGCTGCCCTCGGGGATGTGACCGAGACGCTCGATCGATCGATGCTGCGCCACCTGGCCGAGACCATCGGTGAGGCCACTCGCGCGTTCGGGGCGTACGACCACGCTCGAGCGCTCGAGGTCAGCGAGCGCTTCTTCTGGAGCTTCTGCGACGACTATCTGGAACTGGTCAAGGGACGGGCGTATGGGGCGCGCGGCGCCGACGCGGCCGGATCGGCCGTGTCGGCGCTACGCGCCGCGCTGTCCGTGCTCCTTCGGATGTTCGCGCCGTTCCTGCCGTATGTCACCGAGGAGGTCTGGTCGTGGTGGCGAGAGGGCTCGGTGCACATTGCACCTTGGCCCACCGAGGCAGAGCTCCTCGAGATGGCCGGTGGAGCGGATCCCGCGGTCCTCGATGTGACGGCCGCCGTCCTGGGGGAAGTCCGCAAGTTCAAGGCCCTGAACAAGCAGTCGCTTCGGGCCAGGGCCGAGCGGGTGGTGGTCCGCGACCGGCCGGATCGCCTGGCCATCCTCGAGTCCGTGGCGGCGGATCTGCGCGAGGCCGGCAACATCGAGCGCCTGGAGACGATGGAAGGCGACGGGTTCGCCGTCGAGACGACGCTCGTATCTGCCTGACACCGTGCGATTCGACAAAGCGCTGGCGGAGCTCGACGGCCGGCAACCCGACCGCATGGTCCCGGACCTCGCCCGGATCACGGCAGTGGCCGAGCTGCTCGATGAGCCCCAGCTCACATACCCGACGATCCATGTCACCGGGACGAACGGCAAGACGACCACGGCCCGACTCATCGCTGACCTGGCCTGCGAGCACGGCCTGACGGCGGGGTTGTATACGTCGCCGCACCTTCATTCGGTGACCGAGCGGATCTCCGTCTGCGGGGAGGCCATCTCCGAGACGGAGTTCGCCGAGGAGTACGACCGGTTGCTGCCGTACTTCCTGCTGGTGGACGCCAAGGGCGAGCGGGTCACGTACTTCGAGGCGCTCACGGCGCTCGCGTTCGTGTGGTTCTCGGACAAACCGGTATCGCTCGGCGTCTTCGAGGTGGGGATGGGAGGCTCGTGGGACGCCACGAACGTCGTGGCCGGTGATGTCGCGGTGATCTGTCCCATCGCTGTCGACCACCCCGAGCTCGGTTCCACCGTGGAACAGATCGCCGCGGAGAAGGCCGGCGTCGTGAAATCGGGCAAGGTGGCGGTGTGTCGTGAGCAGCTTCCTGAGGCCTTCCGAGTGATCGAGGATCGATGCGAGGCCGTCGAGGCACGCCTGTTGTACGAGGGGCCTGATTTCTCCCTGTCGGACCGCCGGCGTTCCGTCGGAGGACAGGTCATCGCAGTTCGAGGCCTCTTCGACAAGTACGAGGACGTCCCGCTCGGGCTGTTCGGCGAACATGCCGCCAGGAATGCCGCGGCGGCGATCGTTGCCGTGGAGTCGTTCCTGGAGAGAGCGCTGACGCCGGATGCCGTCCGATCGGCGCTGTCGGCCGTCAGCTCTCCTGGCAGGTTGGAGGTGATGGCCCGCCGGCCGACGATCGTTGTGGACGGAGCGCACAATCCCGCGGGGGCCGAGGCGCTGGCGTCGGCGATGTCCGAGGCGTTCGGGTGGAGCCGACTCCACCTGGTGGTCGCCATCTCGACCAACAAGGATGTGGACGGGATCGTCGCCGCCCTCGCTCCGCTCGCCGACCGATCGTACGCTGCGCGGAACTCCAGCGCTCGATCGACCGACGAGGAACGCGTGGCCCGGCCGCTCGCCGGAGCGGGAATCCCCGTCGAAGCCTTCGGCTCGGTGAGCGAGGCGCTGCAGGCGGCTCGGGACAGCGCGGGAGTCGACGACCTCATCCTGGTCACGGGCTCTCTCTATACTGTCGCGGACGCTCGCCGCGCACTCGGAAAGGCTCCCTGAACATGGCCAAGGAATCGACGCTGCTCATCGTGAAGCCGGATGCTGTGCGACGCGGTCTGATCGGTGAGGTCCTTCGGCGGGTGGAAGACAAGGGGCTACGCGTGGCAGAGATGCGGATGACGACGATCGATCGCGCCACGGCCGATGAGCACTACGCGGAGCACAGGGAGAAGCCATTCTTCGACGAGCTCGTCGGGTTCATCGGGTCGGGGCCGGTGGTCGTGGCTCGCGTGGAGGGCGAGCAAGCGGTCCCGGTGCTCCGCTCGCTGATGGGCCCGACCGATCCAGTGTTCGCCCCGCCGGGGACGATCCGCGGCGACTACGGCCTGATCATCACGGAGAACCTGGTCCACGGAAGCGACTCGCCCGAGTCGGCCGAGCGCGAGCTGAAGCTGTTCTTCGGATAGCCGCGCGTGGGCGAGACGGCCGATCCCGTCGGACACGTCGGCCGGTTCGTCGCGCGCCATTTCCCGACCATCCAGGCACCGGGGGTGGTGATCGGACTCACGAGCCGTGATGGTCCGCTCGGTGTGGTCACTGAGGGTCATGCCGACCTCGCCGGCCGCGAACCGGTCCGCCCCGCGCACCTCCTCCAGATCGGATCCATCAGCAAGTCGTTCACGGCTATCGCGGTCCTGCAGGAACAAGCCGCGGGCCGGCTGGATCTCGGCGCGCCGGTGACCGAGTACCTCCCCTGGTTCAACGTCCGATCGCCGTCTGAACCGGTTACCGTGCACGATCTCCTGACCCACACCTCGGGGCTCCCGACAGGGCGGGACTTCACCGGCGAGGCGATGCACGAGCTCTTGGCGCTGCGCGAATCGGGCGTGGGGTTCACTCCGGGGACTCGCTTCCACTACTCGAACGCCGGTTACAAGGCGCTCGGCCTGGTCCTGGAAGCCGTCACGGGACGACCGTGGTGGGAGCTCGTCCAGGCCCGCGTGCTCGATCCGCTCGGGATGGCGGCGACCGAGCCGATCACCACACCAGAGGGAAGGAGTCGAAGCGCGATCGGGCACGTCCCGGCATTCGACGACCGACCCCGGCACCCTCGCGATCGTCTGGTCCCCGCGCCATGGATCGAGAGCGCGACAGCGGACGGCACGATCTGCTCCACGGCGGAGGACATGTGTGCGTACATCCGCATGCTCCTGTCGGAAGGCGCACCTTTGCTTTCCGAGCAGAGCTTCGCCCTGCTGGTCCAGGCCGCCACGGAGGACCCCGATGCTCCGGGCGAGTTCTATGGCTACGGACTGAAGACCACGACCGTGGAGGGCCGCAAGTACATCGGGCACACGGGATCGACCGTCGGGTTCTCGGCGTGGATGGAGATGGATCCGGGCCCCGGCGTGGGCATCATTGCCCTCTCGAACGCGGACGCCAACCTCGGGGCGACCGCGCGCTTCTCCCTGCGGACCCTGTCGGCGTGGTTCAGTGGCGAGCCGTTGCCTGACGTCCCCGACCCCACGCCCGTCGACCGTGTGGATGGCGCGGCTGACTATGCGGGCATCTATCGCTCGGAACACGGCGAGCTAACACTGGTCGCCGAGGGGGAGCGGTTGATCCTTGCGAACCGAGGCGAACCGGTGGCGCTGGTTCGCCAGAAAGGGGACCGGTTCGTCGTGGCCCATCCGGAGTTCGAGCGGTTCCCCTTTCCTTCGAACGAGAAGGGGGAGACGTGACCATCCTGACGAACGGCGATCGGTGGTGGGGGAAACGATCGCTATGTTGGCGATGCCACATTCGACAGGCCGAATGGCTGGGAGGCGGTGTCGGGCCACTGGCGTTCGCACAACCCCTGGTACTCGAACTTCCGGATCATGCCTCGGCGCGGGTCGCTCCGGTTCCTCTGGGGATGGGGCGAAGAGGACTGGGAGCTCGACCCGTTGCCGGGCGGTGGGTTCCGGGTCGGCGCAGAGGAGTGGTTGCCGCGGCGGATCCGGTTCGACACAGTCATCGACGGCAGGGCCACCAGGGCCGTGCTCGACGGTGCGCCTTACTACCGGACCTTCACGCCCTGAGCGCGGGATGCCGTGTCAGGACGCCCGGCGGAACGCGACGACAGCGTTCTGACCGCCGAACCCGAACGAGTTGGAGATGGCCAACCGAACGTCTTTATCTCGCGACTCGTTCGGCACGTAGTCCAGATCGCAGTCCGGGTCGGCCGTGCGGTAGTGGATCGTCGGGGGGATGACGCCACGCTGGATGGCCAGCGCGCACACCGCGCCCTCCACGGCTCCTGCAGCCCCCAGCATGTGTCCGGTCATCGACTTCGTCGAGGACACGGCCACCTCGTGCGCCACTTCGTCGCCCAGCGCAGTCTTGAGGGCCGCGGTCTCCGAGGCATCGTTGAGAGGCGTCGACGTGCCGTGGGCGTTGACGTAGTCGACCGCCGAGGGCTCCTCACCCGCGTCCTCCAGGGCCAGACGGATGGCCAGCGCCGCCCCCGAGCCCTTCGGATCGGGCGCCGTGATGTGGAAGGCGTCGTCCGAGGCCCCGTAGCCGACGACCTCCGCGTACACGTTGGCTCCTCGGGCACGTGCGCGGTCCTCCGGTTCCATGATCAGCGCACAGGCACCTTCGGAGAGCACGAACCCGTCACGATCGGCGTCGAACGGTCGGCTCGCGGTCTCTGGGTCCGCGTTCTTGGTGAGCGCCGTCATCTGAGCGAACGCTGCCACGGTCAGCGGGAGGGTGGCCGCCTCGGAGCCCCCCACGATGGCCAGGTCGAGCATCCCGTTTCGGATCATCCGGTAACCCTCACCGATCGCGTGTGCCCCGGACGCGCACGCCGAGACGGTGCAGAAGTTCGGTCCCATCAGTCCGAACGCCATCGCGATGTGGCCGGCGGCCGCGTTGGCCATCAGCGCGGGGACCATGAACGGGCTCACGCGGCCGGGCCCCTTCTCCAACAACACCTTGTACTGGTTCAACAGCCACTCGATCCCGCCGATGCCGGTAGCGAACACGACCCCGCCCCGATCGGCCGTGATCTCCGGGTCCCCTGCGTCCTCCCACGCCAACTTGGCCGACGCGATCGAGAAGTGGACGAAACGGTCGGTCCGCCGAGCCTCCTTGACGTCCAGCCAGTTCGAGACGTCGAACCCATCCACCTCTCCGGCCAGCGTCACCGGTAGATCGGAGGGGTCGAACCTCGTGATCCTTCGGATGCCGTTGCGGCCCGAGGTCACACCGGCCCAGAAGTCGTCGACGCCGATGCCGATCGGCGTGACCGGCCCGATGCCGGTGATCACGACGTTGCGTTCAGCTGACACCGAGCTTGGAGGCCACGAGCTGGACGGCCTGTCCCACGGTCTTCACGCCGTCCATCTCCTCCTCGGGGATCTCGATGTTCCACTCCTCCTCGAGGGCCAAGACCGCCTCCACCAGGTCGAGCGAGTCCGCGTTCAGGTCCTCGGCGAACCGGGCGTCGGGGGTCACCTGGCCCTCGTCCACGGCCAGCTGCTCCGACAAGACCTTACGGACCCGGGTGTCGATCTCTTCCTTGTCCATCCTTCCTCCTTGGCTCTCTCTGGCGCTGGCAAACTCTAGAGGGACCGGGGCATGACGGCTATGCGGTAAGCCCGCCGTCGACGGCCATCGCCGCGCCGTTCACGTAGGACGCGTCGTCCGACATCAGGAACCGGACCACCGCCGCCACCTCCTCGAGGTGCGCAGCCCGTCCGAGGGGCGTCTGGTCGACGTAGTACGCGCGGGCCTGCTCCGTCAGGTGCGAGGTCATCTCGGTATCGAGCAGGCCGGGGCAAACCGCGTTCACGGTGACGCCCTTGCCACCCACCTCTCGAGCCAGCGACTTGGTGATGCCGACGAGCGCCGACTTCGACGCGGCGTAGGCGGTCTGCCCGGCGTTACCGTGGATCGCGACGGCGGACGACATGTTCACGATGCGTCCCCATCGGGCGCGAAGCATGGTTCGCAACGCGGCCTGCGTGCACAGGAACGCGCCGCGAACGTTCGTGTCCAGGGTCCGGTCGAACTCTTCCATCGAGTACTTCAGCATCAGCCCGTCGCGCGAGTAGCCCGCGTTGTTGACCAGGCCGGTGACCGGACCGAGCGTCGCGCCGACCTCGCGGAACGCTTCCGCCACTGAAGCCTCGTCGAGCGTGTCGAGCTTCACGATCCCGCCGGCGCCGCCGGCCGTCTCGATCGCATGCAACGTCTCCTTCGCGTCGGTGTCGCTGGTCCGGTACCCGACGGCGACCGTCCATCCCGCACCAGCTAGGGCCACGGCGCAGGCTCGGCCGATCCCTCGGGACCCCCCGGTGACGACGGCGACCTTCACGACGCCGGCTCGGGCGCCGTCCACCGGATGAGGTTGGCCCCCCAGGCGAGCCCGGCGCCGAACGAGGTCAGCAGGACCAGCGCGTCAGGAACGATCCGTCCGGTCCGCCACGCCCGGTCCAGGGCGATGGGGATCGACGCCGCCGACGTGTTGCCGATCTCCGCCACGTCGATGACGGCACGTTCCATACCGATCCCCAGGCGCTCGGCCACCGCGACCATGATGCGAGAGTTGGCCTGGTGAGGGATGAGCAGATCCACGTCGTCGGGCTCGAAGCCGGACTTGTCGAGGAGCTCGCGGCAAGCGCCGGCCATCTCCGTGACGGCCCGCTTGAACACCTCTCGGCCCGAGGGCATCCGGATCGTGTGGTCCCGATCAACCACGCTCTCGGTCGTGGCCGGCCGGGCGGAGCCGCCCGCCGGGATCATCAGGATCTCCGCGGCCTTCCCGTCGGTGCCCAGGACGGAGTTGATGACGCCGGGCGCGTCTGAGGGCCGAAGGACGACCGCGCCGGCACCGTCGCCGAACAGCACGCATGTGCTCCGGTCGGTGAAGTCCAGGACCCGCGACAGCACCTCCGCCCCGATTACGGCGACGGTATCGGCCGCGCCGGACTCGATGAAGGCAGCTCCGGTGGACAGTCCGAATGAGAACCCGGCGCACGCTGCGTTGAGGTCGAAGGCCGGGCATCCGATGCCGAGCTTGCGTTGCGTCCACACCGCGGCCGCGGGGATGGGTGTATCGGGTGTGAGCGTGGCGCAGATGATCAGGTCGAGCTGGTCGGGGGCGATCCCGGCGGCATCGAGCGCCGACCTGATCGCCGCGGTTGCCAAGTCGGATGTGGCCTGACCATCGGAGGCGAACCGTCGTTCGCCGATGCCCGTTCGCTGGCGGATCCACTCGTCGCTCGTGTCGACGATCGACTCGAAGTACGCGTTGGGGACGACGCGGTCGGGGAGCGCCGACCCGACGCCGGCGATCGCGGCGTGGCGACGCCCGCTCATGAAAGGGATTCCCCTCCGCGTTCGATCCAGGCGACCGGCTGCCCGACCGTCACGGGCTGGCCCTCGCGACCGAGCAGCCCTCCCATGCGACCGTGCATGGGAGCGAGGATATCGTCGGCCGACCCCCCATGCTCGACGCGGGCCACGGCCTGACCCGCCTCCACCCACTCGCGTCCGCCACGGAACCGGACCGGGGGAAGGACGCGCAGCCTCCCGTTGGCCGGCGACACGATGAGCGAGATCGGAAGACCGGCGGATTCGCCCGAGCCCTGGTCCATGTCCCACTGCGATGGGCTCATGAGACGACCCTCTGCGAGATGGAGCGGGCGAAGTCCTCTGCTTCCTTCGGGGAGCCGACCGCGGTCACCCGCGCGCCCGGCAACTCCCGCTTCACCAGTTTGGAGAGCACCTGCCCTGGGCCGGCTTCGACGAAGACGTCGAAGCCGGCCTCATCGAGCACGTGCATCGAGCGCTCCCAGCGCACCGAAGAGACCACGTGTCGGGACAACCCATCGCGAAGTGCTGCCGGATCGCCGACGAACCGTCCGGAGATGTTGGCCACGATGGGGAACCGAGGCGATCGGAACTCCAGCCCGGCCAACGCGGCGCGGATCGGTTCGACCGCCGGTTGCATGAGCGGGGAATGGAAGGCACCCGCGACCTTCAGTCGGATCGCTCTCACGCCCTGGCTCCTGGCGGCCTCCTCGGCCCGCTCGATGGCGGCGACCGAACCGGACAGCACGACCTGGTTCGCGGCGTTCTCGTTGGCGACGGCGAGGACATCGCCCCGCCCTGCGGCCTCACAGATCTCGGTGGCCTCGGTCGGTCCCACCCCGATCAGCGCGGCCATCGCCCCGGGTCGTTGCTCCGCGGCCATCTGCATGGCCCGTCCCCGCGTGACCACCATCTCCAAGGCCGACGCCAGGTCGAGGACACCGGCGACGACCAACGCGGCGAATTCGCCGAGCGAGTGGCCGGCAGCGGCCCCGAAGCCCACCCCTTCGGCCTCGAGCACCTTGCTCGCCGCGACATCGCACGCGAGGAGTGCCGGCTGAACGAACTCCGTCGTGGACAGGGCTTCGTCGTCGCGGCAGCCGGCGACGACGTCGCGCCCGATCACTTCCGATGCTTCCTGAAGCACCGGGTCGCCGGCAGGATGCTCGGCCCACGCGTCGGCCATGCCCGAGAACTGCGATCCTTGTCCGGGAAACAGGATGGCTATCGCCATCATGCCGCTTCCCCAGAGCGAGCGATGATCATCGGCGCCTCTGACCCTACTCCCAGGTCGGGGGTTACGGCACACCTGCTCCCGGCCCTGGGCCGTGCCCGAGTTGCCACCTCAGGGCTCCTCCTGTAGAACAAGGCGCGAATCCTATGGCCGAGAGGGTTCAACACAGAGTTCCCACGTCGGAGCGCCGCCGAGGCGTTGGCGCGGAGGGCGTTTTCGGGTTCCTAGGGCAAGACATGGCTGTCGACCTGGGGACGGCGAACACGCTCGTCTACGTTCGGCGCAACGGGATCGTGCTGAACGAGCCCTCCGTCGTCGCCGTGAACACACTCACCGGGGCCATCGTCGCGGTCGGCAACGAAGCCAAGCGGATGATCGGCCGGACGCCGAGCCACATCCAGGCGGTGCGCCCACTGAAGGACGGCGTGATCGCGGACTTCGACGTCACGGAGAAGATGCTTCGGTACTTCATCCAACGGGTCCACAAGCGACGCCTCCTGGCCAAGCCGCGGGTCGTCGTGTGCGTTCCCTCCGGATGCACCGGCGTCGAGCAGCGCGCCGTCGAGGAGGCGACGATCGCCGCGGGGGCGCGACGCGCGTACATCATCGAGGAGCCCATGGCCGCGGCCATCGGCGCGGGCCTCCCCATCCACGAGCCGAGCGGCAACATGATCGTTGACATCGGGGGCGGGACCACGGAGGTGGCGGTCATCTCGCTCGGCGGCATCGTCACCAGCACCAGCCTTCGGATCGGCGGAGACGAGCTCGACGAGTCGATCATCAGCTACGCGAAGAAGGAGTATTCACTGCTGCTCGGGGAGCGGACATCCGAAGCGATCAAGCTCGCCGTAGCGTCGGTGTATCCCATGCAGGAGGAGTTGATCGCCGAGATCCCCGGCCGAGACCTGGTGAGCGGCCTGCCAAAGACCATCCAGATCTCCGACAGCGAGATCCGCCAGGCCATCGACGAGCCGGTGACCGCGATCATCGACGCCATCAAGGCCACCCTGGACCGAACGCCGCCCGAGCTCGCGGGCGACATCATGCACAAGGGCATCATGCTCACCGGCGGCGGCGCCATGCTGAGGGGCCTGGACAAGCGACTCCGGCACGAGACCGGGATGCCCGTCCGCATCGACGAGAACCCTCTGTCGTCCGTGGCCATCGGGTCCGGCCGGTGCCTGGAGGAGTTCGAGGTGCTCCAGCGGGTCCTGGTGAGCCCGTCCCGCGGGTAGCGGGATGGCCATCCCGACCAGAGCGCGAAGCGCACGGCTCGTCGTGGTCGCGCTGGTCTCGGTGTCGCTCCTCACGATCACGGTCGACTACCGGGAGGGGAACGAAGGTCCGCTCGCCAGCCTGGGACGGACCGCGCTGACGCTCATCAGCCCGCTCCAGGAGGTCGTGTCCAAGGTCACCCACCCGATCGGGAACTTCTTCTCCACGCTGGTCCGCCTGCCCGCCATCCGTAAAGAGAACGAGGAGCTGAAGGATCGCCTGGCCGAACTCGAGTCGAAGGCTGCCACTGCGGCGACCAACGAGGCGCGCCTTCACGAGATCGAAGGGTTGCTCGGGGTCAGCAAGAGCCTCGGTCCGAATGTGCAGACCGAGGGGGCCCAGGTGATCTCCCCCGGGATCTCGAACTTCGAGTGGACGATCACGATCAACGACGGTTCGAATCAGGGCATCAAGCTCGACCAGCCGGTCATCGCTAGCGGCAAGCGCCTGGTGGGCCACGTCGTCCGCGTCGCGCCCAACTCCTCGATGGTGCAGCTCATCGTGGATCCCGATTCCGCGGTCGCCGGTCGGTTGGAGGTCTCCCGGACCACGGGCCTGCTGACGGGGCAGGGCGATCAGGACATGAAGATGGGGCTGGTGGACACGAGCACCGACGTCCAGGCGGGGGAGCAGGTGGTCACCGCGGGGTACCGGGTCCCCGGCGGCGCTGGGAGCCTGTATCCGCCCGGCATCCTGATCGGAACGGTCTCGCACGTGGTTCCCGACGCCGCCGCCCTCGAGAAGTTCATCACGGTCGCGCCGGCCGTGGACTTCTCGAGCCTCGACACGGTCTTGGTGGTCCTTTCAGTTGGGTCGAGGTAGCCTGGCTCGTGCGCCGATTGCTCACGCTGACCGCGGTGATCGTGACGGCGTTGCTGCTCCAGACGACGGTGTTCGCCGACGTCCGTCTGCTCGGCGCGCGCCCGGAGCTCATGTACCTCCTGACGATCGTGTTGGCCTTGCTGGAGGGGCCGTCGTCCGGGGCGATCACCGGCTTCGCCGGGGGGATGGCCCAGGACTTCCTGCTGAACCAGCCCAAGGGCATCACTGCGCTCACGCTCACCCTGCTCGGCTACGCGATCGGGCTGCTCCGCCCTTATGTCGTCAGCCCCTCGCCCGTGCTTCCGGTGGTCATCGTGACGGCCGGCACCTTCTGCGGCGTCCTGTTCTACGGGCTGGTGTCCTTCCTGCTCGGACAGTTCGACAACAGCGCCCTGTACCTGTTCCGGACGGCTGCGCTCTCGGCTGCGTACAACGCCATCCTGACCCCACTCGTCTACCCCGTCCTCCGGCGAGCTGCCGAGGCATCGCAGCCACGGCGGGTAGTGCGGTGGTGACGGAGCGGTGACCGAGGGTCGGACCGGGCTGCGACTGAAGGTGTTCGCCGCGCTCGTGGCGTTCATGTTCGCGGCGCTGACCACGCGGCTCTGGTTCCTCCAGGTGCTGGCGGCGGACCAGTACCGCGATGAGGCGAAACAGAACTCCGTGCGTCTCGTGGACGTCCCCGCTCAGCGCGGTCGGATCCTCGACGCGAAGGGCAACCTCCTGGTGAGGAACCGGCTCAGCCTGGTCGTCACGGTGAACAAGCAGGAGGCCGGGTCGAACCTGGAAGATGTGCTCTACCGGTTGTCCAAGCTGCTCGACGTGCCGGCGGAAGAGCTCGCCGATCGGGTCGAGGATCCCCGTTACTACGAGTTCCAGCCCGTCCCCATCGAAGCCAACGTCAGCAAGCGGATCGACTTCTACATCATGGAGCACGACCGGAAGTTCCCCGGCGTGGAGGTGGTGAAGGAGCCCGTCCGTGTCTACCCGGAGGGGGACCTCGCGGCCCACGTCCTCGGGTACCTCGGGCAGGTCAGCAAGGAGCAGCTGAAGCAGTCGGCCTTCGCCGATTACCAGCCCGGCGACGATATCGGCGTCACCGGCGTCGAAGCTGAGTTCGAGCGTTTCCTGCGGGGGACCGAAGGCGTCATCAAGTACCGGGTCAATTCGGCCGGCGAGAACCTTGGTCCAATCGGCGAGCAAGCGCGCATCCCGGGCCGGGACGTTGTTCTCACCCTCGACGCCGAGGCACAGAAGATCGCAGAGGAGAGCCTGAATCTCGGCCTGGAGTACGCCCATGGCATCTACGACGAGGACACGGGACGCGACCTTGCGGCGAACGGTGGCGCCGTCGTGGTGATGGATCCGGAGACCGGCGCCATCAGGGCACTGGCCTCCGCGCCGTCGTTCGATCCCTCGCTGTTCGTGCGGGGCATGAGCGATGCCGAGTACGAGCGACGGTTCGGCGCGGCCGAGAACTATCCGCTGCTGGACCGGGCCATCCAGGGCCAGTACCCGCCGGGGTCCACGTACAAGCCGTTCGTCGCCCTGTCGGCGCTGCGACGGGGGATCGTCTCGATCACGGACTACTACCCATGCCCCCCCTCTTGGTCCGTACCCGAGGACCCCCTACACCAGGTGTTCCACAACTGGACCACGGCGAACCTGGGGTCGATCTCGCTGGCCCAGGCCCTGTACGACTCGTGCGACACGGTCTTCTATCCGATCGGTTACGAATACTGGCGGCGGTACTACCCACCCACCGATCCGCCGGTGGAACAGATGCAGCGCGACCTCCAAGCGTTCGGCTTCGGCCAGCTCACCCGCGTCGACCTGCCGTTCGAGCAAGAGGGGCGGGTTCCGAACGCGGCATGGAAGGCCACCATCCATGAGGAACTCCCCAAGGCGTTCCCCGATGGCCGGTGGTTCCCCGGCGACTTCGTCAACATGTCGATCGGGCAGGGCGACACGCTGGCGACCCCGCTCCAGCTCGCCGCGGCGTACTCGGTGATCCAGAGCGGGGGACGCGCGTGCGTGCCCCACCTTTTCGACCGCGCTCAAGATGCGGACGGCAACGTCCTTCGCTCGTGGCACAACCGGTGCCACCGCGTCCCGTTCCTCCAGGCGCAGATCGAGTACGTCCGCCAGGCCCTGACCCAGGTTCCGGTACAGGGAACCGCAGCCTCGGCGTTCATCGGATTCCCGTTGTCGGAGATCCAGGTGGCAGGCAAGACCGGGACGGCGCAGGTCTTCGGCCAGCAGGACTACTCGTGGTTCGCGGCCATGACCGAGGCGGAGGGGAAAGAGTACGTCGTGGTGGCGCTGGTGGAGCAAGGAGGTCATGGGTCCGAAACCGCAGCGCCCATCGTGCGGCGGATCATCGAGGGGCTCTACGGTCTGACGAACGCACAGTTCACATACGGCGGGGAGACGGACTGATGGACGTCGTCGCGACCAAGTTGTACCGGTGGGAACGGCGGCCGCTTCGGCACCTGGACCCCGTCCTGCTGATCTCCGTGCTCGCGCTGGGAATCGCCGGCCTGGTCACGATCTACTCCGCGACCCATGCCTCGCTCGTGGCGCAAGACCTCGATCCGGGGTTCTTCCTCAAGAAGCAGCTGGCCTTCGTCACGCTCGGGATCGTGGTCATCCTGGTGGCTGCGAGCTTCGACTACCGGTTCGTGAAGGTCTATGCCGGGATCATCTACGCCGCGAGCCTGGCCCTGTTGATCCTGGTCCGAACGCCGCTCGGCACGACCATCCGTGGGTCCCAACGGTGGTTCCAGCTGTTGGGGTTCCAGCTCGCACCTTCTGAGGTGGCCAAGGTCGCGCTGATCGCCATGCTTGCCGCGTTCCTCTCCCAGCTCCGATCGAGCGACCTGTCGCTGCAAGACCTGTACCGAGCGACCGCGATCGCCGCGGTCCCCGGGTTCCTGGTGTTCCTGCAGCCCGACCTGGGGACCTCGATCGTCCTCATGGCCATCCTCGTGGGGATCCTGGTCGTGGCGGGAGCCAGCGCAAAGCACCTGGGGGTGCTCGCGCTGACGGCCATCGTGTTGATCTTCGGGGGGCTCCAGCTCGGCCTGGTCAAGGACTACCAGATCGCTCGGCTCACCGCGTTCTTCGATCCGAAGAACGATCCCCAGCGATCCGACTGGAACCGGACCCAGGCGGAGATCGCGATCGGCTCGGGCGGCCTGCTCGGCCGGGGGTACCTGAAGGGCACCCAAACGAACCTCGACTTCGTGCCGGAGCAGCACACCGACTTCATCTTCACCGTGATCGGGGAGGAGTTCGGCTTCATGGGGGCCATCTTCGTGCTGCTGTTGTTCGCCCTCCTCATCTGGCGAGCGATCCGGATCGCCCTGTTAGCCAAGGACCCGTTCGGGACGTATCTCGCGGCGGGCGTCGCATCGATGCTGGCCATCCAGGTGTTCGTGAACGTGGGGATGACGCTCGGGATCATGCCGATCACCGGGATCCCGCTCCCGTTCGTCTCCTACGGCGGCAGCTCGTTCCTGGCAAACTGCGCGGCTGTGGGGTTGCTGCTGAACATCCACATGCGACGCTTGACGTAGCCGCCAGACCCGACGCGGTTCCTACGCTTCAGTCCTCGATGGCGATGGTCCACAGGAACGTCGATCCCTCCGGCCCCGAGGACTCGAGGACCACGTCGCCGCCGATCGACCGAGCCGCGCCACGGGCGAGCGACAGGCCGAAACCCAGGCCCTGATGGACCCGGACGTTCAGATCCTCGACCTGCTCGAGGACGCCGAAGATCCGTTCCCGGTCGTCGGGATCGATCCCCGGTCCGGAATCCACGACGCGGACCTCGATCTCGGCCGGGCCCCGGGTCACCTCGACGTTGACCTCCGCGTCCTGTGGTGAGAACTCGAGGGCGTTCGTCACCAGCTCGCCGAGGATCCTACGGCCGAGGACCGGACTGAGGGTCGCCTCGAACGGCCCGTCCTTGGCCGTCACCCGAACCCGCGAGTATGGCGATGCGGCTTCCTGGGCCAGGGCGGCCACGTCCACGGTCTCTGCCATCCCCGAGTCGATCGTGAGCTCGAACCGCTCGACCAGTCGGGCAAGGGCCTCGGCGCGCTCCACGATGCGGTCCAGAAGCTCCTGGCGTTGCGCGAACCTGTCGTCGGCCTTTGCCAGGGTCTGCGCCATGCCCAGGATGACGGTGACCGGCGTGCGGAGCTCGTGGGACAGGCGCGCCACCAGCTCGTGCCGCCGCGCGGCCCGTTCGACCAGCGCCGCGTGGGCCTCCTCGAGCTCTCGGGTTCGGCGGCGCTCCCGTTCCAGGGCTTCGGTGAGCTCCTCGATGACCGAGGGGGTGACCTCGGGCGACAGGACCCCGCCTCCCACGGCCGCGTGAAGGACGGCGTTCAGGATCTCGTCGCCGTCGGAGTCCTTCAGCACGTACCCGGAAGCCCCGGCCACGAGCATCTCTCGGACGATGTCCTGGTCCTCGTGTCCGGAGAGCGCGACGACGCCGATGCCCGGATGGAGCTGCTTCAGGCGGCGGGTGGTCTGGATCCCGTCCATCTCCGGCATGCGTACGTCCATCAGGACAACGTCGGGCTCGACCGCCGGAACGACCTCCAGGGCCTCCGGCCCGGACCGGGCTTCGCCCACCACGTCCAGGTCACCGGTGTCGAGCAGGGCGAGCAGCGATTCCCGGAATCCGGCGTTGTCGTCCACCACGACGACGCGCACCCGACGGCCGTGGGCGGGGGTCGTCTGGGTGGAGGCGCCATCGCCAGGGTCGTGCGGGCCCATGAGGGAAGTCTCGGCCACGGAGGGCCGCGAAGTATATCGGGCGCCTCCCGGTTCCTGGTCGACGTCGAGCCGACAACCCGCTAGCCACATCGACCTAGCCCGCTGAGCAGGGCCTTCTGCTCCTGCCGGGAACCGGCCGGTCGGTTGCTATCCTGTAACCAGGTTTCCCCGCCGGGCCGAGGCCGCGGGCTTTGGGTCCCGAGCGGGCAGAGTGGCGCGGATCAGCCCCGCCGGCTCCGGGCGATCGCCCGCGGGCCTCGGGCGGGGCGGCCGGTGCCGGAACAGGGCGTACAGGTTGCAGGACGAGCGGCGCTTCGCTGCGCCGGATTGCTCACAGCTATCCGAGTGTGGGCGCACTCCACGAACCCACCGACCCATCACCCTCGACGGAGGGCGGGCTCGTGCATCTTCTCGACCTCTCTTCCTTGACCACCGGCACTCCCGCGCGCTCGAGCGAGTGGGAAGGAGCCCGAACTGATGACGGAGCACACAGAGTCGCTCCAGGCACCGAACGACACACCGGGATCGGAGGACGAGATCGGTGCGACACCCCGACCACGCCGGCGGCGCCGCCGCAACCGTGGACGGGGAGGCGGGGGAATGACCGGCCGCGTCGAGGAAACGACCGCGTCGGAGACGACCGAGGAGACGACCGAGGAGGCGACCGAGTCGCGGGCGATCGAAAAGGCCGCCGAAGAGGCGATGCCCCTTGGATCGATCGACGGCGCCGCGTCGTTGAGTGGTGAGGAGAGCTCGGCGGTGGTCCGCCGCCGGCGACACCGCGGCGGTCGCGGTCGACGCCGATCCCGAACCGCAGAAGCGGCGGGAGAGACCGTCGCGCCATCGCTGCCGGCCGACGAGGTCCCGGGAAGACCGATGCCTGCCGACGAGGCCGGAGGGAAGTTGGCGCCGGCCGATGAAGCGGGATCGGTCGCGGAGCCCGAGGGGATCGAG
>JBKPDU010000011.1:0-18799 GCA_046728055.1 Actinomycetota bacterium | reverse complement strand
ACCCGGAGGTCCTTGGGGTCGATCTCGATGTCCTCCTCGTCGGTCTCCTCCAGGAGCGGGATGACGTCGAGGCTGGCGAACGAGGTGTGCCGGCGCTTTGCCGCGTCGAACGGCGAGATCCTGACGAGTCGATGCACCCCTCGTTCCGTCGAGAGGAATCCGTATGCGTTGGACCCGTGGACGATGAACGTGGCGCTCTTGATCCCCGCCTCCTCACCCGGCAGGATCTCGTCCACCTCGACGTCGAACCCGAGGCGCTCCGCCCACCGCAGGTACATCCGCAGCAGCATCTCCGCCCAGTCCTGGGACTCGGTGCCGCCCGCGCCGGCGTGCAGGGTGGCCACGGCGTCGTTGTGGTCGTACTCGCCTCCGAGGAGTGCCGTCAGCTCGAGCCCATCGATCTCGGTCTCCAGACCGGTGAGGGTCTGCTCGAGCTCCCGCTCGAGCTCGGGATCGCCCTCCACCCTCAGGAGCTCGTCGATGGCTCGAACGTCGGCCAGACGGCGCTCCAGGGACTCGAATCGATCGATGTCCGCTCGCAGGCGGGCCAGCCGCGTGGTCAGCTGCTGGGCGCGCGCCGGATCGTTCCACAACGCGGGGTCGGAGACCTGCCGCTCCAGCTCCGCCGACTGTGCGCGCTTGGCCTCGACGTCAAAGGAACTCCTTGGCGGAGGCGATGCGCTTGGAGAGATGCTCGATCCGCTCGGTGAAGTCGCCCATGCAACCTATCGTACCCGCCGCTTCAACTCGTGCCGCACATCACCTCGGATCCGTGGCGCCCGGCACCGCCACGAGGCGACCGCGAGCCTACGGTGCGAGCAGAGCTTCGGTTCGGCCCGAACAGTGACAGGGGCGAACCTGCGGGAAGTGCTGGTAGCTGGGACCGCTACCGCACTGGAGCCGGCCGGGCGCGAGCGCCCGGCCGGCTTCTTCATCGGATCGAGTCCGTCCACGGCGCCGTCAGGCCACGGCGCCGTGGCACTTCTTGTACTTCTTGCCCGAACCACACGGACAGGGGGCGTTTCTGGGAACCTTGCCGCTCTTGGCCTGGGCGCCGGTGGCCTCGTCGGCCTCCCCTCGGCTGGTCACCACGCGTTGCGGTCGGGGCCGGGACGGCTCGTCCTGACGGACCAGTTCCACTCGGAAGATGTACCGAACGAACTCCTCGCGGATGCCCCGAGTAAGCTCCTCGAACATGTCGAAGGCCTCGCGCCGGTACTCGGTGAGGGGATCGCGCTGGCCGTAGGCCCGGAGGTGGATGCCCTCCTGGAGGTAGTCCATCTCGTAGAGGTGCTCGCGCCACTTGTTGTCGGTCAGCGACAGGAGAACCATCCGCTCCAGTTCCCGCATGACCTGCGACCCGACCGCCAGCTCCTTCTCTTCGTACATGGCCAGGGCGTCGGCCAGGACCATCTCGCTGAGCTCGCCGGTCGAGGTCGCCCGATCCAGGTCCTGACGGGTCAGCCGGGTCGGGTACAGCTCGGCCAGCCCTGCCTGGAGCCCATCCAGGTCCCACTCCTCGGCGAACCGCTTGTCGCCGATCCATTCCGAGACCGTGCCCTCCACGACCTCCGTCACGAAGTCGAGGGCCTGGTCCTTGAAGTCCTCACCGTTCAGGATCTTCTCGCGCTCGCTGTAGATCACCTGGCGCTGGGTGTTCATGACGTCGTCGTACTTCAGGATGTTCTTCCGTCGCTCGAAGTTCAGCTCCTCGATCTGCCGCTGGGCGCTCTCGACGGCCCGCGTGACCATCCGGGCGGCGATGGGCTCGTCCTCGGGCCACTTCAGCCGGTCCATGATCGACGACACGCGATCGGAGGCGAACATCCGCATCAGGTCGTCCTCCAACGAGAGGTAGAACCCGGACTCCCCGGGGTCGCCCTGCCGTCCGGACCGTCCTCGGAGCTGGTTGTCGATCCGGCGTGATTCGTGGCGCTCCGTGCCCAGCACGTACAGCCCGCCCAGGCCGACGACCTCCTCGTGCTCGGCGTCGGTCTGGAGCTTGAACTTCTGGAAGATCGGGCCGTACTCGGCCTCGTAGGCGGCGCGCTCCTCCTCGTCCATCTCGAACAGGAGGTAGCGGTCGTTGTCCCACTCGCGGGCGGCCATCTCCTGGCGGGCCAGGTATTCGGGGTTACCCCCCAAGAGGATGTCGACGCCTCGGCCGGCCATGTTGGTGGCGACGGTGACGGCTCCGGCTCGACCGGCCTGGGCCACGATCATCGCTTCCTTCTCGTGGTTCTTGGCATTCAGGACGTGATGCGTGATCCCCCGGCGATTCAGGTAGCCCGAGAGCTTCTCGGACTTCTCGATCGAGACCGTCCCGACCAGGATCGGTTGGCCTGCCTCGTTCCGCTCGGCGATGTCCTGGACCACGGCGTTCCACTTCGCGTCCTCGACCTTGTAGATGAGGTCCTGCCGGTCATCACGGATCATGGGCTTGTTCGTGGGGATCTCCACGACGTCCAGCTTGTAGACCTCTTGGAACTCCGCGAGCTGCGTCTTGGCCGTACCCGTCATGCCGGCGAGCTTGTCGTACATCTTGAAGTAGTTCTGGATGGTGATCGTGGCCAGGGTCTGGTTCTCCTCCTTGATCCGGACGTTCTCCTTGGCCTCGATGGCCTGGTGGAGTCCTTCCGAGTACCGCCGGCCCTCCAGGACTCGGCCGGTGAACTCATCGACGATCTTCACCTCGCCGCCGGTCACGATGTAGTCCACGTCGCGCTTGTACAGCTCCTTGGCCCGGAGCGCGTTCTGGAGGTGATGCACGAGCGGCGTGTGGACGTGCTCGTACAGATTCTCGATGCCGAGGGCCTCCTCGACCTTTCCCACTCCCTCCTCGGTGACGGCCACGGTCCGCTTGGCCTCATCGACCTCGTAGTCGATCTCCCTCCTCAGCCGGGGGGCGAGACGAGCGAAGGTCACGTACCACTTGGCCGAGTCGGCCACCATCCCGCTGATGATCAGCGGGGTCCGAGCTTCGTCGATCAGGATCGAGTCGACCTCGTCCACGATCCCGTAGTGGTGGCCGCGCTGAACCATGTCATCTCCGCGCATGGCCATGTTGTCCCGGAGGTAGTCGAACCCGAACTCGTTGTTGGTCCCGTACGTGACGTCCGACCGGTACGCCGGTCGGCGCTGGGCCGGCGCCATGTGGGCCTGGATGAGCCCCACGGAGGCTCCGAGCGCCCGGTAGATCGGTCCCATCCACTCCGAGTCACGCTTGGCCAAGTAGTCGTTCACCGTGACGATGTGAACGCCCTGCCCGGCCAGGGAGTTCAGGTACGCGGGCATGGTGGCCACCAGCGTCTTGCCCTCACCGGTCTTCATCTCGGCGATGTTGCCCTCGTGCAGGACGACGGCGCCCATCACCTGAACGTCGAAGTGCCGCTGGCCGATCGTGCGCCGAGCCGCCTCGCGGACGGAGGCGAAGGCTTCGGGCAGCAGGTCGTCCAGGCTCTCTCCGGCCTCCAGCCGCCGCCGGAACTCCTCGGTCTTCGCCCGGAGCTCCTCGTCGGTGAGCTCCTCGATCTCGGGCTCGAACGTGTTGACGATGCGGACGAGCTGCTCGAGGCGCTTGAGCTTGCGGCCTTCGCCGATCTGGCCGATCTTCTCCAGGACCAAGGTCGTTTCCTCGTATTGATCGGGGGGGTTCGGCTCTCGATTGTAACGGAGGGGTCCGGCAAATCCCCAGGACTCGGGGCCACCGTAGCGAGCGGGTCGAACGAGGGATGCGCTCAGGTGGATGCGGGAGGAGCTCAGGTGATCTCGAGCAACTTCTCCCGCACGGCGTAGACCACGGCCTCCATCCGGGAGTGCAGGTGGAGCTTCTCCAGGATGTTTCGGATGTGGTTCTTCACCGTGTTCTCCGAGATGTAGAGCTCCTTGGCGATGTCGCGGTTGTTCATGCCCCTGGCCACCAGCCGGAGGACCTCCATCTCCCGGTCGGTCAACCGGGGGGCGGGGACCTGGGTCCGATCGCCGGTGGGCTTGCTCATGGCCGCGAACTCGTTCAGGAGCTTGGATGCCATCGAAGGGGAGATCCTCGACTGGCCGGCCCACACCGAGCGTATGGCGTCGGCCACCTCATCGATGGGGATCTCCTTCAGCAAATACCCCGAGGCCCCCGCCTTGATGGCGTCGTAGAGGTCTGCTTCCTCATCGGAGATCGTGAGCATGAGGATCTTGACGTGCGGCAGGAGCTCCTTGATCTGCGAGGCCGCCTCGATCCCGGAGCGTTTGGGCATCCGAACGTCCATCAGGATCACGTCGGGCATGAGCTCCTGCGATCGTTCGAAGGCCTCCACCCCGTCCGACGCCTCCCCGACCAGCTCGATGTCGGGCTCGGCCTCCAGGACCATCTGGAGCCCCCGGCGGAACAGCGCGTGGTCGTCCGCCACCAGCACGCGCAGTCGCTCCGGTGGGCCAACGGGAGTCCCCTTGCCCCCGGCCGACTCGTCGTCCTGGTCTTTTCGCTTCGGTATCAGGGGACCTCCCCTGAATCCGGGGGCCCGGCTGGTGTTCAGGAGCCGGCGCGCTCCTGGCCGCTCTTCGGCGATTTTAGACGACCGGCCCCCGCGATCAGCTGTGTTCGCCTTTTCGTGTTGTGGTCCCGAAGCTGCCGCTCCAGCTTCTGGACCAGCTGATCGAGGGCGGAATCCACATCGTCGCCCTTGGCCTTGGCTCGGAACGTGCGCCGAGGGGTCTCCAGGGCGCCCTCCACCCTCTTGATCCCGCCCAGCCTGGGATTGCGCTCGGTCAGGATCTCCACCTCCAGGCGCATCACCCGAGGCTCCATCCGCTCCAGACGGGAGAGCTTTCGGGCCGCCGCGGTGCGCATGTGGTCGGTGATCCGGGTCCCGCGGCTCTTCATGACGAGATCCATCGGCCGTTTCCTCCCCGATACGATCCGCCCGCCTGCACGTCTCGCGTCCAGGTGCGTCGTGGGCTCACGCCCGGCTGACCTGGTCTTTGACCCCACACTCGCCTGCGGAGGGGTTCGCCGTCCAGCGGACGCCTTAGCACCTTCTCCCGTGCGGACGAGCCGCCCGGGGCAGGGCTTACATCTAAACCGCACCATGCTCAGCGACCAACGGTCGCCTTACGTGGGTCGTTTCGCCTGCGACTGGCATCGACTACCGGGAGGGTGTCCCCCGGGCAACCACAGACCCAGGCGTGAGCCCGCGGGCAGTATAGCGAGCGAGGGCCCGCGCAGAGACGGACCTGGTCGCCGTGAGCACCGCGACATGGCGTGCGCCGGCCGCTTTCAGGGCCCGGGCGCACGCCGCCGCCGTGGCGCCCGTGGTGAGGACGTCGTCGATCAGCAGCACGCGGGGCGGGCACGACGTCACCGACCTGAACGCGCCGGCCATCGCCGCTCGACGCTCCGGGCCGCTCCGCCTGGCCTGCGGCGGCAGGTCGGTCATCCGCTCGAGGTGGCGGACCACGCTGAGGGACCATGCGGCGCCCACGGACTCCGCCAGGATCTGGGCCTGATCGAAGCCGCGCTCGGCCAAGCGCCGGCGGGACAGCGGAACCCAGGTGACGGCGTCGGCGTCGGCGGCGGCTGGCCACACCGCCACCATCGCGGCACCGAGCGCAGAGGCCACCGGACGCCATCCCGCGAACTTCAATCGGTGCACGGCACGTTGAGCCGGCCCGTGGAACAGGAACGGGGCCCTGGCCACGTCGACGTCCGGCGGAGGACACGCGGGGCATAGGGGCCGGGCATCGCCCAAAGGGACCCCGCATCGCTCGCACCACGGCGGGGCGAGGGCGATCAGTTCCGCGCCGCATCCAGCGCAGAACGGCGATGGCCCGCGGCCACATCCCGCGCAGCGATTGGGGAACAGGACATCGAGCAGCCGCCCGAGCACCGCAGGACCCTAGCGGCCGGTACCGACACGACCGGACCGACGGGAAACGTGGGACCCTTGCATTCGGACGCGGGCCGACCGACCTACGGCAGTGGGACCTCGAGAGTCGCCTGACCCGCCCGAGATTGGGCTCGCACGTCGATGCGAAGGGCAGAGTGGACCCGCAGCAGCGGGTAGGCCACCACCTTGCCTCGCCCGGTCGCTCCGTCGACGTCGGACTCGAGCACTGGAAGACGCCCCCCGTCCGCGGACAACCGGACCGTGACCGGCTCCGGGGGGGTCACCTGAACGTGGACCTTGATCGAGTCACCCGCGCAGTCGATCTGCTCCACCTTCACCGTGGCACCGCCCGGGAGATCGATCGCCCGGCCCACCTGGACCTGGCCCCGCCGGAGCGTCGCCCTCGGCCAGGCAACCGAGAATCGCCGTCCTCCGGGGAACGTCCGGGGCGTCCCGTCGACGTCGATCTCGCACTCGAGCTCGTACCACCCCGGGTCCATGTCCGTCACCGCCATCTCGAACGGGACAAAGACGTCCCGCCGCGGCGCCACGTCCAGGATCGCCGGCGCCATCCCGATCGGATGGGCTTGCGCGCCTCCGATCGCCACGACCCGGGCTTGGCGGAACACCACCTGGTGAGGGTCCGGATCCTCGCCCCGGATGATGAACGCCCCCTTGACCGTGGCGGGGAACCGCTCGAACCTGGCGCGGACCGAGACGGGCTCGCTCACGCCCGGTTACGTCCCCTGCTCCCACGAGCGCAGGTACTGCTGCTGTTCCGCTGTGAGCTCGTCGATCTCGATCCGCATGGCGCGGAGCTTCAGGGCGGCGACCTCCCCGTCGATCTCTACGGGCACCGGGTAGACGCCGGGCGAGAGCGAGCCGCTGTTCTTCACCACCCACTCCACCGCTAGGGCCTGGTTGGCGAACGACATGTCCATGACCGCCGCGGGATGGCCCTCCGCCGCAGCGAGGTTCACCAACCGTCCCTCGGCGAGCAGATGGAGTCGTCTCCCGTCGGCCAGCCGATACTCGTCGACGAACTCACGGATCCGCCGCTTCTCCGAAGCGATGTCCTCCAAGGCGGCCTTGTCGATCTCCACGTCGAAGTGACCGGCGTTGGCCATGACCGCGCCGTCCCGCATGACCTCCAAATGCGCGCGCCCGATGACGTCTCGGTCCCCCGTGACCGTGACGAACACGTCGCCGATCCGGACGGCGTCACGGAGGGGCATCACGCCGTAGCCCTCCATCGCCGCCTCGAGCGCCCGGATGGGATCGACCTCGGTCACGACCACCTTCGCGCCCATGCCCCGCGCTCGCGAGGCCACGCCCCTGCCGCACATGCCGTACCCGCAGACCACCACGGTCCTACCGGCGAGCAACAGGTTGGTGGCCCGCATGATCGCGTCGATCGTCGATTGCCCCGTGCCGAACCGATTGTCGAACAGATGCTTGGTGTCGGCGTCGTTCACCGACACGATGGGGTACATGAGCGCGCCGTCGTTGGCCATGGCCCGAAGGCGGATGATCCCGGTCGTGGTCTCTTCCGTCCCCCCGATGACCTCATGGAGCTGGTCCTGGCGTTCCCGGTGCAGCAGGCTCACCAGGTCGGCTCCGTCGTCCATCGTCACGTGCGGCCGGTGGTCGAGGACGGCGTTGATGTGGCGGTAGTAGGTCTCGTTGTCCTCACCCTTGATCGCGTAGACGTCGATCCCGCTCTGGTCACAGATGGCCGCCGCAACGTCGTCCTGGGTGGACAGGGGGTTCGACGCGCAGATGGCCACCTCGGCCCCCCCGGCCTTCAAGGCGTCGACGAGGTTGGCGGTCTCCGTCGTCACGTGCATACACGCCCCGATTCTGATGCCTTCGAGGGGGCGCTCCTTCTCGAACCGCTCCCGGACGAGCGCCAGGACGCCCATCTCCCCCGCGGCCCACTCGATGCGCTCGCGCCCCTTCTCGGCCAGGCCGAGGTCTCTTACATCGCAGTCCATCCCGCTCCTTTCGCAAGCACGTCGGCGATCACCGAGCCCATGGACCCGGCCATGGCATCCGAGGCCCTCAGAACCTCCTCGTGGCTCACCTCGACGCCCACCTTGTTGGTGACGAAGAACAGACCGAGTACGCGCATCCCAAGCGCACGGGCCGGGACGGCTTCGGGGACCACCGACATCCCGACCACTGCGGCCCCAGAGCTTCGCAGGAACTCGATCTCCGCGGGGGTCTCATAGCTCGGTCCGGCCATCGCAGCGTAGACCCCCCGCGCGACGGGCACGCCCAGCCGTTCCGCGGCATCGACGGCGAGATCCGCCAGCTTCTCGTCGTAGGCCCCCACCATGTCCACGAACGGCGGCGTCCCGTCCGGATACCGCCACCCGCGAAGCGGGTTTGCGCCCATGAAGTTGATGTGGTCGGTCCCCACTACCAGGTGTCCGGTGTCCAGGCCCTCCGCGATCCCGCCGGTCGCGGCGGTCAAGATGACCGTCCCAGCACCGAGCAACCGGGCCAGCCGGACAGGGAGGGCGCAGGCCGGCATGTCGTTCCCCTCGTAGTAGTGGATCCGGCCCCGGAAGGCCGCCGTGGGGATCCCGGCCAACTCCCCCAGGACCATGCGACCCGCATGGCCGGGCACGGTCGGCCGGGGGAAACCGGGAAGCTCTTCGAAGGAGAAGGAGGCCTCCTCGACCAGGCGTTCCGTCGACGCGCCGAGTCCCGATCCAAGGACGATCGCCACTGCAGGAGCGAACGCCGTTCTCGAACGCACCACGTCGGCCGCCTGATCGGCGAAGGAGTCGCCCGGTCCGGGCACCATCCGCACGCCTCATGCCTCCGCCAGCGCCCGCTTCACGCGCTCGATGGCCTCGATCGGGGTGGGGTCGACGCCACGGGCGATGCCCAGATAGGCCGTCGTGAAGTCCCCCAACAGCGAAAGAGAGAGGAACCGGGACAGCGCCGATGCGCCCGATGCCCACACTTCCTCGACGAGGGCGCCCGACCACCGGGCGATGTCGAGGGAAGGGGCGAATCGAGCGGCGACATCCGGCGGCTCACCATCGTGCCGAAGGGCAATGAGAAAGTACCGTGACCCCGCACCGTTCGACCATCCGACCACCTCATTGTGATCCAGCTCGGGCAACGGCGAGGCCCACGCCGGGACCTTGGCGTTCTCGTTGAACTGGGTCTTCCACCTGCCGGCGGCGACCGAGCCGATGCCCTCGCCACCCCACACCACCGGGGTCCGGTCATGGATCCGATCGGCCAGGCCCTTGGCCGGGTTCACCATCAACGGGACGGACGGCGCGCACGTCGCCGCGAGGGCGCCGAGCTGGGCGGTTGCCTCCTCCAAGTCCTGCTGGAGGGGAGGCAGGAGCCCGACTGCCTCGAGCACGCCGAGCGCCCCGAGCGCGATGTATCCGAGCGCTGCCCGGGGCATGAACCCTCCCGGCAGCGACACCCGGCCCAGATCCAGCTCCTCCGCGCGAGCGCCGAGCTCGCCGCCGGAGCCGACGACGATCACACGGCACCCACGCTTCACGGCCTCCTCGAAGCACGCCAGCACCTCCGCCGTGCCGCCCGAGTAGGAGGACGCGATCACGAGTGAGTGGGGTCCGCAGAACTCGGGCAGCTCAGAGGTCCGGACCACGACGACCGGAACTGGCAGCCGGTCCGAGTACATCGCCCTGATCACGTCCCCGGCCACGCCCGAGCCGCCCATCCCACAGAACGCGATGGACCGAACGTCCAGGACGTCCGGCAATGGCGCGGCCTGCCGGCCCACGCGATACCCCTGCTGGCAGTGCTCGGGCAAGGCAGCCACGTTCGCCAACATCCCGCCGGGATCGCCGGCTCGGATGGCCTGCTCGTCGTCGAGGTCGATCACCGGCGCTTCTTCTTCTTCGTACCCGGCTTCTCCGCCTCGTCGATCAGCATCACGGGGATCCCATCGCGAACCGGATACCGGTAGCCGCACGTCCGGCACACGATGACCTGTTCCTCGCTGATGTAATCGATGTCTCCCCGGTCGTTCGGGCATACGAGGATCTCGAGCAGCTCCGGATCGATCGTCACGGGCTCTCCTCCTCGGCCCTGATGATGTCGAGCACGGCCTGGGTCCCTTCCTTCAGACGCTCCTCGGTCTTGGCCTCGACGTTCAGCCGCAGGAGTGGTTCGGTGTTGGACGGGCGGACGTTGAACCACCAGTCGTCGAACTCGACGGTCAGGCCGTCGGTTCGGTCCTGGCGCCCGTCGGTGAACGTCGAGGCGATCCTCTCGATCGTTCCCTGCTGATCGAGGACCGGGGTATTGATCTCGCCGGAGCTCTTGTATCGACGGAACGGCTCGAGCAGCTTCGAGAGCGGGAAGCCCGCCTTCGACAGCTGCTCGAGGACCACGAGCGCCGCGATGAGCCCCGAGTCGGCTCGATAGTTGTCGCGGAAGTAGTAGTGGCCGGAGTGCTCCCCGCCGAACACGGCGCCGGTCTCCGCCATGACCTGCTTGATGAATGAGTGGCCCACCCGGGTTCGGACCGGGGTGCCTCCGTTCTCCAGGATCACCTCCGGGACGGCCCACGAGCAGATCAGGTTGTAGACGATCGGGGCGCCCGGATACCGCTGCAGCATGGCCTGCGCCACCAAGGCGGTGACTTCCGAGCCCGACACGCCCTCGGCCCGCTCGTCGACCAGGAACACCCGGTCGGCGTCGCCGTCGAACGCCAGCCCGATGTCCGCCCCTTGCTCCAGAACGGTCCGCTTCAGGTCCTGTTGGTTCTCGGGTTGGATGGGATCGGCAGGATGGTTGGGGAACGTTCCGTCGAGATCCGGGTACAGGTGCACGAAGTTCACCGGCAGCCGTGCCATCACCGGAGGGACCACCAGGCCACCCATGCCGTTGGCGGTGTCGGCCGCGACGGTGAGCGACGCGATGCTCGATCGATCGATGAGCGACAAGACGTGCTCGACGTAAGGCTCGAGCATGTCTCGACGCACCACTGTTCCCCGCGTGGAAGTCGGCGCGTGTTGGTCTTGTTCTGCCAGGACTCGGATGTCCTCGAGCCCCGTGTCCTGTCCCACTGGTTTGGCTCCGGCCAGGCAGAATTTGAGGCCGTTCCACTGTGGAGGGTTGTGGCTGGCGGTGAGCATCACACCGGGTACGTCGAGGGATCCCGATGAGAAGTACAGGAGGTCGGTTGAGGCCAGCCCGAGGTCCACCACATCGACGCCCCGGTTCGCCATGCCCTCATGGATGGCCGACGCGAGCGATGGCGAGGACAGGCGGGCGTCGTGTCCGACCGCGATCCGAGGCGCCGACGCCCACTCGGCGAAGGCCGACCCGATGCGCCGAGCCACGTCCTCGTCGAGGTCGTCGGGGACGATTCCCCGGACGTCGTAGGCCTTGAAGATGCGACCGAAGTCTCGATGCGGTGCCACCGACCGCATCCTACTGAAGATGGGGCCTGCGCTAGTCCTTCGGCGCGACGGTCCCGATGACCGACTGGAGCGGCACCGGCTCCCCGTCGCGATACCACCACTTGGCCTCGCACAAGTGGCACGTGGTGAACGCCAGCTGGCGGCCTCCGACGGACATGGTGATGGAGATGAGGTCGCCCTGCTCACAGACCGGGCAGATACCCTCCGTCTCGTCGGCCATGGCCATATGGTCGGCGAATGCTCGCCGTTCGACCATAGCCTGTTGACCTTATTTCACGATCCCCGAGCGGCCCAATCACCCCATCGGCCCCCCGACCAGGTGGTGGGTCCGATGGAGGATGGAGGTCCCCACGCTCGGGGGAGGCCAAACGGCAGTCGCCTTGCCGAGTGCCTACGGGGACGCGGTCGGGACCGGCGCCCGCTCGTCGAGCACGCGCCAACCGACGGGAGGCCGGAGCCGCTCGACGTGCGGCGCACACAGGTCAACGAGGTTCGGGTTGGGCTCCGGGACGAGGTCGCCGATCACCACGACCCGTCGTTCATAGGACAGGCCAACCGTGGCCACGGCCTCGTCGGCGCATCGCATCTTGGCGCACACTCGCACGGACCGACATCCTAGATCACAGGCTTGTCATTCTCAAGCAACTGTCCACGGGCCCATTCGGGGCCGTCGGGGTTGGTCAGGGCTTGATGATGGCCTTGATCCCCACCGGGACGAGGGGGTACAGCTCCTGGGAGTCCGAGATGTACATCCGGATGCACCCGTGAGATGCGTAGGTTCCGATCGAGGAGGACGCGTATGTCCCGTGGATCCGGATGCCCGGCGCCGAGAGGTAGATCGCTCTGGTCCCAAGGGGGTTTCCCGGGCCCGGCGGGATGTACAGCGGCAATTCAGCCCCCCAGCCGTCGGGGTCCGGGTTGTACCAGCCTGGGTTCTCCGCTTTGTTGACGACCTCCCACGACCCCACCGGCGTGCTGTAGCCGGGGGCGGCCGTGGCCACGGGGTACTGCCTCTCCACTTTGAACCCGTCGTACAGGTACAGCTGGTTCTCAGAGAGGTCCACCACGATGGTCTTGCCGAGCGTCGCCATGGTCACCTTCGGCTCCACTACCTTCACCGGCAGATGGACCGAGGACCGCTGGCTCCGGATCGCCCTCAGGATCCGGGCCGTCGCAGCTTCGGCCTTCAGCTCCTGGCCGGTCTTCGCCCTCCGCATCACCAGGTCAGAGCCGACGAGGTCGATGCCCGCGTCGACCGCCGGCACCGCCACCTCCTCGTACGCCTGCTGGACGAACGCCTTGACCTTGGCCCGGTCGTGCGCGTATCCGACGCGGATATCGGCGTCCACGGGCTTGCCGGCCACCCGATGGTAGACGCGCGACAGGAACGAGAGTCGGTCCCCCACCGCGAACGCCCGGTCCACGGCGCCGTCCACGTCCGCACGGGTCCCGAGCGCGGCCGGTGTGACGTGCCAGGAGTAGCCGGCGGCCGTCACGGCGAGGTCACCGCCAAGCGTGGTGTCGGCCCGGGCGGTGACGGCGCGGACGGCCTGGTCGCGGGTCATGCCCCCGACGGCGACGCCCTCGATCTTCACTCCCGGGAGGATCCTCGTCATGGCGGAGCGGTCGTAGCCGTACGCGGCCAGTGCCGTGCCCGCCCCGACCAGCAGCGCAACCACGACGGCGAGGAGCCCCACCCACCAGGCTCGGCCGAGCATCGTCCTCGAGTGCTTTCCCTGGGCCATGACGTTCCCGTTCTCCAGTATCGGACGGTGGTGCGTCGTTACGTAGCCTCGGCAACGGCCGAGACGGTTGCTCCCTCGATCATCATAGGACGGATGCGCGGTTGGTCATGACGGTATCCATGCGTCTGGGATCGGTACCCCCAGTGAGACGGCGTAGGTGGCGTTCCCGTCCTGACCGAGCGAATACGACGCCGCGGAGGGGACGACGGTTCCCGACTCCGCCGTGACCAGGATGGCAGCGAACGGCTTGGCCGTCACGAACAGCTTGGGTCCAGCGACGACACGTCCCGGCTGAATGGTGACCGTCTCGGGTGGCGGGACGGTCCCTGGTGCCGGAGGCAGCAGCGACAGCTTCACGACGGCCGGAACGTCCCCCGGGTTGGTGAGGATGAGTCCCGGGTGGGCGGGGGCGCCGGCGATCGACGGCAGCACGACCCAGGCCGCCGCGGGAGCCGATGCGCCCGTCGTCGACCCCTGGTCCGCGGAGACGCCGAGGGTCCGGAGGGCGACGACCGAACCCGGAGTGGACCGAACGTCGAGGGCGGACGGTTCCTCGGTGGTCACCGGGTAGGGTTGCGCCGAGCCCGCGTTCGGTGTGTTCTGCACCAGGCCTCCCAACGTCTGCGATCCCTCCTTGGAGAGCAGGGTGGCCTGCAACTCGGGACGGCCGTCCGTCGCGTTCATCACCACCAGGGTGGACGCCTCCTGGGCGAAGCCGGCCGGAAGGATCGTTCGTTGCGGAGGGGAATCGGCCACGCCGGTGCTGCTCCTGATTCCGCCGAGCTCCGCGAGGCCGAGCGAGGCGGCAGCCACCCGACCCACCTCGACGTCGACGAGGGTCGACACGGCTCCCTCCCCCAGGGCCTTGGCGTTCAGCCGGAAGGCGCGGCTCCGGTGAGGCCCGAGGACCACGTTGGTCCACGCGCCCGCGGTGATCGGCGCACGCTTCTGCGTGTACAGCGTGAGCGTGAAGATGGCATCGGTGGCAAAGGGGTTCATGATCACCAAGTAGGCAACCTGACGCTCCGTGGTCAGCCCATCCGGCACGAACCATCGCTCCGCGGCCCGAGGAAGGCACGGCTCGGCGGCCACCCCCTTCTCTCCGCCGCCTGCGTGGATGACCCACCCGGCGGCCACCCATCCGCCGAAGTACTCGATGAACGACGCGCTGTTTCGTTCCTCGGCCGCGTCGTGGACCATGAGCTCCATGCCTGGAGCAACAGTGAAGGAGTCGGGCGCCGAGGGTTTGCGTCCAGACAGTCTGGTCACCCGAACCTGTACGGGCGTGGTTCCCGGATTGGCCAGCTCCAGCGTGACGGCCCATTCCGGGCCGCCCCCGTGCGGACAGAGCCAGGCGCCAGACGGAGCCGCAGCCGAAGAGGCGGAGGCCGAGGCCTTCGGCCCCACCTCTCGCTGGAGGAAGGTCCCCCCGATCGCGACGACGGCAACGAGTAGGAGCGCCCACCCGAGCTGGCCGCGAGACCTCATCGCCTCACCGGCCGCCGGGTGATCCACAGAACAGCCAGCCACAACAGGCCGAGCACGATCATCTCCGAGGTTCGGATCCACTGATCGGCATAGGTCAGCCGGACGGAGCCCGGGGCCGCATCGAACCCGATCGCCCAGCCGAACGCGCGATCCGTCCCCAGGGTTCGACCCCCCGACTGCACTTGCCAACCGCCTCCATCCTGCTGTGAGACGAACCCGAACCCTCCGGTCGACGTGCCACCGAAGCCGCCAGGTACGGGCCCGATCGACGACGTGTCGGGGGGAGGAAGGGAAGCGATCGATCCCAAGTCGGTTCCCCGGGCGGCATCGACGAATGGGCGCGACGACGTCACGAACGCGGGCGGCAAGACACGCGCGTTGTCGTAGATGACGAGTCCGCCGGCGGGGGTCAGGTTCAGGTCGACCTGGCCGTCGAGCCGGGCCTTGGTCGCAGAGGGGAGATCGCCCTCGGCGGCGATGACGAATCGGACGGCGAGCGGGGCAAGGAGCGCCCCGCCATGGCTCGTCTGGCCAGCGAGGACCTCGGTGAGTGTCCGCCGCAGGTAGTCGTAGCCCGGCCCGTGGTCACGGCGGCCGATGTCCAGGGCGGTGACCCCGTCGCGGTCGGTGACGGCGAAGCGGACGGTCGCCGACGCGGCTTCCACGATCCCTGAAGGATCTCCACCCGGAGCCGGGAAGGGCTCGCCGCTCCGCCGACCGAGCCACAATATCCGGAAGTCGCCCGGCTCGTTCGACACGATCGGCCACGCGGACGGCAACGCGTTTGCCCCGATCGTCCAGTTCCCCAGGGCCGCCTGGAACGTCTGACCCACCAGGCCGCCTGCGAGGAGGAGCGCGACGACGCCGCCGGCCACCTGCCGGTAGCCGAACGCCTCGCGTTCGATGCCCGATCCGATGGAGGCCAGGCCGTAAGCCACGACGGCTGCCTCGGACATGGCGGCGAGAACGAGGTAGGCGGGGGGGTTGCTGAGGGGCGCCGGCAGGTATCCGGCCGCGGAGGCCCATGCCAGGAACACCCCGCCGATGGCGGCCAGGGTCGCTCGCCAGGTCCGTCCCCGATACTCCGCCCCCACCAGGGTGAAGGCGAACAGCGCAGCGGCGGGGAGGAACCACGCCACCGGCCACGTCCCTGGACCCGTCCCCGGGGCCAGCCTGGCCAGCAGGGAGAAGGTCGGCTCTCCCACAAACGAGGACAGCGCCGAGCCCGGCGACATCGCGATGTCCGGCACCACCGGCGCCACCAGGATGCTTGCCACCGCCGTGGCCACGGCGGCCAGCCCCAGCCCCCGCCGTCGGGACCGCCCCGTCACGAACTGGAGCGCCGCCAGCACTCCGATCGGCAGGAGGATGCCGGGAAAGAACGCCACGCCGATGGCCAGTGCGGCTGCCAGCCCCACCACGAACCGGAAACGAGGACCCGGGGGGTTCAGCGCGAAGGCAGCATCCAGCCGGTCAGCGACAGCGGGCAACGCCGCGAGCGCGACGAGCACCTCGATCCGCCCTTCGGAGAACGCCCAGAAGACCGTAGCCGACAGGGCGTAGGCACCGGCGGCCACCACTGCCGCCACGCGTTGCCCGGTCTGACGAAGCATCGACCGGTACAGGACGAGGCCGGCGATCGGTGGCAGGCCGGCCAACAGGAGCTTCTGGGCCACCCGGGTGCTGGCGAAGGACACGGCCGACAGCGCTCCAAGGGCGCCGAGCGCGGGACTCGCCGCCTGGGTCCCCCCGAGCACCGTGGTCCGAAACCCCGAGACGAGCTCGTGGAAGAACCCTTCGGCCTCGGCGGGAAACGTGGCCAGGGCCCCGCCCTGCAGGACCTCGGGTCCCACGAGGAACCGGTACGCCAGTGCCATGATGCCGATGCCCAGGGTCCAGGCCACCAGGACGGGATGCTGGCCGGCGAGCGACGCGAACCGAGCCCGAACTGGCGCGCGCTCCACCTCTTCCTCCAGCTCGATCTGCTCCCCGAGGATGCGTTCGGCTTCCTGGAACCACTTCGGAGGACGGAAGAACTCCGACTCCATGAACCGACGGATGACCCGATCCGGGACCCTTCGCACCGACTGGGCCCTCACTCGCCGGCGGATGGTGGAGGGCAGGTGGGCCAGATTCCACGCCCACGCCGCGAGCAGTTCGTAGGCCTCCTCGAGCCGGCGGGCCACGGCGAGGTACGCCAGGCGTCCCGCCTCGACCAGGAGATGAAGAGGAAGGAGCCACAGGAGCGAGAGCGTCCCGTAGTTCTTCAACATGGAAGCCACGGCCACCCGCTCGGCGTGGTACAGGGGTCCGCGTTCGTGGGCCGCGGTCCGACCTCCGCCCTCCCCGCGGTGCCGCGCCTGGGCGAGGGGCGTCATGAGGACCCGGAACCCGGCGAGCCGGGCCCGCCAGCAGAAATCGAGGTCGTCGTGGTGCCCGCCGAACCGTTCGTCGAACGGGCCCGTCCGCTGCCAGGCGTCCCGGGAGATGAGTATGGCGCACGACGAGACGTACAGGACCTCGAGGATCCGGTCGTACTGGCCCTGGTCCAATTCCCCATCTTGCAAGGGCGCATGGGGGTGACCGAATCGGTCGGTGGACCGGCCCACCTCGTGGAGCACCGTCGGGTTGTCCCAGTCCACGACCTTGGGCCCGACGATCCCTACCCGCTCGACCCCCGGGAGTCCCTCGGCGGCCTCCACCATGCGGCTCACCGCGTCGGACGCCAGCGCCGCGTCGTCGTGGAGGACTAGGACGTAATCGGCGGCCCGGGCCACCGGGAGGTCCAGGGCGGCCCGCACCGCGCCGGACAACCCGCGGTCCTCCGGAAGCGCGATGAGCCGCTGCCGTCCCAAGGCGTGTTGGAGGATCTCGAGGGACCCGTCGGTCGAACCACCGTCGACGGCGACGATGCCGAGTCTCGGATGGGTCTGGGTAGCGAGAGAGCGGAGGCTCTCTCGCAGCCAGCGAGCTCCGTTGCTCACCACCAGCACCACGAGGACGCTCGGGGTGCGGACGGCGTCGGCTACCGGAGAGCGATCGGCTGTCGTGGTGACCATCGAGTGCGCGTGCGCGGCGCGCAGCCTAGCACGCAACGAGCCCCGAAAGCCGAGGAAGGGGGGCCGAGCCGCCCCCCTTCCCGGAGAAAACGGGTGAAGCCGCGGCTACTTCTTCTTCGCGGCGGTCCGCTTCTTTGCCATTGACGGCTTCGCGGTCCGCCTCTTCGAGGTCCGCTTCTTTGCCGCCGTGGTCTTCTTCGCTGTGGTCCGCCGCTTCGCGGTCCGCTTCTTTGCCGCCGGCTTGCGCGCCGCGGTCTTTCTCGTCGCGGTCTTCCTCTTCGCGGTCTTCCTCTTCGCGGTCCGCTTCTTGGCCGTCTTCTTCGCGGCCGTCTTCCTCTTCGCGGTGGATCTCTTCTTTGCGGGAGACATCGGTCACCCCCTTTCGATGCTCAGGACGCCATCCGCTTCAGGCGTCGCCGTTCCCGCTCGCTCATCCCTCCCCACACCCCGTACCGCTCATCGCGCCGAAGGGCGTAGTTGAGGCACTCGATACGAACGGGACAGTCAGCGCAGATCCGCTTGGCCTCCCTCGATGACCCTCCCTTCTCGGGGAAGAAGATCTCGGGATCGTGCTCTCGGCAGCGGGCCCGCTCTTGCCATGGGATGTAGTGATGCACCGCTCTCTCCCCCCGCAAATCACACGCTTGTGATTCTGAGGGATTCCTCCCCTCGTTGACAAGAGGGAATTCCTCATTTGTTGGTGCACCTCCACATCACGTCTCCCGAATGAATGTTCGACAGTGAATCCGCAGGTTTCAAGACATTTCGGAGAGAAATTTGCCAGTCAACCCCATTGACCACGTAGGTCAAGGTGATTGACGGAATGACCCTTTTCGAGGCGATTTCAGGCCCGGATGAAAGCTGCGCGCTCGGTCGCATTCACGATGCGCGACGTGGTGAGATCATTGCGCTGCACACGTCCGTACGTGGTCGTGCGCTCTGCGGGGACGCGGCCGATTGCCCGGATCGCTTCCTGGAACTGCGATGGCTCCATGCGGATTCCCCATTCCGCTCCGGCCATCCGACTTATCGTCTCCTCCATCAACGTCCCGCCGAAATCGTTCGCCCCTCCCTGAAGGATCATCTGGCACGCCTCCACGCCCATCTTGACCCACGAGACCTGAATATTTGGGATCGCTCCGTCGAGCAGGATCCGGGCCACCGCATGCATCCGACGGTTTTCCACAATCGTGGGCCCGGGTCTC
>JBKPDU010000010.1:0-17499 GCA_046728055.1 Actinomycetota bacterium | reverse complement strand
GGCCCCTGCGGGTGAAACGATCAGGCTCCCGCCCACCGTGATGGCATTGTTGAGGGTGAGGTCGCCGTTCACGTAGACATCGCCCCCGCTGCCGGAGGCCGAGGTGAGCGTCATCCGCTGCCCGATCGTCGTGGGCGTGTTGGCGAAGATGGCCGCCTCCCACCCTCCGTAGATCGGCGTCATCCGGACGTACGACTGCATGGTCCGCGGCGCGTTCGTTCCCGCCTGCCCCGTGGAGGTGATGAGGGCGCCTGCCGCGTTCGTCCCCGACGGTGGGCACGCGATCTCGGCTCCCGCCCCGTTGTAGACCTTGATGCTGGCCTCGTATGTCGCCGTGTTCGGGCCGCTGGACACCGTCCCCGAGAGCGTGCACGGCAGGCTCGATGGGGCCGTCCGCTCAATCGTCTCGTAGTACGAGTCGAGCCCGGCTTCCGCCGCGCCGATCGACAGGAGGCGTCGCCGATCGTATCCACTGGCTTCGAGGTTGTGGAGGGACAGCGACACGACCGCCACGCCGAGGATCAGGACGACGAACGAGACCAGGAGAGCCACGACCATCGCCACCCCTCGCTCGTCCTGGAGCCGCAACCGGATCAACATCGCTTCCTCATCACTCCTCGTCTCTTTCTATGGTGCCGGGCAGGCGGTCTGCAGGTACCCATACGTCGTGTTGCGGCCCGTGAGGGCTGCCTGGAGCCGGATGGTCTGCTCCGGATGAGCGACATAGTCGTCGTTCACCAGCAGCGTCACCTGGATTGTCCGCCCGCCCTTGTAGGGGTCGGGATCGACGGTGAACAGCGGGACGTCGGGGTCCACCGTTCGATTCACGATGCCCTCGGCCACCGTCCGCCACGACGTGACCGTGCTCGGGTCGTAGGGCACCCACTGCCGGGTCTGGAGCTCCTCCTCGTCCAGCTGCCACTGCACGCACGTCGTGCCCTGCGGGTTGCCCGCGGTGACCCGGGTCGGCGCGTTCGTCTGCGTATAGATCCGAAGGCTGTAGTAGGGCACGGTCTCCGACGCGGGGTCGTAGAGCACGTTCCCCGAGCGGATCTCCCGGTCGAGGGCCTGGATGGCCAAACGTGCCTGATCGTTCCGGGCGCTGTGCGCCTCTTGACGCACCACGCCTCGCTGCACGGAGAACAGGACGGACATGAAGATGGCAAGCGTGATCCCCAGGATCATCATCGTGACCATCATCTCGACGATCGTCATGCCACGCTCCTCAAAGGCCACCGCCGAACCGATCCGCGTCTGCATGGCATTTATCCGGTTGGGGGCGGCGTGTAGGTCCCCGTCGCCACGATCTGGCCGAGGTCAACGTCGAAGGTCAGGTTCACGTACGTGGTGCTCTCGATCTGGATCGTGTAGGTGAGGGAGGCCTTGAGGGGAGACTTCACGATGGCCTGCGCCGACGTCCGCGCCCCTGGCTCGGGCTCGGTCTGCCTGGTCGATACTCCTCCTGTGGTGATCGTCCCTGACATCGTCACGGTCACGTCCTTGCCCGAGAACCTCTGCGTCTTGCAGAAGTAGGGCTGATACGTCGTCGGGGTGTTCGAGACAGCCACGGTGGTGTAGGAACCCGACCCCGTTGCGCAGGTCCCCGTGGTCCTCCAATAGCTCAGGGAGCCGCCCCCGATGACCGCCGTCGGCGGAGTCGTGTTGGTGCCCACCTGCGCCGTGGCCGAGTCGGAGTAGTTCGTGAGCTTCACCAGGTACGTGCTGAAGCCCGCGGGCGGGGTCATCCGGGATGGCAGGGTGAGGAGGTCCACTTCTCCGACACTTCTGCTGATGGTTTGGCGTTCCAATCCCACGTCACCGGACTGCTCCTGGAAGTCGGTGGATGTCGCCGATGCGGCGGCTTCCGGAAGGACCCGCGCCAGCGTGACGTTGCTCAGCGCAACGATGAGTCCGTCCAGGACCATGGTCGCCGAGAGCGTGGAGGCCTGCTGCGCGCTCGCAGCCCCGCAGGGCTGTTGGTCGCTCTCCGAGGGGGCGAGCGGGCAGGGGGCGGTCGCGGCGTTTGCGGCCGACGCGCTGGTGGTCGAGCCGGTGTCTCCGCCGGTGCCGTTCGACACCGTGAGACTGTTCCCGGCCGAGGTGACGGTCCTGCTTCCCCCTGTCGATGGGCTCAACGTGCTCGAGGAGTAGGTGCCCGCAGACGTCGTTGGATTGCCGTCGGCCGACGAACTGGCCCCGATCAGCCCCAGGGTCTGCGTCGCGGAGCCGAGCACGAGCTCCGCGCCGGCCTGGGAGGCCGTCCCCTGGACCAGCGCCACCTGCTCGCGCTGGATCTCGGCTCGCGCACCGCCAAGGACCAGGACGGCGCGGTTGAAGGTGCCCAATCCGCTGACCGTGCCGCTGATCGTGATCCGCCCCGCATCGCGGGTGGCGTCGGTGACGAAGATCGGCTGGCACGGGCCGGGGAACGGGTGGACAGTTTCGTCCAGGCACCCCTTGGGATCGAAGACCACGCTCTGGCTCTGGACGTAGTGGGCGCCCGCGGTCCTCCCGCCGGTCCAGCTGACGATGACCGTGACGAGGTAGGGCTCGGTCTCGGGATCGTTGTTGGTCACGTACACGGCCCAATCGAAGGCGGTGGGGAAGCCCTCGGACACCGTCCCCCTGTGGGGAACCAGGGGGATCGTGGTCGGCAGCCCAGGTGTGTGCACGATGAGATCCCCGGTGCACGTCTTGAACCGGTATTCACTCCCACAGAGCACGATGTTGGGATCGCCCGACAGGTCGGACGACGAGAGGCCGTCGACGAACCGATCCGTGGCCAGGCCTCGAACCTGCTCCATGATCTGGTTGGCTAGGCCGGTGGCGCTCTGACGTTCCCTGGCCAGGGCGGTATAGGTGAACCCGATCGTGGCCGTGTACGCGAGCATCAGCAGCGAGCCGAAGACCACCGTGACGGCGATGATCGTCTCGAGCAGCGTGACCCCGCGTTCGTCCGAGTGCGCGAGACGGCAGACTCGGGACAGCGAGCCGGGACGTTTCATGAGCACCTTGGTTGTGTATCGAACAGATGGGGGATCCTCTTGAGCGGGGGACGGCCCCCTTCCGTCCCACTGTTGGCAGGGCCCGGTGCCGCGTCGGCGGACGCCATTGGGGGGACGCCTCTCCACTGATCGGCCGTCCACGGGAGATCGGCTACCAGCCGCCGGTACACTCGGGAACGGTGTCCACGTCGGCGAACGCGGCTCCGCTTCCCGTGATGGTCGCGGGATGGGTGGGGACCTGAGCCAGACAGAAGTAGGTGCCGCTCGCGGACCGGCCGACGAGCAGGAGTTGCTGCCCGGAATGGACCACGATCGCCGTCTCACCGATCGCCGGCGGGCCGGGATCGACCCATCCGATCCGTGGCTCCTCCGCCGTGGCCTGCACGGCGTCGAAGCCATCCCAGTCCTGGGCCTCCGTGTAGTAGGCGAGGGCCGCGGCCAGGCCGCTTCGCATGTCCGTCTGGACGGCGCGGTCCTCGGCCCGCTTGCGCGCGCCGAGGAACGTGGCCAGGGCGATGGCGATGACCACGCCGATGATCAGCACCACCACCATCAGCTCCACCAGCGTGAAGCCGGCCTCGCTCGTGAGGCTTCTCCCGGCTCGTTTACGTCCTGGCCGTAGCATCACTCTCACCCTTGCGTCATCTCGTCATCGACACGCCGCCCGTGCAGCATGAGCCGAGGCTCGAGCACCCCACGAGACAGGTGCCTGCCGTGGAACGAGGGAAGGGGCGGCGCAAGGCCGCCCCTTCGGCTCTGGGTTACGGCTCCTGGATTACCAGGAGTCGTCCGGTGTGTTCGCGACGGTCGCCGCGAAAGCGCCGGTGCAGTTCGCCGCGGTGGTCGTACTGCCGAAGAACGTCCCGGCCGTAGCGCCACCCGCGTTGCCGGATGTGTCGCGAATCAGGTAGCACGTACCCGAAGCGGACATCGCAGCTCCGCCCCAGGTCTGGTCCGTGCCACCCGTGTTGGTGACGGCCCAGTCGACCTCGTTCTGCCCAGTCGAGGGGCTGACCGTGTAGTCGAGCGACGGCTCAGCAGCCTCGAGCGTGGCATCGCTCACCGTGTTGTAACTGTCGGCGTCGGTGTAGAGGGTCTTCGCGGCCGCGATCGCGTTACGAAGGCTCGACTGCGCCGCCCGGTTTTGCGCACGCTGGCGGGCGCCGAGGAACGTGGGCAGAGCGATGGCGATCAGGATGCCGATGATCAGAACGACCACCATCAGCTCGATGAGGGTGAAGCCCTCCTCGTCCCTGCGGCGCTCCCAAAAGCGCTTGAGCAATTGATTCACCTCCTTGCGTTGTCGTGTCGAGCACGGTCTCTTACCGCGCTCTCTGTGCTGATACATCGGCCCGAGGCTGCGACCGCTGAAGCTCGGCTCGGCCGATTCCCCGAAATGACCCGTTCGGACTACCCAGGCCCGGGTAGCCGGGGCTATTGGATCAGCTTGATGATGTTGAACATGGGCATGTACAGGGCGATGACCGCCGCGCCGACGGCGCCGCCGATGATGGCGATCATGAGCGGCTCGATCAGAGACGTCAGGGCGTCCACCGAGGCCGAGACCTCCGAGTTGTAGAAGTCCGCCACCTTGTCCAGCATCGTGTCGACGGCCCCCGTCTCCTCCCCCACGGCGAGCATCTGCACCACCATCGGAGGGAACACCGAATGCCTCGACAGGGGCTTGGCCATCGACTCCCCCTCCCGAACGGAGCTCTGCACGTCGTCTACTGCGCGGCCGATGGTCCGGTTGTTGACCGTGTCGATGACGATGTCGAGCGCCTGGAGGATCGGCACCCCCGAGCGAAGCAGCATGCCCAGCGTGCTGGAGAACCGGGCCAGGGCCGCCTTGTGGAACAACCCACCGAAGACGGGGACCCTCAGCTTGACGGCGTCCACCTGGGCTCGGCCCCGGTCGGTCTTCTTGTACCGTCGGAGAGCGAACACCGCCCCGATGATCACCAGCAAGAACACGTACCAGTAGGAACGCACCGCGTTCGAGACCGCTAACAACAGCCGCGTGGGAAGCGGCAGTTCGCCGCCGAGCTGGGCATAGATCGACTCGAACTGCGGGACGACGAACAGCAGCATCGCGGCAAGGATCAGCGTGACCAGGGCCACGACCACCAGGGGGTAGGTCATCGCCGACTTGACCTTGCGGCGGAGCTCGACCTCCTTCTCGATGTTGTCGGCCAGCCGGAGCAGGACGTTGTCCAGCACGCCTCCGGTCTCGCCCGCCTTGACCATGGCCACGTACAGGTCGTTGAAGGCCTTGGGGTGCCGCTCCATGGCCCCCGAGAGCGAGGCGCCCTGCTCCACGTCGACGCGGACCTGGACCAGGACCTTCTGGAGCTCCTTGCTCGCGGTCTGCTCGGACAGGATGGACAGGGCACGCAGGATGGGGAGCCCCGAGTTCACCATTGTGGCGAACTGTCGGGAGAACACCGCGAGGTCCTTCAGCTTGACGTGGCCCGGCCGAAGGTTGATCTCCATCTTCAAGCCGGTCTTGGCCTTCTTGACCTCGATGGGGACCATGCCCATCTCGCGGAGCTTGGCCATGACCAGGCTCTCGCTGTCCCCCATGAGCTCGCCGCTCACCAGCTTCCCGGCTCGGTCCCGGACCTTGTACTGGTAGGTCGCCGGCACGAACTAGCCTCCCCCCGCCGGCAGGGGCCTCACGAGCCCCACCCGCCGCTCATCGCGATGCCCGCGGCGCCTGCAGCGCCGGCCCCCGCCCCGTAGCTTGCCCCGGCGCCGCCGATCAGCCTGTTCAGTTCCTCGGGGTCGTGCGAGCGCTCGTACGCGAGCTGCTGGCTGATCCTTCCTTGCTTGACCAGGGTGGCCAGGGCCTGATCCATGGTCTGCATCCCGAACCGCCCGCCCGCTTGCATGATCGAGTAGATCTGATGGACCTTCCCCTCCCGGATCAGGTTCCGCACGGCCGGCGTGCACACCAGGACCTCGCACGCAACGGCGCGCGACCGCCCGTCGGCGGTCTGAAGCAGCTGCTGGGTCACGATGCCCTGGAGTGTGGTCGCGAGCTGCACCCGCACCTGCTGCTGCTGGTGCGGAGGGAACACGTCGATGATCCGGTCGATCGTCTGCGGCGCGTCCTGCGTGTGGAGGGTGGCGAACACCAGGTGGCCGGTCTCGGCGGCGGTGATGGCGGTGGAGATGGTCTCCAGGTCCCGCATCTCGCCGACCAGGATCACGTCCGGGTCCTGCCGGAGGACGTGCTTGAGTGCTTGCGAGAAGCTGTGCGTGTCGGCCCCCACCTCGCGCTGGTTCACGATGCACTGCTGATGCTTGTGCAGGAACTCGATCGGATCTTCCACGGTCATGATGTGGGCCGAGCGCTCTCGATTCACGATGTCCACCATGGCCGCCAGGCTGGTGGACTTGCCCGAACCGGTCGGCCCGGTCACCACCACGAACCCGCGCGGATAGCGGGCCAGGTCGGCCACGACGCTTGGCAGACCCAGGCTGTCGAGGGACTTGATCTCGTACGGGATCAGCCGGAACGCCGCGCCGATCGAGTCGCGCTGGTAATAGACGTTGACTCGGAACCGAGCCTTGCCCGGGAGCGCGTAGGACATGTCGAGCTCGAGCTCGCCCTCCAGCCGCTCGCGCATCTTCTGCGGGAGGATGGCGTAGATCATCCCCTGCAACGCCCGTGGCGCGAGGACGGGGTAGTCCGTCAGCCTGATCAGGTCACCGTGCAGACGGATCGTGGGAGGCGCCCCCGCCGTGAGATGGAGGTCGGAGGCTCCTTGGTCCAGGACGATCTCCAGCAGCTCGGGGACCGGGATCTGGACGTCCGTCTCGTCCGGGGCGCGCATCACGGAACTCATCTACTTCACCACTCTCGCGATCTCCTCCAGTGATGTGCTTCCTCGGATGGCCTTCTCCAGGCCGTCGTCCCGCAGGGTGAGCATCCCTTGCTCGACGGCAACCGCCCTGATCTGATCGGACGAGGCGCGCTCCACCGTGAGCCGCTCGATCTCCTCGGTCACGGGCATGACCTCGTACAGCCCCATCCGACCCCGGTAGCCGGTGTTCGCACACGCCGAGCACCCCACCGGCCGGAACAGCTGCCTGACCTCAGGGATCCGCCACTCGGCCAGCCCCGCCTCGAGCAGCTCCCTCGGCTCGGGAGCGAACGCTTCCTTGCACCGCTCACACAGGGTTCGGGCGAGGCGCTGGGCGACCACGCAGTCCAGGGCCGAGGCCACCAGGAAGGTCTCCACCTCCATCTCGGTCAGCCTGGTGATGGCCGCCGGGGCATCGTTCGTGTGGAGCGTGGACAGGACCAGGTGGCCGGTGAGGGCGGCCTCGACTGCGATCATGGCCGTCTCCCGGTCACGGATCTCACCGATCAGCACGATGTCGGGGTCGGCCCGCAGGATCGAGCGAAGCGCGGAAGCGAAGGTCAGCCCGGCCTTTGGGTTGATCTGGATCTGGTTGACACCGGCCAGGCGATACTCGACAGGGTCCTCGACCGTGATGAGGTTGCGATCGATGTCATTCAGGATGTTCAGCGTGGCGTACAGCGTGGTGGACTTGCCCGAGCCGGTCGGCCCCGTTACCAGGATGGCGCCGTAAGGTTTGCGGAACGACTGCTGGTAGCGCTTGAACGCCTCCTCCTGGAAGCCCAGGTCCGAAAGCTGGAGGAGGGCTTGGGTCTTGTCCAGGATGCGCAGGACGACCTTCTCCCCGAACACGGTCGGCAAGGTCGCCAACCGGATGTCGAGGGCCTTCTTGCCCACCTTGATGCTCATGCGGCCGTCCTGGGGCACTCGCCGCTCGGCGATGTTGAGGTCGGCCATCACCTTCAGCCGGCTGATCAGTCCGTTCTGGATGTTCTTCGGCGAGTGCATGACCTCGTGGAGCACGCCGTCCACTCGGAACCGGACCCGAACATCCCGCTCGTGCGGCTCGATGTGCACGTCCGACGCCCGGTCGGCCACGGCCTGGGTCATGACGGCCTGCACCAACTTGACGATGGGGGCGTCCTCGACGGCGGCCTCGACGTCCTCGAGGACGTCCTCGGCCTCCAGCTTGCTGGAGGCCTCGCTGGCCAGGGCCTCCACCTGATCGCCCATCCCTCCGAACTTGGCGATGGCCCGCTCGACGTCGCTGGCCGTGGCCACGACGGGCTGCACGTCTCGATTGGTGATTGCCCGGATGTCGTCCAGGGCGAACACGTTCGCCGGATCGGACATGGCGACCAGCAGCTTCCCGTCGCGCTCACCGATCGGGAGCGCCCGGTATCGCCTGGCGAGCTGTTCGGGGAGGAGGCTGGCGGCCAGGTGGTCGATCTGGTACTCGCTGAGATCCACGAAGTCCAGCCCGACCTGCTGAGCGAGCGCCATGACCAGGTCTCGCTCCCTGATGTAGCCGAGGTCGATGAGGGTTCGGCCGAGCGAACGGGCCGTGCTCTTGTGCTCGGCAAGGGCCTTCTCCAGTTGATCGCTGGTGATATGCCCCTGGTCGAGCAGGATCTGTCCGAGCTGCTTTGGCTTGCGCTTGCTCATCACCGTGACCCGTTTGGCCTAGTCCGCTTCATTGGTTCTCGTCATCGTCCGCAGTCTCCTGAAGGAGCTTGGACAACTCTTGGGCCAGGGCCACGCGGTCCACTTCGGTCTTCTTGTCCTCCTCAGCTGGCTCGGATGAGGGACCCTTGGCGGGTGCTGGCTCGGCGGTGGAGGGCGGCTCGGCCGAGGGACCTTCGGCGGACGGCTCGGGGGTCGGTTCTGGCTGTGGCGGCTCGGGGGTCAGCGCCGGCTCCGGCGCCATTTGCCGGAGCGGCGGCGGCTCCGTCGGGGCGGAGGGCGGACCAGCCGGACCCGCGGCGGTCCCCCGGGTTGGCGTGGGGCTGAGGGTCGGCGTGGGTACCGACGGGCGAGTCTCCCTGTCGAGGTAGCCTCGTGGCTGATCGCTTGAAGCGGGTGAGGCCTCTGGGATCCTGAGGGCCTCTCGCCTGGCCCTGACCTCCTCCGCCGTGTACAGCATCTGGTCCATCTGGTCGATCAGCAGTCCCGGCCGAACGCCGAGCCCGCTGACGGCGAACGCGGCGTACTGCCCGCGCCGAACGTAGGTCCAGATCTCGTCGCCAAACTCGATGAACCCCTTCTCCGGCTCACCCACTACGGCGAACCGCAGCCACGCCGACTTGACGAGGCCCTCTTCACCTGCCGGAAAGGCCCCAAGGACCAGGCCGTCCCTGGACAGGATCAGACAGCCCCGCAGCTCGACGACGCTGGCTGCAACCCGTGCCGCGAGGGCGGAGAACTCTTCCATGGAGACTGCTCTGTTGCTATCGGGGCGGGTGTGGAGGCCCTTGAGAATCGGGCGGCGGAGAGTACACCCACGTGGGTTTGTCCTCCGCCAGTTCGGCCAGCGCGGCGGCAGACATGACCGACAGGGGCGGCTCCATCCCCGTCCACATCTCGAACGACAGCGCGGCCTGGTGCAGCAGAAGCCCCAGGCCTCCGAACGCAGACGCTCCCACGGCCTTCGCCGCAGCCTGCAGCGGCGTGAGGGTGGGGTACAGCAGGTCGACCACCAGCACGCCCGGGTGAAGCGTTGGGTGCGGCAGCGTCTCACCGGCAGCGCCGAGGGGCGTGGCGTTCACCACGAGATCGGCGTCGATCGTCGGCGCCTCCTCGAAGGAGACCGTCCGAAGCTGGGACCGCAGCCCCTCGGTCGAGGCTCGGAGGGTCTCGGCCCGGGCCGGATCACGCACCGCCACGGTCAGGGCTCCCAGACCGCCTCGGGTCAGCGCCAGGGCGCATGCGCGGGCCGCCCCCCCGGCTCCAAAGATCAGCGCCGACCGTCCCTGGGGGTCGAAGCCGGCATCGCGTCGCAGGAATCGATCGAATCCCGGGGCGTCGGTGTTGTGTCCGGCCAGCCCGGCGGCCCCCACGACGAGGGTGTTCACGGCCCGGAGCCGTTCGGCGTCCTCGGAGAGGTCACGGACCAGCCGGGCCGTGTCCGTCTTGTGCGGCATGGTGACGTTCGCGCCTGCGAATCCCAGGGCCGGCAGCCCCGCCAGCGCCGTCTCCAGGTCGCCCGGTGCGACCGGGAGCGGGACGTAGGCCCAGTCCATGCCGAGCGCGGCGAAAGCCGCGTTGTGGATCACCGGCGACAGGCTCCCGTGCACCGGCCAGCCGATGATGCCCACCATGTGGGTCGAGCCCCGTGCGGGAAGCGGGGCCTCGCCGTCAGCCATCGCCTCGGGTCAACCCAGACACCGCGCCTTGTCCTTCAGGAACCGGTCGTAGGAGGTGCTGAAGACGTGATGCCCGTCGGTCCCGCAGAGCACATAGAAGAGGTAGTCCACGTCCGCAGGCTCGAGCGCGGCCCGGAGCGAGGCCAGTCCCGGGCTGGCGATGGGGGTCGGAGGCAATCCGGTGTGCAGCCGCGTGTTGTACGGGCTGTGGATCTGAAAGTCCGACACGGTCAACCCGTTCGCCGGGTCGGGGTCGATGTACGCGACGGTCGCGTCGATCTCCAACCGCATGCCCTGGTTCAGGCGGTTGTAGATGACTGCGCTGATCAGTGGCCGGTCCTCCGGGACCCTGGCCTCGCGCTCGATCATCGAGGCGATGATCACCACTTCGTAAGGAGACACGCCCAGGGCCTCGGCGTTCTGCCAAGGAAGCGAGCCCGTTTCCGTCGCGAACTCCTGGAGCAAGCGATCGATCACCTGGCCAGGCGAGGTGCCGTGGGCCAGGAACTCGTAGGTCTGGGGGAACAGGAACCCCTCCAGTGGCTTGTCCACCGGTAGGTACGGCGGCCGTGCGCGATGGCGGTCCGCGGCATCCAGGAACCGTTCAACCGGGATCCCGATCACGTCGTGGACGCGCTCTGCGATCTGTGTCAGCCGGTAGCCCTCCGGGATCGTGAGGCTGACAGTGGGCGCGGGCGGCGGCGCCTTGGTGATGACGTCGAACGCCTCGCTCGGTGTCATGTTGGTCGTGAGGTCGTAGGTCCCCGCGCGGACCTCGTCGGCCTTCCCGCTCCGGGCGAGCAGCCACCTGGAGACCGTGGCGCATCGAAGGACCCCCCGGTCGTGGAGCGAGTTCACCACCTCCTCGCCGGACGCCCCCTCCTCGACGGTGAACGAGAGTGGCGTCCGGGATCCCGATGCCCCGTTGCACCAGACGTAGTAGCGAACACCCAGAACCACCAGGAGCCCCGCCACCAGCACCAGGGTCAGGCCGATCCTGATCCAGCGGCTCGGCCGTCGGTGCCGAGACACCCGGCTCGTCGTCGAGTAGGGCGAGCCGGTCTCGAGCATGGCGGTGTCCGAGCATACCGGCCCGTCCCGTCGGCCGGTCTCCTACGCTGAGGCGGCCCGGTCCAGGTAGGACTGCAGGATGACCGCGGCCGCCGATCGGTCTACGGACCGTCGGCGGTCGCGGCCGTCGGCGCCGGACTCCCGCAGCGCCCTCTCCGCCTCCACCGTGGAGAGGCGTTCGTCCTGGAGCACCACCGGGACCGGCAGGACCTGTCGAAGCGCGCTTACGAACTCCTCTGCGTGGCGGGCCCGGGTCCCTGGCCCACCGGACATCGTCAGCGGGTGCCCCACCACCACCAGCGTGACCTCGTTGTCCCGGACGAGCGCTGCGATGGCCTTGAGGTCGGCCGGGGCCCCCGTATGCACCGTGCCCATTGGGACCGCCACCCGGCGCCCGGGGTCGGAGATGGCCACACCGATGCGCACGTCGCCCAGATCCAGGCCGAGGACGCGGCCCGCTTCAGGCACGGACGCCCGAGGGGCGAAGAAGCTCCTCCAGGCGAGCCGGGATGACCCGTTCGACCGCCTCGCTGACGGCGCCGCCGTTCGGCCCCCCGGCCGTCCCGAGGATCGGCTTGCCTCCGGCGCGACCGCCGATGGCCACCGCCGCCGGCCCAAGGAGGAGCGGCGCCGTGACTCCCCGACCAACGAGGGTCTTGCTACATGCCGCCACGATCAGCCCGCCCCCACCGCGAGACGAGCCGAGCACTACGGCCGCCCCGTTCGGGTTCTCCAGACGGGCCACCGCGCCCTGGGCGAGTTCCCGCAGCTCGCCTGCGTCGCCGTCCTGCACGGCCGTCACCAACCTGGCCCCACCAACCTCGGAGGCCCGGGAAGCGATCAGCTCGATCAGGTCGGCTCGCTGCGCCGCGCCGACCTTGCCGAGTTCGCTCTCGTACCGCTTCAACCGTTCCAGGAGCCCGCGCACCCGATCGGGGATGGCCGGAGGCTCGGTCCGCAGCAGCTCCGAGACCTCTTCCAGGATGACGTGCTCCGCGTTCCACTCCTTCAGGGCGTCCGGCCCGACCAGCGCCTCGATGCGGCGCATCCCGGCGCCGATGCTGCCCTCACCGATGATGCGGAGGATGGCGACGTTGCCGGTCCGCGGGACGTGGGTCCCTCCGCAGAGCTCGATCGAGTAGTCCCCCACCTCGACCACCCTGACGAAATCCCCGTACCGCTCACCGAACAGTGCCAGCGCCCCCTGGTTCTTGGCTTCCTCGAACGTGGTCTCGTAGATCCGGACCACCCCGTCCTCCGCCAACCGGCGGTTCGCCACCTCCTCGGCCTGGGCCAGCAGGTCGCGGGGCACCGCGGAGTGGTGGGGGAAGTCGAACCGCAGGCGCCCCGGAGCCACCAGGGACCCGGCCTGGCGAGCGTGCTCCCCCAGGACATGTCGAAGGGTCCAGTGCACGACGTGGGTGGCGGTGTGCGATCGCGCCGTTGCATCCCGCCGGACCCGGTCGACTTCCGCGTGTACCTCGTCGCCCTCTCGCACCTCGCCTGACTGCACCACGCCGGCGTGCACGATCACGTCGCCCGGCCCCCACTGAGCGTCCACCACCCGGATCAGCCCGCTGTCGGTCCGTACGTAGCCGTGGTCCGCGACCTGCCCGCCGGACTCGGCGTAGATCGGCGTTCGATCCAGGACCAGGCGGACGTCCTGGCCCTCCTCGGCCACCTGCGAACGCTCGCCGTCCAGGAGCAGGGCGATCACGTGGCCCTCGGCCTCGAGGGTCTGGTACCCCAGGAATCGTGAGGGTCCGGCCGTGGACGCCACTTCGGCGAGTTCCTCTTCCACCTGCTCCTTCTTCGCGGCCCGCCGAGCCCGATCGCGCTGATCGGCCATCAGGGACTCGAACCGTTCCTCGTCGACGGACAGGCCGGCGTCCTGGAGCAGCTCCCGGGTGAGCTCCCGAGGAAAGCCGAACGTGTCGTGAAGCTTGAACACGACGTCGCCCGACAGGACGCCGGACGCTCTCGCCTTGTCGATCTCGGTCTCGAGGAGGGCCATCCCCTGGCGGAGCGTGCCGGCGAATCGCTCCTCCTCCGAGGCCGCCACCCTCGTCACCTGTGCCCGGTTCTCCACCAACTCGGGATAGGCGTCTCCGAACAGCTCTACGGTCCGGTCGGCCAGGTGCTCCACGACAGGTCCCTCGATCCCCAGTCGCCGGGCATGGCTCACCACCCGGCGGAGCATCCTGCGCAGCACATAGCCCCGGCCCTGGTTCGAGGGAAGGACGCCGTCGGCGATGAGGAACGTCGTGGCCCTGCCGTGCTCCGCGATGATCTTCAGCGACACGTCGGTCGAGGGATCCTCCCCGTGCCGCTTGCCCGACAGCGATTCCGCCACCTCGAGGAGGGGATGCAGCAGATCCGTCTCGAAGACGTTGTCCACGTCCTGCAACACCGTGGCCAGCCGTTCGACGCTCGAGCCGGTGTCGATGTTCTTCTCCGGCAGCTCACCGACCAGCCGGCAGTGCTCGTCCACCTCGTCCTGCATGAACACGTGGTTCCAGATCTCGAGGAATCGCTCCTCGTCGACGGCTGGCCCGCCGTCGGCGCCGTACTTCGGGCCCCGGTCGACGTAGATCTCCGAGCACGGCCCGGCGGGGCCGGCCGCGTGGGTCCACCAGTAGTTGTCGTCCTTCCCCCGGCGGACGATCCGCTCGGCGGGGACCCCGATGTCACGCCAGATCGCCTCGGCCTCGTCATCGCTCTCGTAGACCGTGACCCATATCCGGTCGGGTTCGATCCCGTACACCTCGGTAACCAGCTCGAACCCCCATCCGCACGACTCTCGCTTGAAGTAGTCACCGAATGAGAAGTTCCCGAGCATCTCGAACATCGTGAGATGACGGGCAGTGTGCCCAACGTTGTCGATGTCCACGGCCCGGAAGCACTTCTGGACCGACGTTGCCCGAGGGAACGGCGGAGGGGTGTGGCCGAGGAAGTACGGGATGAACTGGTTCATCCCGGCGTTGGTGAGCAGCAGTCCGGACTCCGGCGGTGGGATCAGCGACGAGGACGCCACGCGGCGGTGCCCTCGCTCCTCGAAGAATCGAAGGAAGTGCTCGCGGATCTGCCGGCCATCCATGGCCGGCTAGTCTAGCTTTCGGTTCTCTCCGGACTCGCTCTGGAGCTGTTCCTCCTTCTCCTGCATGGCCCGTCGTCCCTCCTCGATGGACTCGGAGACCCGCCGCGACAGGTCGAGCAGTCCGCCACGAGCCTGGCCGGCGAGGGTCGAAGGAGCCACCTTCTGCATCTGCCGGCGGGCGAAGCGCGCGGTCAGGATGGCTCCGGCCGCCCCGGCCCCCAGACCGAGCGCGAGCCAGAAGAGTCGCCTCACTTCTTGCGGTCGGCCTTCCCGCTCCGGAACCTGGACGCGGCTTTCGACAGGCCGGCCCCGAGCGAGATGATCCGGACCAGCGGGCCGGACGCCACTTGCTCGACCAGCCGCGAGATCCTCTCCACACGAGCCACGATGCTGCCGGCCGACTCCAACATCCCATCGACCCGGTCGAGCTCGCGATTGGTCTTCACCACCGAATCGCGGACTTCGGTCAGGAGGGGAACCGTCTCTTCACGGATCCCGTCGATCAACATCTTCGTGCTGGTCAGCACGTTGAACGTGTTGACCAGCACCAGGCAGAGGCCGAGGACGAGCAGACCCCAGAACGCGGCCAGGACGATCAGCGCCACGTCTCCGGCGCTCGCGAGGACGGCCATCGCAGTCTCCTTCGGGAACGGGTTCGCGCATCATACCGGGGCGTCGGGCCGGGATTCCGTCGCGGTCTCCTCCCCTTCGCCGGATGGCTCGTAGTACCGCGCGCCCTCGAACCGAGCCGGGCGATAGTCCTGCTCGACCGAGTGGCCGGGGAAATCGTGGGGGTACTTGTACCCCTTGCCGTAGCCGAGCTTTCGGGCGGTGGGGGTACCCGCCTCCCGGAGATGAAGGGGCACGGGGTCGGCCGACGCCGCATCCTCCATGGCCTTGGACAGGGCGGTGATCACGCTGTTGGACTTCGGCGCCCGAGCCAGGTAGATGGCCGCTTCCGCCAGGTTCAGCCGGGCCTCGGGCAGCCCCACGTACTCGACGGCTTGGGCGGCGGCCACGGCCACCTGCAGGGCGCGGGGGTCGGCCAGGCCGATGTCCTCGGAGGCATGCACCACCATCCGCCTGGCGATGTAGCGAGGATCCTCCCCCGCCTCGAGCATCCTGGCCAGCCAGAACAACGTTGCGTCGGGGTCCGAGCCCCGGATGCTCTTGATGAACGCGGAGATGACGTCGAAGTGGGCATCGCCCTGCCGGTCGTACACGATGGCCTTCTTCTGCACGGCGTCGGCGGCCCGCTCCCGGGTGACCACGACCTCCCCGGCTTCCTTCGCGGAGAGCACGGCAGCCTCCAGCCCGGTCAGCGCGATCCTGGCGTCGCCGCCGGCAACCTCCACCAGATGGTCGAGTGCATCCTCCTCGACCTTCACCTGGATGCCGCCGAAACCCCGGTCCTGGTCCCCCAGCGCGCGAAGCAGGAGCGCCCGAACCTCGCCCGACGACAGCGGCTCCAGGCGGAGCAGGAGACACCGAGACAGGAGCGGCGTGACCAGCGAAAAGTACGGGTTCTCGGTGGTCGCGCCGATCAGGGTGATCGTCCCCTCCTCCACCGCGGGCAGCAGGACGTCCTGCTGGGCCTTGCTCCACCGGTGGACCTCGTCTACGAACAGGACCGTCCGCAGCATCCCGCCCTTCGCCCGCTCCATGACCTTGCGAGCGTCGGCCACACCGGAAGACACCGCCGAGAGCTGCACGACCTCCGCGCCGACCGCGTCGGCGAGGAGGTGGGCGAGCGTGGTCTTCCCGCTCCCCGCCGGACCCCACAACACAACCGAGGGAAGGTGCCCGCCCCGGATCAACTCGCTGAGCGCCGCGCCCGGCCCGACCAGATGGGTCTGACCGACGAACTCGCCGAACGAGCGGGGCCGCATCCTCGTCGCCAGGGGGACCTCGGGCATCGGCTACCGCTGTCCATACCGGATGATCCGGAGCGGCTCGATCCGGTACAGCACCCGGACCTGCCCCTCGACCGGTGTCCACGGATCACCGTCGTACCGCCGCGACAGTCTGTCGATGTGGGCCTCCGCCTCCGGCCCCGTCACTCGAGTCGCCACGGACCCCTCGATCGAGACCCATCGGTAGAAGTCCTCGCCGATGACGGTCACCGTGGCCCGAGGGTCATGCCGCAGGTTGCGGTCCTTCCGCCGGCCTTCCGCCGTGTTGACCAGCACGTGGCCGTCCGCCGCATCCACCCACGTCACGGTGGCGTGCGCCGCCCCGTCCTCGTACAGCGTGGCCAGCACGCCGTAGTTCCCCCCGGTCAACAGGGCGAGGTCCCACTCGGTCAGCGGAGCGGTCACGGCCCTTCGTTCTTCGCCTCGGCTCGAGCGATCAAGCTGATGCCGAGCTCTCGGAGCACGTCCTCAGGGACGGGAGCGGGAGCCCCGGTGAGGGGGTCGGCCCCCGACTGTGCCTTGGGGAACGCGGTCACGTCGCGGAGCGTGTCCTTCCCCGCCATCAGCATGGCCAACCGGTCCAGACCCAGCGCGATCCCACCGTGCGGTGGCACGCCGTACCGGAACGCCCGAAGTAGGTGGCCGAACTTCTCCTCGGTCTCCTCCGACGTGAGGCCGAGCACCTCGAACACCCGCCGTTGGATCTCCGGGTCGTGGATCCGGATGCTCCCTCCCCCGAGCTCGAAGCCGTTCAGGACGAGGTCGTAGGCCCGGGCGGTGGCCGTCTCGGGCGACAGGTCGTCCGACGCCGCCGATGTGAACGGATGATGGACCGAGACCCATTTGTCCTCGTCGTCGCTCCACTCGAACAAGGGAGGCTCGACCATCCAACAGAACCGCCACTCGTTCTCGGGGATGAGACCCAGGCGAGCCGCGAGATGGCGGCGGAGACCGTCCAGAGCGACGTTCGCCCGTTCGTTCCGATCGGCGACGATCAGCATCAGATCTCCCGGCCCGGCCCCCGTGGCCATCGCGGCGGCGTACGCTTCGTCCTGCGTGACGTGCTTCTCCACCGGTGAGCGGATCTGGTCCTTGTCCGCCACCACCATCCACACGAGACCGGCGGCGCCGCGCTCCTTCGTCAGTTGCACGAGCTCGTCGAGCTCCTTGCGCGACAGCTGG
>JBKPDU010000009.1:0-11178 GCA_046728055.1 Actinomycetota bacterium | reverse complement strand
GGGTGAAGCTGAACCGGACGTACCAGCTGAACTTCGGCGGCAACATGGACTTCATGAACATGCTGGAGCGGGAACGGCTGGTGTCCAAGAAGCAGTCGAAGACGCAATCGGTCCAGAGCCAGCTGGAGAAACCACTCGACCGCCAGGACATCCACATCGGCCCGTCGGACTACGTGCCGTGGCTGGAGGATCGCAAGTGGGCCCAGATCCGTCTGGAAGGGCAGTCGTTCGGGAACGTGCCGCTGAGCATCGAGCTCAAGCTCGAGGTGTGGGATAGCCCCAACTCCGCGGGGGTGGCCATCGACGCCATCCGCTGCGCCAAGCTGGCCAGGGATCGAGGGGTCGTCGGCCCGCTCATCGGTCCGAGCGCGTACTTCATGAAGTCGCCGCCCGTCCAGTTCACCGACGACATCGCCCGCGAGATGGTGGAGGAGTTCATCCTGGGCAACGGGGCCAGCCGGTCCGCCGACTGGACCGCGTTCTTCGACGCGCAGCCGGCGTAGCCGAGTTCAACGTCCCGACCGGGCTACGAACGCGAGCACGCGGTTCCAGGCGTCGGCGCTGGCGTCGCGGTGCTGGTCGAAGCTTCGATCGAAGAAGGAGTGCGGCGCGCCCTCGTACACAACGATCTCGTTTGGCACGCCTGCTTCATCGAGAGCCTGACGGAACCGCTCCACATCCTGGGAGGAAATGGATCGGTCGGCTCCGCCGAACAACCCGAGGACCGGGCACTCGTAGTCTCGCGCCAGCAGGATGGGGGCCTCCGCGTCCCCCGGCTCGACGGGTTGCGGGACACCGTAGAACCCGATCACCCCGGCAAGCCGGTGACCCCGCGAGGCCTGGTTGAACGATTGGCGCCCACCGAAGCAGAACCCGATCGTGAAGACCCTGTCGGCACTGCCTCCGGCCCGCGAACGCAGGTGGGCCGCCGTCGCAGCGACATCCTTGGCGATCGTGTCGGACTTGGTCTGGGATCGGTGGGACATGAAATCGAAGTCCTCACCGCGCTCTCCCACACCCGCCGTGCGTCCGAAGTAGTCCATCGCCGTCGCGTGCAGGCCAGCCTCCGCGAACCGAACGGCCAGGTCCTTGTAGAAGGGATGGAGCCCCCGGACGTCCGGCATGATGACGATGCCAGGCCCGCCCGACTCGGCCGTCACGGCGCTGAAGGCAACGAACCTCGTCCCGTCGTCGGCCTCCAGGATCACGTCGTGCCCGCTTGAGATCCCTGCGGCGCCGGTGATCGGAGGCATCGGCGGACGACCCGTGGGGTCGAAGCACATGGACGGGACTCTACCCGCGTCGGCACCGTTGGGGGGCGGCCCACCTAGGATTCCAATGCCATGAAAGGGACGCTGGCGCGGACCCGTGACGCGCTCCGGAGCCGGGACTTCCGACGCCTGTTCGCCATCCGGCTGGTCAGCCAGTCCGCCGACGGCCTCTTCCAGGCCGCGCTGGTCGCGTCGGTGGTCTTCAACCCGGAGAAGCAGAGCACAGAGGTGGGCTTCGCCATCGCCACGCTCCTGGTCTCGCTGCCGTTCTCGGCGGTGGGGCCGTTCACCGGGGTGTTCATCGACCGGTGGTCCAGGCGACGGATCCTGGTCGTGGCGCCCTGGATCCGGGCGGCGGTCGTGGGGCTCGCCCTGCTGAACACCCGCACGGTGCCGTTCTACGTGGGCGTCGTCCTGGTGTTCTCGGTCAACCGGTTCTACCTGGCCACCGCCCAAGCAGTCGTGCCCCGACTAGTCCCCACGGAGGACCTGCTCATGGCGAACTCGATCGCCACGGTCGGCGGCACCGTGGCCCTCCTGACCGGCGTGTTCGTCGGAGGGTGGATCTCCCACGTGTTCGGCAACGTCCCGGTGATCGTGGCGGCCGGCGCGATGTGGCTCATCGGCTCGATGATCGCCACTCGCATCACGACGAGCCTCACAGCGCACCGCCCGCCGGCCGACCCGGTGGCCGACGAGATCCGACGGGTCGCACGGGAGTTCGCCGACGGCTTGGGCCGATTGGTTCGGACCCCTCGGGCGGTCGGACCGATCACGTCGATCACCATTGACCAGCTCGGGCAGGGCATCCTGCTCGTGTTGTCGTTGTTCGTGTTCCGTGAGCGGTATCAGGAGGGAGTCGGCTCCTTCTCGAACCTGATCGGCGCCGGCGGGGTGGGCGTGCTGGTGGGGATCCTCACGGTCGGCAAGCTCGAGGAGCGGTTGGCCAAGGAACGGATCGTCGCCGGAGCGTTCGTCGTGGGCGGTGTCTGCCTGCTGGCGCTCTCGCTCCATCTCACCGGCCTCACCCTGCTGCTCGGCAGTTTCGCCGTGGGCCTGACGTTCGCGTGGAAGAAGATCCCGGTCGACACGATGGTTCAGGAGGCGATCCCCGACGGTTATCGGGGGCGCGTGTTCGCCGTGTACGACGTCACCTACAACCTGTCGAGGGTGATCGCGGCCTTCGCGGCGATCGCCATCCTTCGGTGGCTCAGCCCGGAAGTTTCGGTGGCCCTCATCGGGGCGGCGTTCGTCCTGTACTCCCCGGTGCTCCCGAGGTGGATCGGCCACGCGCCCGAGCTCGTCGTCCGGTTCTACGAGGGCGGCCGCGCCGAGGAGTGGCCGAGAGCCGTCGTGTGGGGCGGGGTCGAGGAGCGCGCCGAGGTCGAGCGATCGTGGCTGGAGGAACGCGACGGTGAACGACGCCGGTGGTTCCGGCTGGCCTTGGAGGACGGAACCGTGATGGAGGTGTCCAAAGCCGAAGGGGCCGGCACGTGGCGCCTGGAGCGCGAGCTGACCTAGGCGGTCGCTGTTTCCTCGGTGGCCAGGTTGGCATCGATGGCTCCGCCCGTAGTCGGAACCCCCACGACCTCCGGATGCCTGGCCACGGCCGCGCGCGGCCGGCGGAGCCGCCGACGGGACAGCATCCACAGGCCGGTCAGGCCCGTCGCCACGGCGATGAGTCCGCCCAGGGCGACTCCCGTCCTCGGACCGAATCGATCGGCCACCCAGCCGGCGATCGGCGCGCCGATCGGGCTCCCGCCCAGGAACACCATGCCGTACAGCGCCATGACCCGGCCTCGCATGTCGGCTCGCGAGCTCAGCTGGAGGGTCGAATTCCCGGTGATCATGAAGAACATGCTGACGATGCCCATCGGCACGAGAATCAGGAGCTCCGACCATAGAGTGGGCGCGGCCGACGCCAGGACAGAGGCAGCGCCGAAGGCCAAGGCAGCCACGGCCAGGCGCCGAGGATTCGGCTCCTGCTGGCGGGCCATGGCCAGCGCGCCGAGAAGCGAGCCGACGCCGATGACCGAGAGCATCGTCGCATACGTGCCCGCGTCGCCATCGAAGACCCGCGTGGCCAATACAGGGAACAGCACGGAGAAGTTGAACGAGAACGTGAAGATGACGGCCATCCACGTCAGCGGCAGCAGCAGGCCCGGGGTCCGGCGGACGTAGGCCAAGCCCTCGCGGAGCTGGCCCTTCCCCCGGACCGGGACGACCTCGCGATGGAGCTCGTCCGGCCGCATGGCGATGAGGGCCGCGATCACGGCAACGTACGAGACCCCGTTGAACAGGAAGCTCGGGGCCAGCCCGATCGTCGCGATCAGCACTCCGGCAAGAGCCGGACCGACGATGCGCGTGCCGGTCATGACCGCGCTGTTCAGGCTGACCGCGTTGGTCAGATCCCTGGGTCCCACCATCTCCGCGAAGAAGCTCTGCCGCGCAGGGTTGTCGATGGCCGTCACGATCCCGGCGAACAGCGAGAGGGCGTACACCATCCACAGCTCGGCGGCTCCGGCGAACACGAGCACCCACAGCGCCAACGCCTGGAGGGCGAACGCCGTCTGGGTTCCGATCAGGATCACCCGCTTGTCCCGGCGGTCGGCCAGGAGGCCGGCCCACGCCCCGAGCACCAGGATGGGGCCGAAGTTCAGGGCCAGCTGGATCCCCAACGCCACGCTGCTCTCCGTGAGCTTCAGCACTAGCCAGGCGGCGGCCACCGACTGCATCCACGTTCCGGTGACCGACACGATCTGGCCGCCGAAGAACAGCCGAAAGTTCCGGGAGTGGGAGACCGAATGGAACGTGCGGTGAACGGCGAAGCCGATCTTGGTCACGACTCGCCTTCCACCAGCTGGTCCAGGATGGCGGCGGCCTGTTCCAGGACGGCCAAGCGGTCCGGCTCGAGGCGGCGGAGCCGCTTGGCCAGATAGGCCTCCTTGCGCTTACGGGTCTGCGCCAACGACCTGGCACCGGCAGGGGTCACCCGGACCCACGCCACTCGCCGATCGTCCGGATCGACGCTTCGCTCGACCAACCCGGTCTCCACCAGGGACGCCACCAGCCTGGTCATGGTGGGCGGCTGGACCTGCTCGGCCGCGCACAGGTCGCCGATCGTCATCGGGCCTGCCCGCTCGATCGTGGACAGGGCCGACAGGAGCGAGGGGGTGAGGCCGGGCTCGGCCTGCTGGCGGAGTCTGCGGGCCAGCCGGGTCACGCCCAGGCGCAGTCGGGATGCCAGCTCGGCCGTATCGATCGGCGCCGTCGTCGTGGTCACGACAGTCAGTATAGTTCGCAAGGCTAATTAGTGTCACGAACTATCTTCCGGTCAGTCGGGGGAACCGCCGAATCGGTCCTTCCGTCTCTCTGGGTTCGGGGTGCGACACTGAGGACCGGGGAAGAACGGAGGACGGATGGGTAAGCGGAACCTGCTGACCATCGGATGGTGCATGGCGATGCTCGCAGCTGCATGTGCGAACGAGACCATCGAGAGCGCCACCGGAACCCCTTTGCCCTCCACGCCCACCCCCTCACCGTCGTTCTCCACGCCATCGGCGTCACCTTCGCCCGCGATCGAGGACGGAAGGCACTTCGGCTACATCCGGGCGGCACAGGTGACGAGCGAGCCGCAGGTTATCGTGTTCGACCTGGCCGACCTGCTGACCGGCGACGAGGCGAACGAGGCCGCGGCCGACCGGGGTGAGGAGACTCCGGTACCGAACGATTTCTTCATCGTCAACGACAACCCGAAACTCCGACGATTGCCGGTGGCACCCGACCTGCAGATCCTCCTGCTCGACTGGACCAACTGCTGCGACACGATGTTCCGGGCAGATCCGCAGCTGTTCCAGGAATCCTTCGACCAGAAGAAGTTCCCGCCGGGGAACTACAAGGGGAAGTTCTCCGCTTATTGGCTGACGGTGAAGGACGGAGCCGTGACCAGGATCGAGGAGCAATACTTCCCGTGAGGGCCGGGACGTTTCGCCGCTTCGCGGCTGCGTGTGCGGTCGGGACGGTGGCCCTCCTGCCGGCGTGCGTTACGGCCACGGCGGACAGGTCGGTGGGCGGCCGCGTCTCCGAGGCATCGCCGAGAGAGGTCACTCGACCGGAGACCATGCCGTCATCCCACTCCGAATCCCCGAGCGCAAAGCCGCTCCCGGCCCGGTTCGAGGGAAGGGTGTCGGCGCTGCCGCCCGACCTGGAAGCCGAGATGCGAGGCACGACCTGGCACCCCGGGTGTCCCGTGCCCATCGGACGGCTTCGCCTGCTTACCCTTCGGTACTGGGGGTTCGACCGCCAGGTGCACGAGGGGCGCATGGTGGTGAACGCGTCGGTGGCGAGTGGAGTGATGTCGGTCCTCCGGCGGCTGTTCGACGCGCGGTTTCCGATCAAACGGATGCACCTGGCCGTGCGATACCGGCCCAACCACGACGACCCCAACGACGACCGGGACTACACGGCGGCATTCAATTGCCGGCCCGTGGTGACCGCTCGAGGCGCTGGCACCACGTGGTCACAGCACGCATACGGCCTGGCCATCGACATCAACCCGATCGAGAACCCCTACGTCACCGCCGACGGGTATGTGCGGAACAACAACGCGCGGCCGTTCCGCGACCGCTCCTTGGATGAACCGGGCATGATCCATCCGGAGGATGTGGTGGTGCGGGCGTTCGCCTCCATCGGCTGGCAATGGGGCGGGTACTGGTCCGGCGACAAGGACTACATGCACTTCTCGCTGACCGGGCGATAGGACCTTCCGGTCAGGGAACGGCCGGGGTCCGAAGACAGCCCTCGTCTCGTCCCAGCTTCGTCAGGCCCTCGAGGTCACCGGGCCCCCAGTTCGTCACACCACCACCGCTGAAGTTCATGAGCTCCCCCCACTCGGACGTGTGGCCCAGGCCGATGACGTGGCCGAACTCGTGCTGGAGCACCGGCCCTTCGTCATCCGGAAAGTCGAACCCCGGGGGCCCGATCTGCTCGGCATTGATCACGATCCACCCGCTCACGTACACGCCGATGGTCCCCGGCGCCGCCAGGGGCGTCGAGAGGCCTGCGAACTGCGTGCCGGGGCGCGACCACTCGGAGTCGTCCCCCGGGACGACAGAGACCCAGGCGATCAGGACCGGCGCCCAGCGCTCGCCGTAGCGGTCCGGCTGATAGGCGCTCCGGGAACGGGAGGGAAGCTCGTCGGTCGGCCCGTCGTAGACGAGGTCGATACCGGTCGCCGCCTTCACCCTTGTCGCGACCGCCATCACGTCCTGCAGAGCTCCGGGAGGCGCGTCCTGAAAGTTGACCACGTAGTGGATCGGCGCACAGGGATTCCACCGATAGGGATCGCCGTCCGTCGAGGCGATGAACGCGTAGTCTTCCGGCCGCTCGTGCCCCACCGCCACTGCGATGGGTCCGGCAACCATGAGCCCGACCAGCAGGAGGGCGAGCAATCGTCCGCCGTGCAGCCACCGCGACCGCGCCCGCCTCGGGGACACGGGCAGGAAGAACAGGTCCGGACGTCGGGGAACGGGGATGTCGGGGCGCGGTGGAGCCTGGACTTCCGGGGGGCCGATCACACACTTGTGGTCGGCAGCGGCGGGGCTCCGACTTGAGCCGCTCGATTCAGATGAACAGCTGGATCGAGGACTCCTTCATCTCCAAGAGCGCGGTGGCGGCCCCGATAGGCTCCTCCAGGCCGTCGATCAGGTCCTCCCGCTTGACCCCCATCAGGTCCATGGTCATCTGGCAGGGGATCAGGCGCACGCCCATGTCCCGGGCCATCTCCAGGAGCTCGGTGGGATGCGGCGTCTTGTAGTCCTCGGCCACCTTGCCCAGCATCCACGGCCCCATACCGGCGAAGTTGTACCGAGACAGCTTGGCCCGCTTCATAGCGCCGGGGTTGAGGATGGACAGGGCCTTGGTCATCCACTCCTTCCCCGTCAGTCGCTTCTCCGGCTTCACCAGCGCGAACAGACCCCAGAAGGTGAAGAACACCGACACCTCCATGCCGGAGGCCGCGGCGGTCGTGGACAGGATGAGGGTGGGCCAGATCCGGTCCAGGTGACCGTCCCAGGCCACGATGGTGATCTTGTTCTTCTTGTTGAGGCCATCGCGAGCGTCTCGCTCGGCGAGCGCCTGGTCGATGAGCTTGGTGAGCTCGGTGGCGTCTGCGGACCCGTTGCCGGGGGCGGTTGTGCTTCCAGGGGTGTTGAAGGTCGTGTCGCCCATGATCATGCCTTCCTGATCAGGTAGCGGAACACGCCGTCCTCGTGCTTGGCCTCGAGCAGTTCGTTCCCGGAAAGTGTGGCCCAGGACGGGACGTCGGACTTGGATCCGGGGTCCGTGGAAAGCAGCTCGAACACCTCGCCCGAGCCGCTTCCCTTCATGGCTCGATGCAGGGTCACGAGTGGCCCGGGGCAGGACTGCCCTCGTGCGTCGACGGTGGTGGCGGTGATGCTCATCGGCGGACCTCCAGATGGTCGGGCTGGATTGGAGAGAAGAGAAGGGATCGGTGCCGGGGGCGCGGCCGCCTACGGGCCGGCGCCGGGCACCTTCGGACAGCAGCACCGGCAGGGGATCATGGCCCCCACGAGTCCACGGCACCGTGTCCGGATCATTGCAACTGCAAATCCTACGTGAGGCCTCGGATTCTCGGCAACCGCCCTACAGGAAGCGCCGCCGGGAGGGCGGCCAGTAGATCAGGCGGATCTTGGCCCTGATCCGATCGGAGGTGACCGGGCCGAAGTGCCTGCTGTCCGTGGACAGTTCAGAGTTGTCGCCCTCGACCCACCACTCCCCGGCCTCCAGGATCCGACCGTCCGGGGCGAGCTCGTCGGGTATCCCGGTGATCCGCTTGACCACCTCGAAGCCCGGGCGTGACGGGTCCTCCAGGACGACCACGTCCCATCGTCGGAGCCTCCGTGGGGACACCGCCAGGGCCCAGTCCCCCGGAACGAGTGTTGGCGCCATGCTCGGGCCTCGAACCTCGACCTTGGATCGCTTCCACCTGAGGACGCTGTAGGCGAACGCCACGCCGACCACCACACCGGCCGCGGCTCGGCCGAGCCTCAGCCGGCCCCGGTGATAGGTTCTTCTCGGGACCCCGTTCAAAGGAGGCGGTATGTCCATCTTCGAAGCTTTGCTCAGGCCGGGGCGCGTCGTCTACGCCCACTGCGATCTGCCGTGCGGCATCTACGATCCCGCTCAAGCCAGGATCGAAGCCGACTCGGTCAAGGCCATCCAGACCCGGTACCAGGACCCGGAGAAGTTCAAGACCAAGGCCGAGACCGTGGACGACTACCGGGCTCGGTGTCTGATCATCAAGGAGGAGCGGGCCAACCTGGTCAAGGAGCACCTGTGGGTGCTGTGGACCGACTACTTCAAGCCCGAGCACCTCGAGAAGTATCCGCAACTCCACGAGCTCTTCTGGAAGGCCACCAAGGAAGCCGGGCTGGCCAAGAAGTCACAGGACCCGCAGCAGGGCCAGGGCCTTCTCGACGCGATCGCCGAGATCGACAAGATCTTCTGGGAGACGAAGAAGGCCGCGTAGGACCGAGCCTTCTCGGTCTCGATGAGGGCTGGGCCGGAGCCCAGCCCTCATCGCTTCCGCCGCCAACGATCGTTCGGAGGGACCCGACCGACTGCTACGCTCGCCGCCCATGCGGGACATCGGCCTCGTGGGCCTGCCCTTCTCCGGAAAGTCCACCCTGTTCACCGCCCTGACGCGCGCCGGTGCGAAGGGCGGCACCGCAAGCCAGGCAGTGGCCACGGTCCCGGATCCGCGGGTGGAGACGCTTGCCGCGATGGAGCGTTCGAAGAAGATCGTGCACGCGCAGGTCCGGTTCACCGACGTGCCGGGAGGGACATCGTCGGCCCACGGCATCGCACAGTTGCGGCAGATGGATGCGCTGGCCATCGTGGTTCGGGCCTTCGGCGGGGACGCGAAGCCCGCCACCGAACTGGCCGAGGTGACCGCGGATCTCCTCCTGGCCGACATGGCAGTCGTCGACTCCGCGTTCGAGAAGGCGCAGAAGCGGGCGCGCGGCAAGTCGTCGACCGAGTTGGATGCGCTGGCGCGAGCGCGTGACGCGCTTCACGCCGAGCGGTTGCTGCGAGACGCCGGCCTGACCGACGACGAAGCCAGGGAGCTTCGCGCGATCGGTCCGCTCACGGCCAAACCTTGGGTGGTGGTGGCGAACCTCGAGGAGGGAACGGACGTGCCGTCCGAGCTTCCCGAGGGAACCGTCGGCGTGTGGGCGGCGATCGAAGCCGAGACCGCGGAGATGGAGCCGGAGGAGGCCCGCGCGCTCCTGGACGAGTTCGGGGTCCACGAGCCGGGACTCGACGGCGTGGTCCACGCGTCGTACCGGGCGCTCGACCTCATCACGTTCCTCACGACCGGAGAGGACGAGACCCGGGCCTGGGAAGTGCGGCGAGGGGCGAAGGCGCCGGAGGCCGGGGGCGTCATCCACACCGACATGGAGCGTGGGTTCATCAGGGCCGAGGTCATCTCCTTCGACGACCTGGTGGCCGCGGGCAGCATGGAGGCGGCCAAGCACAAGGGCCTGGTGCGGGTGGAGGGGAAGGAGTACGTCGTCCGGGAGGGCGACGTAGTGCACGTCCGGTTCGCCGTCTGACTTCGCCAGTTTTCCCTGGCGATGCATGGGCCGGAACCTTTATGCTAGCGCCGTGGCCGACAGCTATCGGATCGGGGAGGCTGCCGGGCTCCTCGGGGTCCGGGTGGAGACCCTTCGCCGGTGGGAGCGCGACGGAAAGGTTCGGGTCACCCGAACCTCGGGCGGCCAGCGTCTGGTCCCCGCCGAGGAGGTGGCCAGGCTCCTGGCGGAGCACCGGAACCGGCCGAAGGTCACCGCGAGGAGCGTCCGCAACCGCTTCCCCGGCGTGGTCACGGAGGTGAGGAGGGACGGCGTGGCCGCCACCGTCGAGATCCTGGCCGGCCCCCACCGGATCCTGGCCCTCATCACCAGGGAAGCGGCGGACGAGATGCAGCTCGAACCCGGCGTCCACGCCGTGGCCACGGTCAAGGCCACGAACGTCATGGTGGAAGTCGAGGGATGAGGCATGCCTTCGCCGGCGTGGCCTGTCTCGCCCTCCTGGTTCCCGCGTGCGGGGCCTCGGGGTCGGAGGACTCGGAGATCACCGTGCTGGCGGCCGCGTCGCTGACGGGGGCGTTCACCGCGATCGGCGCCGAGTTCGAGCGGGCCAACCCGGACGTCACGGTTCGATTCAGCTTCGGTCCGTCCGACGGGCTGGCCACCCAGATCCTGGAGGGCGCGCCGGCCGACGTGTTCGCTCCGGCCAGCCCGAAGTACACGGACCAGGTCCGAACGGACGGGCCCGGGGTCACGGACCTCGCCGAGTTCGCCCGGAACGAGTTGGCGCTCATCGTTCCGTCCGACAACCCGGCCCACGTCGCATCGCTCGACGATCTGGCGCTGCCCGGTGTCAAGCTGGTCCTGGCCGCCGTCGGCGTCCCCGCAGGTGACTACGCGCGGGAGATGCTGACGAACGCCGGCGTCCAGCAGGCGGCATTGGCCAACGTTGTGTCGAACGAGGAGGACGTGAAGGGCGTCGTCCTGAAGGTCCTGCTGGGTGAAGCCGACGCCGGGATCGTGTACCGGACGGACGTCACGCGGGACATCTCCGATCGGGTGCGAGCGATCCCCATCCCCGATGCGGTCAACGTCATCGCCACGTATCCGATCGCGGTGATCGATGGCTCCGGCGACTTACGCACCGCCGAGGCGTTCGTCCGGTTCGTCACCGGACCGGGACAGACCACCTTGCGAACGTTCGGATTCCTCCCGCCGTCCTGACATGGCCGCCGCGAAGCGGACGACCCCGGGCGTCTTCTTGGTCCTGGGCACCTTGGGGATCGCGTTCGTCG
>JBKPDU010000008.1:0-5690 GCA_046728055.1 Actinomycetota bacterium | reverse complement strand
TGTTCTTCCTCCTCGTCGTCCTGGTGTTCCACGTCGTGATCGCCGGCCAGCATGGGGCGATTGCCGACGCCGCGCGCGGTGGCGGTTTCCTCGCGTTCATCGTTGCGGCGCCGGTGTTCCTCTTGTCGATGTGGTGGTCGTTCCGAGGATGAACAGGGAAGCCGGATGTTGAGCCCGGAGATGATGGGCCGAACCTTGGCCGAGGCCCCGGATCCCGAGCTCGCTCGGGTGGCCATCTCCCGGGTGGGTGTAAACCCGCGAGCGCGCCAGGTGCTGGGCCGGGACGACGTGTTTCCTATCGCTGCGCGCCTGCTCGGCTTCTCGACCGCCGCTGCCGACTTCCTGGTGAGTCATCCCGAGGAGACGGGGATGCTGATCGACGTGCGAGCCAGGAGCCGCGAGGAGCTCGACGACGAGCTTACGGCCGAGGCCTCGAGGCGGGGACCTGCCGACGGCCTCCGTGTGTTCCGGCATCGGGCCATGGTCCGGCTCGGGGCCCGCGACCTGGCGGGCGCGCCGGTCGAGGAGGTCGTGGCCGAGATCAGCGCGATCGCCGAGGCGTGCCTGTCGCTCGCATGCCGGACCGCCGCATCGGAGGGGCTCGCGGTGGTCGGCCTGGGCAAGCTCGGGGGAGCCGAGCTGAACTACGCCTCGGACGTCGACGTGCTCTTCGTGACCGAAGGAGGCGGAGCAAGTCCAGAGGCGCAGCGCCGCGAGCGGGCCGAGCGAGAGGCCGCCGAGACCATCCGCCTGCTCTCCGAGGCGACGGCCGAGGGTATCGCCCTCCGCGTGGATCCCACGCTTCGTCCCGGGGGTCGGGGAGGGGCGCTCGCTCGTTCGCTCCCCGCGATGCGCGAGTACTACGGCTCGCAGGCGATGACCTGGGAACGGCAAGCGCTGATCAAGGCCCGGCCGGTGGCCGGTGACCTCGAGCTGGGGCAGGCCTTCGTGGAGATGGTCACGCCGTTCGTCTATCGAGACGAGCTGCCCGCGCAGACCATCGAGGAGGTTCGGCGGGTGAAGGTCCGCCTGGAGGAGTACGTCCGAGCGCGGGGCAAGACCGGAACCGAGGTCAAGCGGGGGTGGGGCGGGATCCGCGACGTGGAGTTCGCGGTCCAGCTGCTCCAGATCGTCCACGGTCGACGCGACGACCGGCTGAGACAGCCGAACACCCTCCTCGCGCTCGCGGCCTTGGCCAGAGAGGGGTACGTGGCCGAGGACGACGCAGAGGCCCTAGGCGACGCGTACCGGTTCCTCCGAAGACTGGAGCATCGCCTCCAGATGGTCCGCGACATTCAGACCCACGAGCTCCCCGCCGACCGACCATCGCTTGCTCGCCTGGCTCGTTCGCTCGATCTGGATGGACCCGACGAGCTGAAGGCCGAGTACGGCCGCCAGACTGCTCTGATCCGAGGGCTGCACGAGCGACTGTTCTATCGGCCGCTGCTGGAGGCCTTTGCCGGGCCGGCCGTGCCCAGGCCGGGTGTCGATCGCATGGCCACCGAGGAGCTGCTGGCAGGGCTGGGGTTCCGCCAGCCGAGCGCCGCATACACGGTGCTCGACCGGGTGATCGACCCGTCCACGCGCTTGGGCAGGGTCGTGTCCCACGTGTTCCCGGTCATGGCGCCGGCGCTCGCCCTGGCCTCGAATCCCGATGCGGCGCTCGTTCGGCTGGAGCGGGTGGCCGAGGCCATCACGGCCTCCGGTGACCGAAGGCTCCCCGACACGCTCGTGTCGGACCCCGGCGTGGCGAAGCGGTTGGCCCACGCGGTCTCCGCGAGCTCCTTCGCCACCGACCTTCTGGCGGCCCGGCCGGAACGGGTCGCCGCATTGTCCGGCGGAGCCGGGGCCGTCGACTCAGAGGCGGCGCTCGTCGCGGTGGTCGCGCGGTACGCGGCGCGTGAGCTCGAACCGCGGGACACCGGACGCGCGCTGACGACGGTGGCCGATCGAGTCGTGAACGAGGCCCTGGCGGCGGCCGGGCCCGACCTTCCCATCGCCCTGATCGGCCTGGGGAAGCTGGGAGCCGAGGAGCTGAACTTCGCCTCCGACCTCGATCTGGTGTTCGTCTACGAGGGGGAGGGAGCCGAGAACCTTCGAGACGCGGGGGAGATCTCCGAGCGCGTGCTCCAGTGGATCCACGACCACGGGTGGGAGCCCGATGCGGGCCTTCGGCCAGAGGGTCGATCCGGGCCCCTCGCGCGTTCGTTCGCCGCGTACCTCGAGTACCTGGAGCGGTATGCGGAGACCTGGGAGTTCCAGTCCCTCCTGCGGGCCAGGTTCATCGCGGGGGACGAGGAACTGGGCCGACGGTTCTGCTCGTTGGCCGAGGACCTTGCCTACCCGGAGTACCTCTCGCTCGACCGGATGGCCGAGATCCTTCGGATGCGCGAACGGATCGAAAAGGAGCGCGTTCGTCCGGCCGACGCGGCGCGCTTCCACTTCAAGTTGGGGTACGGCTCACTGGCCGATGTGCAGTTCGCCGCCGAGCTGTTGCTGATGCGGTACGGGGGCCGGCATCCGGAAGTCCGCACGCCCCGCACCTTGGAGGCCATCGAGAAGCTGGCCGCGGCCCGACTGATGGAGGACAGCGTGGCCCGTGAGCTGGGTGAGGCCTTCGTGTTCCTGTCGGACGTGAAGAACGCGTTGGAGGTGGATCGTAGGGTGCATGCAGAAGCCGTTCCGGCGTCGGTGGAGGAGCAGGCCGCCCTGGCTCGGCGGCTCGGCTACGAGGAGTACCCGCGGCAGACCTTCCTGGACGACTACCGACGGATCACCCGCCGGGCCCGGCGTGCGATGGAACGCGTCTTCTCCGAAGGGTTCGAGCCCGAGGGCTGAGTTCGAAGTCGCCTCGAGGATCCGCTGTGGCGACCGTCACAGGTCGTAGTACAGGGCGAATTCGTGCGGATGCGGGCGAAGGCGCACCGCATCGAGCTCGTTCGTCCGCTTGTACTCGATCCAGGTGTCGATCACGTCCTGGGTGAAGACCCCGCCCTCCAGCAGCCACTGGTGGTCGGCCTCCAGAGCGTCGAGCACCTCCTCGAGCGACCCGGGCACCTGCTTGACCATGGACTTGTCCTCGGGCGGCAGGTCGTACAGATCCTTGTCGATCGGCTCGGGTGGCTCGATCTTGTTCTTGATGCCGTCGAGCCCCGCCTGGAGCTGGGCCGCGAACGACAGGTACGGGTTGCACGAGGGGTCCGGGGTCCGAAACTCCAGGCGCTTGGCGGCCGGGGTCTTGTAGTAGACGGGGATACGCACGCACGCCGACCGGTTCCGCTGCGAGTACACCAGGTTGATCGGCGCCTCGTATCCCGGGACGAGCCGGCGATAGGAATTGGTGGTGGGCGCGGCGAAGGCCAGCAGCGACGGCGCGTGGGTCAACAGACCACCGATGTACCACCTCGCGGTGTCGCTGATCCCGGCGTAGCCGACCTCGTCCCAGAACAGGTTCTCGTCGTTGCGCCACAGGCTCTGGTGCGTATGCATGCCCGATCCGTTGTCCATGAACAGTGGCTTGGGCATGAACGTCACCGTTTTGCCCGCGGCGAGGGCAGTGTTCTTGACCACGTACTTGTACTTCATGACCTTGTCCGCCATCCGGAGCATCGTGTCGAAGCGTATGTCGATCTCGGCCTGGCCGGCCGTTCCGACCTCGTGGTGATGCACCTCGACCTCCACTCCCACCTTCTGGAGGTTCAGCACCATCTCGCTTCGCAGGTCCTGGTAGTGATCCATGGGCGGGACGGGGAAGTACCCTTCCTTGTACCTAGGCTTGTACCCGAGGTTCCGGCCGCCTTCCTCCGCCCCCGAGTTCCACACGCCCTCGACCGCATCGATGAAGTAGTAGCCCTCGTGTTGGTTCTGGTCGAACCGGATCGAGTCGAAGATGTAGAACTCGCACTCCGGTCCCCAGTACGAGATGTCCGCGATGCCGCTCTGCTTCAGGTACAGCTCGGCCTTGCGAGCGATCGAGCGAGGGTCGCGCGTATAGGTCTCGCCGGTGATCGGGTCCCGGACGAAGCAGTGGATGGCCAGCGTGGAGTGCTTGGTGAACGGGTCGATGTACGCGGCGTCCGGGTCGGGCACCAGGAGCATGTCCGACTCCTGGATCTCCTGGAACCCGCGGATCGAGGACCCGTCGAACCCGTAGCCGTCCTCGAAGCCTGCCTCGGACAGCTCGGAGATGGGGATGGAGAAGTGCTGCATCAGCCCCGGCAGGTCGCAGAACCGCAGATCGACGATCTCGGCTCCCGCTTCCTTGGCCAGGGCGAGGACGTCCTTCGGCGTGGTCACCGGGCCTTCCCCCTTCCGCTTGGTGGACGAACCAAGGGTAGGGGCCAACCGGCGCGACGAGGTTTCGGCCGCGTAAACAGTTCGTTACGGCACGGTCGTGCGAGCTCCCGGCAGCGCCTGCGGCTGTGGCTCCCAGTCGCGGAGGAGCTCGGCCAGCTTGATAAGGAGCGCGGCGCCCCCAGCCAGCTCCACGACCCGGCCGAGCGGCGTCCTGAAGAACGGGTGCCGAAGGATCAGGGGAGCGCCGACGATGAGCAACCGGGCGGCGAGGGATCGCAGGAACCGACCCTGCGGCGTGGCCAACCACCGCTGGACCTCGTCCACCCCGGCATCGACCGCCGACTCAAGCTCCTGACTCCACTGCCGGACATCGTGCGCGGATGGCAGCATCGATCTCACCCAGGGAACGTTACCGCCGGCGGGACCGCTGAAACCTCATTGGCTGAACACTGGGGAGACGCGCGAGCCGTCAGAGGTCGGCGACCCGATAGCCCACGCCGCGGACCGTCTCGATCAGGCTCTCGTGCTCGGGTCCGAGCTTGGACCGCAAGCGGCGGACGTGAACGTCCACCGTCCGGGTTCCGCCGTAGAAGTCGTATCCCCACACCTCCCGGAGCAGGGCCGGACGGGTGAACACCCGACCGGGCCGCGACGCGAGGTATCGGAGCAGCTCGAACTCCTTGTAGGTCAGGTCCAGGCCTCGGCCGGCCACGGTCACCTGATAGGTGTCCAGGTCGAGGGTCAGCGGCCCCAGGCGGACGGTGCGCCCGTCGCCAGTGCCGGCCCGGCGCCTGAGCATCGAGAGCCGCACCCGGATCTCGGCTTCCGGTGCAGAGGGGTACAGGACCTCGTCGGCCACCTGGTCCCAAGGGAACCGTTCGAGATCCCGTCGTTCCACCACGGCGACCGTGGCGGGCCGTCCGCCCGACTCCCGGAGGGTCCGGAGGACGGCGTGGCCCTGCCCAGGGTTCTCGGCCGCGTCCACCAACACCAGCTCGGGCGAGAGGCCCAGGACATCGGCCAGGGATGCAACGGCGAGCGGTTCCGACTTCACGTCGAGGCCGACCGGGTCAAGCGCGGGAAGAACGTCGGCGGGGGGACGATCGGACAGGACGACGATGGCGGCCACGACCAGCCGAGGGTAACAGGGCCGTATCGGGCAGTACCCTGACGAGTATGGCCACGGTGAGCGTTCGCCTGTTCGCGGCCCTTCGGGAGCTCGCCGGCGACTCCCGCGTGCAGGGCGAGGGCCAGACCGTTGGCGAGGTCGTCGCTTCGCTTTCCCAGCGCTACGGCGAGCGCTTCGCCAGCGTGGCTCGGGCGGGCTCGGTGGTGGTGGACGGCGAACGCGCGTCCGACACTCGGCCACTCACCGGCGGCGAGGAGGTTGCGCT
>JBKPDU010000007.1:0-20666 GCA_046728055.1 Actinomycetota bacterium | reverse complement strand
CAGGATCAGGCCCTCGAGTTCGGTCCGGGGGAGAGCCGGTATCGAGAGCCCAAGCGAGTGTTCGCCAAGCCGCTCCCGCTGTCGCCGCTCGTCGCGCTTGACCGAGAGCGCTGCGTGCTCTGCGCGCGGTGCACCCGGTTCTGCGATCAGATCTCCGGCGACCGCTTCATCGAGCTGTTCGCTCGGGGCGCTGACGAGCAAGTGGCGATCGCCGCGGGTGAGGACTTCCGTTCGCCCTTCTCCGGGAACACCATCCAGATCTGCCCGGTCGGCGCGCTCACCGCGACGCCGTATCGATTCGTGGCCCGCCCGTTCGACCTGTCGACCGCCGACACGGTGTGCTCACACTGCTCGGCCGGGTGCAACGTTCGTGTCGACATGCGTCGCGGCGAGATCGTGCGGGTGCTTGCTCGCGACAACCTCGAGGTGAACGACGCCTGGACGTGTGACAAGGGCCGGTTCGCCTTCCGGTTCGCCGACGGACGCGACCGACTGACCACGCCGCTGATCCGCGACCGGGGTCTGGAGCCCGCGTCGTTCGCCGAGGTGCTCGGGAAGGTGGCGGAATGGTCGCGGGGACGTCGAGTCGCCTTCCTCACCGGCGGCCGGCTGATGGACGAGGACTACTACGCGCTGTCCAAGCTCGCCCGGACGGTGTTCGGCACGAACGACCTCGACCACCGACGGCACTTCCACGGCGGGATGGCCGAGGAGACCGAGGCGGCCGGTGCCATGCGCGTCACGTACCACGACGTCGAACGGGCCAGGGCCATCCTCCTCGTGGATCTCGACGCGGAGCAGGAGGTCCCCATCCTGCACCTGCGGATCCGCAAGGCCGCGGCCCGCGGGGCCACGGTGTTCCTGATCCACCCCCGGAGGACGCGGCTGTGGGACGTGGCCGAGCACGTGGCCTGCCGTCCGGGACAGGAGGCATCGGTCCTGGAGGAGGTCCTGGAAGGGGAGAGCGACCCGGACTCGCCGCTGGCAAGGGTGCGCGCCGCGCTGAGCAAGGCGGGAACCTCGGCGGTGGTGCTGGCAGGAGCCGGGCTGGCCGAGCATCCACTGGGGCCCGACCTGGCCCTTCGGGTAGCGGGGAAGTTCGGGGCGCGGTTCGCCGCGGTGCCCCGGCGGGCGGGCGACCGCGGGGCGCTCCGTGCCGGCGTGCACCCCGCCCTCCTCCCGGGTGGGCGCCGCCTCTCGGTGGACGCCGAGCGGGCGGCGGTCGAGGCGGTGTGGGGACGGCTCCCCAACCCGAGCCCGGGACGGAACGCCCGTCAGATCCTGGAGGCGTGCGCGGGCAGGCAGTTGGACGTGTTGATCTTGGTGGGGGTCGATCCGCTGCGAGACCACCCGGACGCCAAGCTGGCGCGGCGGGCGCTGAACAACGTCCCGTACAAGGTCGTGCAGTCGCTCGAGCTCGGAGCCCTCGAGCCGTACGCCGACGCGGTCCTGCCCGCGGCTGCCTCCATGGAGAAGGACGGCCATGTGACCGACTGGGAGGGCCGGTCCCAGCGGATCCGTCCGATCCGACCACCGGCCGGCCTGTCCCGTCCAGACTGGGAGATCTTCGCCACGCTCGCCCTGGCCATGGGGCGCGACCTGGGGTTCGAGACGCTCGAGGGCCTCCGCGAGGAGATGGCCGGGCTCCTGGAACCCCGGGAACCGGCCGAGCGATCCACTGCGTGGGTGGACACGGATCGGCCTCAGTGGCTGGACGACCTGACCCTGTTCACCTACCCGCTCCTGGTGGACGAGGGACGGCTGTCGGAGCGGGCCACGGAGCTCAAGGCCGCGCTGGAGGAGGAGCCGTTCCTCGAGCTCCATCCGGAGGACGCCGCCAAGCGTGGCGTGACCGATGGAGGCCTCGCCCGCGTCCGGACGGACGCGGGCGAGGCCGTCCTCCCGGCGCGCGTGACCGAGCACGTCGCCCAGGGCGCGATGTTCGTCCCGTTCAACCAGCCAGGCCTGGCCGCGAACACGTTGCTCTCGGGCCGGTTCACCGCCGCCGCCACGGTCGAGCCCGCCGATGCCAAGGACGGGACCTGAGGTGGACTGGCTGGACTGGATCCTCCTGGTGGCCAGAGTGGTCGTGGTGTTCTTCGCCCTGCTCATCATGGTGATGATCCTGATCTGGATGGAGCGCAAGGTCGCGGCGGACATGCAGACCCGCATGGGACCGATGCGAGCCGGACCCCGAGGAGTGCTGATCACCCTGGCCGACGGGATCAAGCTGTTCTTCAAGGAGGGGATCACGCCCACCCTCGCCGACCGGCCCGTGTACCTCCTGGCTCCGGTGATCGCCATGATCCCCGCGTTCTTGGCGTTCGCGGTGATCCCGTTCGGGACCGGCGTCACGTTGTTCGGCCGTCATGTCCCGTTCCAACTCGCCGACCCGGACATCGGGATCCTTTGGGTCTTGGCCATGGGCTCGCTCATGGTCTACGGGATCGTCCTGGCCGGGTGGTCCAGCGGCTCGAACTACCCGCTGCTGGGCTCGATCCGCTCGACGGCCCAGATGATCTCCTACGAGGTGGGGATGGGACTGGCCCTGGTCGCGGTCCTGATGTACTCCGGCTCGCTGCAGATGTCGGAGATCGTGGCCAGCCAGGACCGGGTGTGGAACGCGATCCCGCAGTTCCCCGCGTTCGTCATCTACCTCATCGCCGGACTGGCCGAGACCAATCGACCGCCGTTCGACCTGCCGGAGGCGGAGACCGAGCTCGTCGCCGGGTACTTCACCGAGTACTCGGGGATCAAGTTCGCCATGTTCTACCTCGGCGAGTACGTGAACATGGTCGTGGTCTCCTCGATCGCGGTGACGCTGTTCCTTGGGGGGTGGCGCGGACCCCACCCAAGCTTCCTGGCATGGCTGTGGCCGCTCCTGTGGTTCGTGGCCAAGGTCGTCGCCGTCGTCTACCTGTACATCTGGGTCCGGCTGACGCTGCCGCGGATCCGGTACGACCGGCTGATGAGCTTCGGGTGGAAGGGCCTGATCCCCTTCGGGCTGGTGTGGGTCCTTGCCACCGGGGCCGTGGTGGTGCTGCCGGACGTGTACGGAAGGGGCGCGTTGTGGACCGGAGGGCTGATCGTGGTGGGGGTCGTCCTGGTCGTGTCGCTGCTCTGGCCCCTCGTCGCTCCGGGGCGTCAGCCGGCGAGGGAGACGCCGCGGTGAACGAGAAGACCGTGAACGACGAGGCCAAGTATCAGCAGCCCGTGGACGAACAGCCCGCCGACGAGCAGGCCACGCGTGGGGAGGCCCGAGGTCGCCGGCCGATGACCCTCGGCGGCGCCGTGGGAGCCATCTCCAAGGGCCTGGCCACGGTGTTCCGGCAGACCTTCCGGCCCGACGTGACCGAGGAGTATCCGCGACACATCGATCCACCCCCGCAGCGTTCGCACGTCGGTCGTCACCTCCTGAACCGTCACGCGAACGGACTGGAGAAGTGCATCGGGTGCGAGCTCTGCGCGTACGCGTGTCCTGCCGACGCGATCTGGGTGGAGGGAGCTGACAACGACCCGGAGCATCCCGTGTCCCCGGGGGAGCGGTACGCCAAGGACTATCAGATCAACTACCTGCGCTGCATCATGTGCGGCCTGTGCGTGGAGGCGTGCCCCACCCGGGCCCTCACCCTGACGAGCTACTACGAACTGTCCTTCGACTCGCGCGAGGAGGCCATCTGGACCAAGGACCAGCTGCTCCGGCCGCCGCCACCGCTCGGCTCCGATCCGGTCGACCGCGAGGGCCTTTGATGGCCCCCGACCAGATCGTGTTCTGGGTGTTCGCCCCGGTCTCGGTGGGATCGGCCGTCGCCATGCTGTTCCAAAGGAACGCGATCCATGCGGCGCTGTTCCTGATCGTGAACTTCTTCACGCTTGCCGTGTTCTTCCTGATCCTCGGCGCACCGTTCCTGTTCGCCGTCCAGATCATCGTCTACGCCGGCGCGATCATGGTCCTGTTCCTGTTCGTCATCATGTTGCTCGGCGTCGACCGCGAGGAGAGCCTGGTCGAGCGACTCAAGGGGCAGCGGCCCCTGGCGATCGTCCTGGGGCTCGGCCTGGCCGCCGAGATCTTCGTGACGGCCCGAGCCAGTCTGGGCCTGGCCCGCGGCCCCGCCGACTTCGATCGGACCGTGAACGCAGGGGGGAACACGCAAGCCCTGTCGCACGTGCTGTTCCGCGACTACTTCCTCCCGTTCGAGGTGACCTCGATCCTGCTGATCGTGGCGGCCATCGCCGCCATGGTGCTGGCCCAGCGTCGCGAGCGGAGCACGCCCGGAGAACGCGAGATCGGGGCGGCTTGAAGACGCCCGTCTCCTATTTCGTGGTCCTGTCGGCCGTGCTGTTCGCCATCGGCACCGTCGGCGTGCTCGTTCGGAGGAACGCGCTGGTGATCTTCATGTCGGTCGAGCTCCAACTGAACGCAGTGAACCTGGCGCTCGTAGCCTTCTCCAGGCTGCACGGCAACCTGAACGGTCAGGTCCTTGCGTTCTTCTCCATGGTCGTCGCGGCTGCGGAGGTCGTCGTCGGCCTGGCCATCATCGTGAACGTGTACCGACGCATGCACACGGCGAACGTCGACGACGCGAGCCTGCTGCGGTGGTGATGCCGTGCTGAGATCCGTGTGGATCGTGCCGGCCCTTCCCCTCGCCGGGGCGGCGATCAACCTGTTCGCCGGAAAGCGGCTGGGTCGGTGGGCGGGGGTACTGGCCTCGGGGCTCATGGTGGTTGCGTTCGCCCTGACACTCGGCGTGCTGGCCGACCTGGTGAAGCTGCCCGGCGAAGAGCGCCTGGTCATCCGGCACCTGTGGGACTGGATCTCGGTGGGCAACTTCGTCGTGGGGGCGGACCTGCGCGTGGACCCGCTGTCGGTGACCATGATGCTCGTCGTCACCGGGGTGGGTGCCGTCATCCACGTGTACTCGATCGGCTACATGGACGGCGACCCCCGGTACGGCCGGTTCTTCTCCTACATGAACCTGTTCTGCTTCTTCATGCTCACGCTGGTGATGGCCCAGAACTTCCTCCTCCTCTATCTGGGGTGGGAGGGCGTAGGCCTGTGCTCCTACCTGCTGATCGGGTTCTGGTTCGACCGCCCGGCGGCGGCGAGCGCGGCGAAGAAGGCCTTCGTGGTCACGCGCATCGGCGACACGTTCATGTTGGTAGGCATCGCGCTCGTGTTCCTGCGGCTGGGATCCCTGGACTTCTCGGCCGTGCTCCGGCCCTCGGTCGAGTCGATACAACCCTCGGGCGTCTTCACCGTCATCGCCCTCCTGCTGTTCGCCGGCGCCGTTGGCAAGTCGGCACAGATCCCGCTCCACACGTGGCTCCCCGATGCCATGGAGGGGCCGACGCCCGTCTCCGCGCTCATCCACGCCGCAACGATGGTCACCGCCGGCGTCTACCTGGTGGCCCGCACACACGTCTTCTTCGAGATCTCGGGCGTCGCGCTCACGGTCGTCCTGGTGATCGGGCTCCTGACCGCGGTCTACGCCGCGACGTGCGCCTTGGGGCAGGACGACATCAAGCGCGTCCTCGCATATTCGACCATCTCTCAGCTCGGGTACATGTTCTTCGCCCTGGGGCTGAAGGCGTACGCGGCAGCGCTGTTCCTGTTGGTGGCCCACGCCTTCTACAAGGCGCTGATGTTCCTGTCGGCGGGCTCGGTGATGCACGGCCTGGAGGGCGAGACCGACTTGACGAAGATGGGGGCGCTCCGCAGATCCATGCCGCTCACGGCGGCGATGTTCGGCATCGGTGCCCTGGCCATCGCGGGGATCCCCCCCTTGTCGGGGTACTTCGCCAAGGACCAGATCCTCGAGGTGGCGAACCAGTCCGGTTACATCCTCGCCTGGCTGGTCGCGCTGGCCGGCGCGTTCCTGTCGGCCCTGTACATCTCCCGCCTGATGTTCCTCGCGTTCTTCGGCCAGGGCCGGACGGAGCGAGCGGCTCATGAGTCGCCCCCGGTCATGATCATCCCCCTGACCCTCCTGGCGGTGGGGGCAATCTTCGGTGGCGTCCTCGGACTGTCGGCGACGGGTCGACTGCACGGCTTCCTGGCCCCGGTCCTCGGCGAGTTCGCCGAGCATGCGGGGGGCTTGCCCACCTGGGTCCTGTCGGTCATCTCGGTCCTCGCGGCCGTGGCGGGCATCGCGCTGGGGTGGCTCGTGTATGGCTCGGGTGGAGTCGACTGGGTGGCGCTCCGGGTCCGGTTCGCGGGCGTCCGTCGGTTCCTGGCTCACGGGTGGTACGTCGACGACGTCTACGCCGCCACCCTCGTAGCCCCGGGAAAGGCCGGTGCCGCGTTCCTGGCTTCCGAAATCGACGTGGGCGTCATCGACGGCGCTGTGAACGGCGTGGGACACCTCTTCCAGTGGGCTGCCTCGCGGGGCCGAAGGGTCCAGACCGGACTGGTTCGTAATTACGGGCTGGCGTTCCTCCTGGGGGCGGTCCTGATCTTCGTCTACGTGGGGGTCCGACTGTCGTGAGGTGGCTCACCGTGACGACGTTCCTTCCCCTGGCCGGAGCCGTGGTGCTCCTGGCCTGGGGTCGGGCCAGCGATCGAGCCGCTCGCGCGTTTGCGCTCGGCGCCTCGATCACCACGTTCGCCGCGTCGATCGTCGTGTTGTCACGGTTCGATGGCTCCCAGGCGGGCTTTCAGATGGTCGAGCAGGCCACGTGGGTCCGCTCGCCACACATCCAGTACATCCTGGGCGTCGACGGGGTCAGTCTGTTCCTGGTCCTGCTGACCACGTTCCTGGTGCCGGTGGCCATCGCCGCCTCGTGGAGGGTGGACCGTCGGGTCCGCCTGTACATGTCGACGATGCTCGCCCTCGAGACCGGGATGATCGGCACGTTCCTGGCCCTGGACCTCTTGCTGTTCTTCCTGTTCTTCGAGGCCATCCTGTTCCCCATGTACCTGATCATCGGAGCCTGGGGCGGGGAGCGGCGGGTGTACGCGGCGGTGAAGTTCTTCCTCTACACGATGTTCGGCTCGGCCTTCCTGCTCGTCGCCATCGTGTTCCTGTACGGACGGTCGGGGGCAGTCCCCGGCGGCCCCACGTTCGATGTGCGCGAGCTGATCGGCCTCGGCATCACCGGAGCGACGGCTCGTTGGCTGTTCCTGGGGTTCTTCGTCGCCTTCGCCGTGAAGGTGCCGCTGTTTCCCTTGCACACATGGCTCCCCGATGCGCACACGGAGGCCCCGACCGCCGGCTCGGTGATCCTGGCGGCGATCCTGCTGAAGGTGGGGGCCTACGGCCTCATCCGGTTCAACCTGGCGCTGTTCCCGGAGGCGTCCCGGTCCCTGGCCGGCGCGATCTCGGTCCTCGCGCTGATCGGCATCGTGTACGGGGCGATCGTGGCCATGATGCAGACGGATGTGAAGCGCCTGGTGGCGTACTCGTCGGTGTCCCACCTGGGGTTCGTCGTCCTCGGAACGTTCGCGTTCACCCTCCAGTCCATGACCGGCGGCGTGGTCCAGATGGTCAACCACGGGCTGTCCACGGGCGCGCTGTTCCTGTTGGTCGGCATGGTGTACGAGCGGACCCACACGCGGAGCCTGTCGGAGATGGGCGGGCTGGCGGCGGGGATGCCCTGGCTGATGGGGGCGTTCCTGTTCGTCTCGCTGTCCTCACTCGGCCTGCCCGGCCTGAACAACTTCGTCGGCGAATTCCTGGTGATCCTGGGCACGTTCGCCCGGAACCGAGCATTCGGATCGATCGCCGCGATCGGCGTGGTGCTGGCCGCGATCTACCTGTTGTGGGCGTATCAACGGATGGCCCACGGCCCAGTGTCGGCGAAGCACGCGAACCACCCGGACCTGTCCGCTCGTGAGTCCGCCCTGCTCGCGCCGGTGCTGGCGCTGATCCTGGTGATTGGGATGTATCCCAAGCCCCTGCTCGAGCGGATCGATCCCACGAGCAGTCGCATCGTGAATGCTGTAGACGCGGGCCGCCCGGTCGATGTCGGAGAATCGACGCCCCTCGCCGCCGCGGAGGGACCGTGACCTTGGCTCAGGTCTTGACCCATCCGGCCATCCGGCTGGGGCCGATCGGTCCGGAGATCGTCCTGGCGGGGGCGGCCATCGTCATTCTGCTGGGCGCGGCGTTCAACTCCCGGATCGGGCACTCGGTGTGGCTGGCGGTGTCCCTGCTCGGTGTGGCGGCCGCCGCGGTCGTCTCCATCGGCCTGTGGGACTGGACGAGCGACTTCACGGTGCTGGCCGGCATGGTGGCGACCGATCGGTTCGCCGTCGTCGCCCGGCTGTTCCTCCTCGGCATCGCCGCCATGGGCCTGGTGTACGGATACCACTACTTCCAACGCTCGGGGGAGGCTCGTGCCGAGTTCTACCCGCTGGTCCTCCTGGCCACGGCGGGCATGACGCTGATCGCCGCGGCCGCCGACCTGATCCTGGTGTTCCTGGCCTTGGAGATCCTGTCGCTCTCGTTGTACGTGCTGACCGGTATCTCCGCCCGGCTTTCCTCCGTCGAGGGCTCGATGAAGTACTTCCTTCTTGGAGCGTTCTCCTCCGCGTTCTTCCTCTATGGGGTGGCCATGGCCTACGGGGCCACGGGATCGACCCGTCTGTCCGCCATCGCCCATGCCCTGGCCGGACGGACCGGGAGCCTGGGGCTGGCGCTCGCGGCGGTGGCGTTCCTTGGGATCGGCTTCGGGTTCAAGGTCTCTGCGGTGCCGTTCCACATGTGGACGCCCGACGTCTACCAGGGTGCGCCGACCCCCGTCACGGCGTACATGGCCGCCGGAACGAAGGTGGCGGCGTTCGCCGCGATGATCCGCGTCCTGGAGACCTCGTTCCAGCCGCTGACGCTGGATTGGACCCCCGTGGTGTGGACGATCGCCGGGGTGACCGTCGTTGCCGGCAGCCTGATCGCCATCGCCCAGACCGACATCAAGCGGATGCTCGCGTACTCGAGCATCGCCCACGCCGGGTTCGTCCTGATCGCACTGACGGCGGCGGGCCAGGACGGGATCGCCGCGGCGCTTTTCTACCTCCTGGCCTATGCGCTAATGGTCCTGGGGGCGTTCGGCGTCGTGATGCTCGTGTCGGCGCGAGGGGAGGGCCGGACCTCGCTCTCCTCCTACGCAGGCCTGTACCGGCGGAGCCGGCTGTTGGCGGCCCTGCTCACGCTGTTCCTGCTGTCCTTGGCGGGCATCCCGCCCACGGCGGGGTTCATCGCCAAGGTGAACGTGTTCCGGGCGGCGGTCGCCGCCGGACACTGGCCACTCGTCCTGGTCGGGGTCCTGGCCAGCGTCGTGGCGGCGTTCTTCTACATCCGGGTCATGGTGCTGATGTACATGCAGGAACCACAGGACGATGCCGAGCCCGACCGCTCGCCCTGGCCGCGCGTGGCGGTCGCCGTACCGGCAGTGCTCACGCTCCTGTTCGGGGTGTTCCCCGGTATCGTGCTCGGCGTGCTCGACAAGGCGGCGATCCTTCGATGGTGAGATCGCGCGGCTTTCGGATAGGGTCGGCCGCATGAGCAGGCAGCTCGTCCCGGGGCTCGAGGCGCCGGATGCGGGGCTGGAGCGCGACATCCGCGAGCGGCTCGACGAGGTGGAGGGCGCTCTGGAAAAGGCGGTGCGGGCGGACTCGGACCTGCTGGCCCAGACGTCCTCGTACCTGCTCGCGGCGGGGGGCAAGCGGTTCCGTCCCATGCTGGTGCTGCTCTCGGGGTACTTCGGCGACCCGGCGGATCCGCGCCTGATCCCCGGGTCGGTGGCCATCGAGCTCGTCCACCTGGCCACGCTGTACCACGACGACGTGATCGACGAGGCGGACGCCCGCCGTGGGATCCCCTCGGTGAACGCGCGATGGGACAACACGGTGGCCATCCTCTCGGGCGATTACCTGTTCGCCCGGGCCTCCGAGATCTCCACGGAGCTCGGCACCGACGTCTGCGCCCTGCTCGCCAGGACCATCGCCACGCTCTGCGACGGCCAGATCCGGGAGGTGGAGGCCGCCGGCAGAGTGGATCAGACCAAGTCCGCGTACCTGGAGATCATCCGGCGGAAGACCGGGGCGCTGATCGCCACCTCCTGCCGGCTGGGCGGAGCCCTGTCCGATGCGTCCTCGGACCACGTCGACGTCCTGGAAGCCTTCGGGGAGGCCCTGGGGATGGCCTTCCAGCTGTCCGACGACATCATGGACGTGAGCGCCTCCGAGCAGGAGCTCGGCAAGGAACCGGGCGTGGACATGAAGGAGGGCGTCTACACCTTCCCGGTGCTCTCGGCCCTGTCGGACCAGGAGCACGGCCCCGAGCTCGCCGCCATCCTCCGCCAGGGGCCGCCCGAGGGAGACGGGCTGGAACGGGCGCTGCGGATCGTTCGATCGCCGGCAAGCCTGGAGCCGGCCCGGGCGGCGGTGGCTGAAGAGGTCGACCGGGCTCGCCAGCTCGGCCTCCGGCTCCCCGACGGACCGGCTCGTTCGGCCCTCATCGGCCTGGCCGAGTTCCTGGCGGCCCGGTGCGGGGCCAGGCAGGTGCCATGAGCGCCTTGTTAGAATCGCCCAGCTTGAGAAAGCGTTCACAAGCGTGGGGACCTACTACGAGTCATACGGCGTCGTTCTCGCGGTCCTGATCGCCGGCGTCGGCCTTGTCGCCGTGGCGTTCGGGCTCGCGCGAGCCGTGAGTCCCCACCGCCCACTGCCGGCCAAGCTCCTGACCTACGAGTGCGGGATCGACCCCGTCGGCGAGGGTTGGTCCCAGAGCCAGGTCCGCTACTACATCTACGGGTTCCTGTTCGTCATCTTCGACGTGGAGGGCGTGTTCCTGTTCCCCTGGGCCAGGGTGTTCGTGGGCCTCGGTTATCAGGCGGTGGTGGAGATGGCCATCTTCATCGGAATCCTGGGTGCGGGCCTGCTGTATGCGTGGCGGAAGGGAGTCCTCCGGTGGGCCTGATCGAGAAGACCCCCCTGCCGGAACTCCAGCCGGTGAAGTTCATCCTGAACTGGGGACGGCGGTACTCGCTGTGGGTCATGAACTTCGGCCTGGCCTGCTGCGCCATCGAGTTCATCGCGGCGTCCACCTCGAAGCACGACTTCATCCGGTTCGGGGTGATCCCGTTCGCCCACGGGCCCCGGCAGGCCGACCTGCTCGTGGTGGCCGGGACGCTGACCGACAAGATGGCCCCCGCCCTCAAACGCGTGTACGACCAGATGCCCGACCCGAAGTATGTGATCTCGTTCGGCTCCTGCTCGAATTGCGGCGGGCCGTACTGGGACTCCTACTCGGTGACCAAGGGTGTCGACCAGATCGTCCCGGTCGACGTGTACGTCCCGGGGTGCCCCCCCCGGCCCGAAGCCCTGCTGCACGGGATCATCAGGCTGCAGGAGAAGATCGCCGGCGAGGACATCAAGGAGAAGTGGAGTGGCACCTTCTCGACGCCCGCTGCCACCTCCTGAGGTCGAGTCGCGGCTGCGGGCGCAGTTCGGGGACGACGTCCTTGCCTTCGAGGACCAAGACGGTCACGCCGTGATCACGGTCGCGCCCGAACGGTACCGGGAGATGGTGCGGTTCCTGCGCGACGAGCCCGAGTTCGCGTGCGACTACTGCGATTTCACCTCCGCCGTGGACTTCGGTGACCAGGGCATGGAGGTGCTCACGCACCTGCATTCCACGGTCCATCACCACAACGTGAGGATGAAGGTCAAGCTGCCGAAGGAAAACCCGGCGTGTCCGAGCATCTCCGACCTGTTCCCTTCGGCGAACTGGCACGAGCGGGAGACCATGGAGATGTTCGGCATCGACTTTCAGGATCATCCCCAGCCGGTGAAGCTGCTCCTCCCCGAGCCCTTCGAGGGGTACCCGCTCCGCAAGGATTTCCCCCTGATGTCCAGGGAAGCGAAACCATGGCCGGGAGCCGTCGAGGGCGAGGAGGAGGAAGAGGAGGAGTGATCGGGCAGGCCGGCGCGAGCATTTTCAACGAGTGGTTCTCCAACTACTGGCTCGTGCTCGTGGTGAAGGCCGGCGTGGTGATGGGGTTCTTCCTGGTCGCCCCCATGGTCGTGGGGTACGCGGAGCACAAGGTCCTGGCCCACATGCAGAGCCGGCTGGGGCCGATGTACCCCGGCGTGTTCCACGGGTGGGCCCAGCTGGTGGCCGACGGGGTGAAGTTCATCCAGAAGGAGGACGTGATCCCGCGGGCCGCCGATCCGTGGGTGTTCTCGCTGGCGCCGGGCGTGGCCCTGGTGCCCTACATCGTGACCTTCGTGGTCATCCCGTTCTCCCCCCAGATCTTCGCGCTGAACCTCGATGTGGGGATCTTCTTCGTGCTGGCCATCTCTTCGGTCAACGTGATCGGGGTGCTGATGGCCGGATGGTCGTCGGCCAACAAGTTCTCGCTCATCGGCGCGCTGCGAGCCGCCGCCCAGCTCATCGCGTACGAGCTGCCCCTGGTCCTGGCGGCTTCGTCGGTGGTCATGCAGGCCGGCACGCTCTCGATGATCGGGATCACGGAGGCCCAGCGGGGGTACTGGTTCATCCTGACGCAGCCGGTGGGCTTTGCCATCTTCGTCGTCGCGTCCCTTGCCGAGCTCACCAGGCCGCCCTTCGACATGCCGGTGGCCGACTCGGAGATCATCTTCGGCGCCTACACCGAGTACACGGGCCTGAAGTTCGCCTTCTTCCTGCTGGCCGAGTACGGGGGGATCGTCGCGCTGGCGGCCATCGCGTCGGTGCTGTACCTGGGGGGATACCTGGCCCTTCCGGGGCTGGGGCTCATCCCCGAACCGCTGTGGATGGCGGCGAAGATCGGTGCGCTATCGTTCTTCGTGATCTGGCTGCGGGCGACGTACCCGCGGCTGCGTGAGGATCAGCTCCAGCAGTTCGCATGGCTCGTGCTGATCCCGCTCGCGCTGGTGCAGATCATCGTGGTCGGCCTGGTCAAGGTCGCGGTGAGCTAGGGGAACAGGGAGGATCGTGGCCAGCGAGGAGAACGGCGTTCGGCGGCGGAAGCCCTCCGGCCTGGCCGTCGGTCAGGGACTGATCAAGGGCCTGGGCGTCACGCTCAAGCACATGCTCAGGCCCGCCGTCACTCAGCAATACCCAGAGGTCAAGCCGGACCTGCCGCCACGCAGCCGGGGCGTCATCGCGCTGAAGGAGGCCAACTGCACCGTCTGCTGGAAGTGCTCGCGCGAGTGCCCCGACTGGTGCATCTACATCGAGGCTCACAAGGAGACCCACGAACCCGCGAGCGGTGGGCGGGCCCGCTCGGCGAAGGTCCTGGACCGGTTCGCCATCGACTATGCGCTGTGCATGTACTGCGGGATCTGCGTCGAGGTGTGTCCGTTCGACGCCCTGTTCTGGAGCCCCGAGTTCGAGTACGCCACGTTCGACATCGTCGAGCTCACGCACGAGCGGGAGAAGCTCGAGGAGTGGACGTACACCGTCCCTCCGCCCCCACCCCTCGAGCAGGGCGCCCAGGAGGGCGCGGGGGGTTGACCGGGCAGGAATACGCCTTCGCCGTCCTGGCCCTGGTGGGGACGGTCTCGGCGATCAGGCTGGTCACGGCGAAGAACGTCGTCCACGCGGCCCTGTACCTGGTGGTGACGCTCTCGGTCGTGGGCGGCGTCTATCTGCTGCTCGCCGCCGAGTTCGTCGGCTGGGTCCAGATCCTCATCTACGTCGGGGCCATCGTGATCCTGTTCCTGTTCGGCCTCATGCTGACCAGGGCCCCGATCGGTCGGGAGGCCCTGGACAACCAGCAGCGGGGGATCGCGTTCCTGATCGGACTGGGTGTCCTCGCCGGCCTGGTCTTCCTGATCCAGGACGCGTTCAGCTTGAGCGAGCCGAGGGTGCGCCCCTCGGTCGGGTCCACGGCCGACCTAGGCCATTCGCTGTTCCGCCAGTGGGTGCTGCCCTTCGAGGCCGTCTCGTTCCTGCTGCTCGCGGCCCTGATTGGCGCGGTCGTCCTGTCTCGGAGGGACGATCGGCCGTGATCAGGCTGCCCCTGGTCCTGTTCTTCTCCGCCGCGCTCTTCTCGACGGGCGTCTACGGCGTCCTGGCCAGGCGCAACGCTGTACTGGTCTTGATGTCGATCGAGCTCATGCTGAACGCGGTGAACGTGAACCTGGTGGCCTTCTCTCAGTTCTGGCACGACGTGACGGGACAGGTCTTCGCACTGTTCGTGATCGCCGTCGCGGCCGCCGAGGTTGGGATCGGCCTGGCGATCGTGATCCTGATCTATCGCAACCGCGAGACGATCAACGTCGACGAGGTGAACCTGCTGAAGTGGTAGTCGCGGCCGAGACGGTGAACGCGACAGGGGTTGGGCCCGGCTTCGCCAAGCTGGCGTGGCTGGTTGCGGTGCTCCCCCTGGTCTCGGCGGCCCTGACCCTGTTCTTCGGGAAACGCACGCCGGGCCGGGGGTGGATCTACGGGGTCACCGCGGTGGGCGCAGGGTTCATCCTCTCCGTGCTCGCGCTGTGGCACTTCGTGGTGGGCGGCGGCCCCGTGGGCTCCTCGGTGACGTGGTTCACCATCGGGCCGCTGCACGTCGAGGCGGGGCAGTACGTGGATGGCCTGACGGCGATCATGCTGATCGTCGTCACGACCGTGTCGCTCGCGGTGCACGTCTACTCGATCGGGTACATGCACGGCGACGTCCGGTTCACCTGGTTCTACGTGGTCCTCTCGCTGTTCACCGCGGCCATGCTCGACGTGGTCATCGCCGACAACCTGATTCAGCTGCTGGTGGGTTGGGAGGTCATGGGCCTGTGCTCCTACCTGTTGATCGGGCACTGGTGGGAGGAGCGAATCAACTCCAACGCCGCGATCAAGGCGTTCATCACCACGAGGATCGGCGACGTCCCGTTCATGTTCGGCATCTTCGTACTGATCGCGGCGACGGGATTCCAGTCGGCCAGCATCCAGGAGATCGCGGAGTTGGTAGGAGGGGCCGACGTACCGCAGGGGGTCGTCTCGATCGCGGCGCTGTTGCTCTTCGGTGGGACGATCGGCAAGTCGGCTCAGTTCCCTCTCCACGTGTGGCTCCCGGACGCCATGCAGGGCCCCACCCCGGTGTCGGCGCTGATCCATGCCGCCACGATGGTCGCCGCGGGCGTGTACTTGGTCGGCCGGCTCTACTCGGTGTTCCTGCACGCGGCTCCCGACGTGCTCCGGTTCGTCGGGGTCATCGGGGGGATCACGATGCTCGGGGCCGCGCTCCTGGCGCTGGTCCAGGACGACATCAAGCGGGTCCTCGCCTACTCGACCATCTCGCAGCTCGCCTACATGGTGACGGCGTCGTCCGTCGGGCCCGCCGGCCGGGATGCCGCGTTCTTCCACCTGTTCACGCACGCGTTCTTCAAGGCGCTCCTGTTCCTCGGAGCGGGCTGCGTCATCCACGCCGTGCACTCGAACTACATGAGCGAGATGGGGGGCTTGTGGAGGAGGATGCCCGTTACCTCCTGGACGTTCGCGTTCGGCTCGGCCGCTCTGGCCGGCATCCCACCCTTCGCCGGGTTCTGGTCCAAGGACGAGCTTCTGGTCGCGGCGTCGGAGGGACACAGCGTCGTGTTCACCTTGATGCTGGTCACGGCCGTGGTGACCTCCTTCTACACCATGCGGATGGTCATCAAGACGTTCTTCGGCTCATACCGGGGACACGGCGAGCCGCACGAGGCGCCGGCGGTCATGACGGCGCCGCTCGTCGCGCTGGCCTTCGGGACCGTCACGGTCGGCTTCCTCGGCGCCGCGTTCACCCAGGGCGTCTTCTTCAAGTGGGTGTTCTTCGAGGAGCCCGAAGCGGTGACGTTCGTGCCATGGGTGGCCGCGCTTTCGATCCTCGCGGCGGGGCTCGGCATCGTGGCGGGATGGTACGCATACCGCGACCAGCCCGAGCCCGATCCCGTGTTCCAGCAGGGATGGATCTCGACCCTCCTGGTCAGGAAGTTCTACCTGGACGAGGTGTACATGCATGGGATCGTCCTGCCGGTCCGTGACCGTCTGTCCGCCGCGGTGGTGTGGTTCGATCGGAACCTCGTGGACGGTGTGGTGAACGGGACGGCCAGGCTCACCAGGGACCTGGCCCTCGGGACGGACGAGTTCGACCGCACCGTCGTCGACGGTGCGGTAAACGGGATTGCCCAGACGGCCGGGTTCACCGGCGGCTTGCTCCGGTACCTGCAGTCGGGCAACGTCCAGCGCTACGCCGCGTTCCTGTTCGTGGGCGTGCTGGTGCTGGCCATCGTGATCACCAGGGTCTAAAGGACAGGGAGGGAGAGCGGATGAACAGTGGGTGGGAGGACTGGGCCATCTCGATCGCCACGTTCCTGCCCCTGGTGGGAGCGATCGTCATCGCGTTCACGCCGAGGGAGCGGGACCAGTTGGTCCGCTCCCTCGGCGTGCTCTTCACGGCCGCTGCGCTGATCGTCGGCCTGGTCATCGCCGTCGGGTTCGACTATGGCGCCGGCGACGGCCTGCAGTTCGAGGTCAACACGCAATGGATCCCGGTCATCGGAGCGCGCTATCACGTGGGGATCGACGGGATCAGCCTGCCCCTGTACGTGTTGACGCTCGCCCTGTCGTTCCTGTGCGCGATCTACAGCTACCGGTTCGTCCCCAGCCCCGGCCGCACGAAGTCCTTCCTGGCGCTGCAGCTGTTGCTTGAGACCGGCATGGCCGGCACCTTCATCGCCTTCGATCTCATCCTGTTCTTCGTCTTCTGGGAGCTCGTCCTGGTCCCCATGTACTTCCTCATCGGGATCTGGGGGAGCGCGAACCGCGAGTACGCGGCGATCAAGTTCTTCCTGTACACGTTGTTCGGCAGCGTGTTCATGCTGCTGGCCTTCCTGGGCATGTACTTCCGGTCGGACGTGAACGGCGCGCACACGTTCGACGTCGTCGCACTGCAACAATTCGCCGCCGCGGGAGGGTTCAGCACGACGTTCCAGCTCGTCGCGTTCGTCGGGGTCTTCCTCGGATTCGCCATCAAGGTGCCGATGTGGCCCTTCCACACCTGGCTCCCGGATGCGCACACCGAGGCGCCCACCGTGGGCTCGGTCCTCCTGGCCGGGGTCCTGCTGAAGATGGGCACGTACGGGTTCGTCCGGATCGCGCTTCCCGTCCTGCCCGACGCTGCGCGGGAGTGGGCGCCGTGGATCGGCGGCCTTGCGGCCATCGCCATCGTCTACGCGGCGCTGGCCTGCCTGGCGCAACGGGACCTGAAACGCCTGATCGCGTTCTCCTCGGTCGGCCACATGGGGTTCGTCATGCTGGGCATCGCCACTCTCACGCCGATCGGGATCAACGCGGCCATCTTCGGAATGGTCGCGCACGGCGTGATCACCGGGATGCTGTTCTTCTGCGTGGGCTCCATCTACGACCGGTACCACACCCGTGAGATCGCCGAGTTGGGCGGGGGCCTCATGCAGAAGCTCCCGTACCTGGGCGGCGTGTTCGCCTTCGTGGCCATCGCCTCGCTCGGCCTGCCCGGGTTGGCCGGGTTCTGGGGGGAGGTCATGGCGTTGCTCTCGTCGTACCAGCCCGCGGAAGCCCTGAACACCGCCCTGTTCCGGGGGTTCATGGTGGCCGGGGGGGTGGGCACGATCCTGACCGCGGGGTACTTCCTGTGGATGCTGCAGCGAGTCAACATGGGCACGTTGCCGGAGCGATGGCGGGAATCGGCCCTGCCCGACATGGTGACCGTGGAGTGGGTGTCGTGGGTGCCACTCCTGTTGGCCATCGTGGCCCTCGGCCTGTTCCCCAGGTTGATCCTGGGCGTGACCGACGGGGCTGTCTCCGGACTCATGTCGCTCTTCGGCGGATAGCGGCCGGCGGAGGGGAGCCTGGCCCATGCGCATCGACTACCACGCCATCCTCCCGGAGCTCATCCTGTCCGGCACGATCCTGGTCGTCTTGGTGGCGGACTCCTTCGCCCGGCCCCGCCGGAAATGGGTGGCCATGCCGGTCTCGTTCCTGGGGATCCTGGCCGCGCTGATCGCCACGCTGACCCTGATCGGCTCGGAGCGCACCACGTTCAACGGCATGTTCGTGGTGGACAACTTCGCCCTGCTGTTCAAGATCTTCTTCCTGTCCGTCGCGGAACTCGTGCTTCTGGTCTCGCTCCGCTATTTCAGCGACGGACGCTGGTACCAGGGAGAGCTCTACTTCCTGCTGCTGACTTCCTTCCTCGGTTGCATCCTGATGCCCTCCTCGCGGGACCTCGTGATGTTGTTCATCTCGCTGGAGCTCGTGTCCGCGCCGGGGTTCCTGATCGTGGCGTTCCGCAAGTCCGACCCGCGCTCGAACGAGGCGGGGATCAAGTTCTTCCTGTTCGGTGTGCTGTCCTCGGCCGTCATGTTGTACGGGATGAGCCTGATCTACGGGGTGACGGGGGAGACGAACCTGACGCAGATCGGGCAATCCCTGTCGGGAACGCTGCCGCAGGGGCAGGAGACGCTGGCCCTGGCGGCCATCCTGTTCATCGTGGCCGGGTTCGCCTTCAAGGTCTCGGCATTCCCCTTCCAGTTCTGGGCGCCCGACACCTACGAGGGTGCTCCGGTCCCGGTGGCGGCGTTCCTGGCCACGGCCTCCAAGGCCGCCGGGTTCGCCGGTCTCCTCCAACTGATGTTCGTGGCCTTCCCCGCGAGCTGGGAGTTCTGGACCCCGATCTTCGCCGTCCTGTCGGTTTTCACCATGACCGTGGGGAACCTCGTGGCCCTCCAGCAGCGGCAGATGGTGCGGCTGCTGGCGTATTCGAGCATCGCCCAGGCCGGGTACATGCTGCTCCCGTTCGCGCTGGTCTCGGAGGATCAGACCGTGAACGAGGCCGCCTTCGCCGCCGCGACGACGTACATCCTGATCTATTCGGTCATGACCCTGGGAGCCTTCGCCGTGGTCATCGCCCTGTCCAGGGAGTCCCCGAGCTTGCTCATCTCGGACTTCGCCGGCCTGGTCCGCCGGGCCCCCGTGCTCGGCATCGGGTTGATCGTGTTCATGGTCTCGCTCGGGGGCGTCCCACCCACCGGCGGCTTCTGGGCCAAGTTCTTCGTGTTCACCGCCGCGATCAGCCGCGGCGGCCTGGGGGTCTGGCTGGCCGTGATCATGGTCCTGAACTCAGTGGTCAGCCTGTACTACTACCTGCGCGTCGCTCGGGAAGTGGTGTTCGTCGAGCCCCGCGTCCAGCGGCCACCGGCCTCGCCGGCCCTGGTCACGGGGGTCGCGGCCCTGGCGACGTTCGCCATCCTGGCCATCGGGATCTACCCCGAGCTCCTGGCGCACTTCCCGCCGCTGTCCACGCTGGCGGCCCCGTAGCCCACCACGTTCGTCCGAACCGGACGTAAGCTCATAGCGAAGGACGAAAGTGACCACTGTCGAAGGAGCGTGACGGAGACGTGATCGGGATCAACCGGGCCAAGACATGGCTGCTGATCGCCGCCCTGGGCGGGCTGTTCGTGCTCATCGGGTACGCGCTCTTCGGCTCGGCGGGCGGATGGAGCTTCCTGCTCATCGCGTTGGCCATCAACTTCGCCCTGTACTGGTTCTCGGACAGGATCGCCATCGCCACGACCCGATCAAAACCGGTCACGGAGCAGGAGTACCCGCGGCTGTACGCGATCGTCCGGGAGCTGACCCAGGCCGAGGGCATCCCCATGCCGAGGATCTACGTCTCCGACATGCTCCAGCCGAACGCCTTCGCCACGGGTCGGAATCCGGAGCACGCCTCGGTGGCGGTGACGAAAGGGATCCTCCAGATCCTGGACGAACGAGAGCTCCGGGGGGTCCTGGCTCACGAGCTGTCGCACGTGAAGAACCGGGACATCCTGATCAACTCCATCGCGGCGGGCATCGGCATGGCCATCACGCTCTTGGCCAGGTTCGCCTTCTTCTTCGGCGGCAGCGACGACCGGGACAACGCGCTCGGGCCCTTCGCATTCCTCATCGCGTGGATCCTTGCCCCCATCGCGGCGGCGATCATCCAGCTGGCAGTGTCACGGTCGCGCGAGTACCAGGCGGACGAGTCTGGGGCCCTGCTGTCCCGTGACCCGGAGTCGTTGGCTCAGGCCCTCCGAAAGCTCGACGCCGCCTCCAAGCAGGTGCCCGTGCCCGCCTCGGTGAGCCCGGCCGAGTCCCACCTGTTCATCGTGAACCCGTTCCAGGGCCGCGGCGCGGGAAGGTCGCTTGCCAACCTGTTCTCCACGCACCCGCCGACGGAGGCCCGGGTGGCCAGGCTGGAGGAGATCCGCCGGAACCTGAACCTCGCGTAGTCCTCAGGCCAACAGGGCCGCGAGGTCGGGGATCAGCGTGTGGCCGTCCGCCGAGATCTCGTCGCCGTACGATGCGTCTCGCTGGATGAGATAGGTCCGCATCCCCAGGGCCGCCGCCCCGTCGCAATAGACGGACTGATCGTCCACGAACGCGGCGCCGGTCGGTTCCGATCCCAATCGGTCGAGGGCGGCGCGGTAGATGGCGGCGTCCGGCTTGGCCGCTCCGATCTCGAAGGACAGCACCACCGCGTCCATCTCCCGGTCCAGGCCGAGATCCTCCACGACCGGTCGAGTGGACCGAGAGCAGTTGCTGACGAGCGCGGTTCGTACCCCCCGAGCGCGGAGGGCTCGGAGGACCGGGATGGAGTCCTCGTGCAGGTGGACCCGGGTGCGGAGCGCGTCCCGCTCGAGCTCGAGGAGCTCAGCGACCAGATCGGGCTCC
>JBKPDU010000006.1:0-22925 GCA_046728055.1 Actinomycetota bacterium | reverse complement strand
GATAGACACATCTCCGACTGTCGTTTTGGTTGTCGCGGCATCTCTTGCGGCCATCGTGGACTATCTCGTCAACACTGGGCTCGTGGCGGTTGGCGCAAGCATTCAGTACAGAATGTCACCTCTGAATGTCATTCGTCGAATGAGAATCGGCAGTCCGACTGAATTTCTCATCAGCTACCTTGGCCTTGCGGTTTTCGGTTTGTTCCTGGCTAAGTTGTTCGCCATCCCAGGTGTATCGTTCTGGGTCGTACCGGGATACGTCCTCCCTCTGCTGCTTGCGCGGCAGATGTTCTTCCGAAGCAAGGCTCTGGAAGAGGCTCATAGGGAGCTACAAGATCGAGAGCACGTCCTTCGGGCACTTTCTACGAGGATGGCAGAGGAACGCCAGGACGAGCGGGCGCAGATCGCGGCATACCTCCACGATGATCTGGCCCAACTCCTGTTCAAGCTCTCGCTCCAGGTGGACATTGCGAAGCGACATCTTGCCGCCGGCAAGCTCGACGACGCCGAGAAGACACTCGAGGAGATCAAGGACACCAAGGGGAAGACGTCGGACCGCATCCGCGTGTTGATCCGCGACCTGCACCGGTCGCCGCTCGGTCGCGCCGGTCTCGAGGAGGCCCTTCACGGATTCATCTCGGAAGTGGGTCGCGGTTCGGAGGTTCGGTTCCACACCAACATCTCGGAGGTCGCCCTGCCGGCTCCGATCGCGCTGCTCGTCTACCACATCGCTCGAGAGGGCGTGATGAACGCTCTGAAGCACGCGCATGCAACCAACATGTGGCTCACCGTCCAACAGCTCGGGGACAACGTGGAGCTCGTGCTGAAGGACGACGGCTCTGGGTTCGACGCCGAGGCACCGGGGCCCGAAGGGCACTACGGCCTGACCATGATGCGCGAGCGGGCTACGGTGGGCGGCGGGACGTTCGATATTCAAACGGCGGTCGGCGCGGGGACGAAGATCACGGTGATGTTCCCCACGTCGTGGCTGCAGCAGGAGGCGGCGCCTGTCCAGGAGCCTCAGCCGAGCCGGGGCGATGCCTCCCCCGGTACCGCCACCCCGCCTGAGGAGGAGCTTGCTCCCCAGTCCGCCCTCGCATCACGGCCACGATGAGCCAAACGAGCCCGGCGTAGATGAACACGTCGCCAATGCTTGCAACCTGACCGATCGGTTCGGGGATCGGGATGATGTCGGCAAGCGGTGTCAGGCGATCCGCGGACGTCATGACATGGTGCTTGCCCCCTTCGTGCTCGTTGATGCGCTCCAGCGCCTCCGCTTGCCCCGACAACTCGAGCGCCTGTCGGCTCGCCGGCATTCCACCGTTGGTGATGACCACCACCGCGTTCAGGGTGAGCCCGACCAACAGCAGCGGCATCCCGGGGACCCTGAGGTTCATGCCGGCGAAGATCAGCAGGAGCAGGTAGGACGCTCCGAGCACGCCCATCCTCACAAGGAAGTCGGTGCCGTGAGGGGCGTCGGGGAGCGGGACCGCCTGGAGCGCCAACCCGATGGGCGCCAGCCACCAGTGACGCAGGTGCAGGCGTTCGAAGCCGCGTAGTCGTCCTCCAGCCAGGTACCCGATCACTACTGCCAGCAGGAGGACGGAGACGAAGAGGATCATGCCCAGGTCCAGTGTGCGGGAGCGCCTGGATTCTCCCTCGGACGCGCCACCGCGTCCAGCCCTCGGCGGGCGCGGCTAGCATCGCGGCGGATGGCTCGGATGGTTCCGTTCCCGATGGTTCCAACGGACAGCGCGGCCGAACGCCGGCTGTACGAGGGATTCCTCCGGCAGCTGGACGATGAGTACGTCGTCTACCACAGCGTCGACTGGGTGCTTGCCGGCCGGGATGGTCCGATCCAGGGCGAGGCGGATTTCGTCATCGGCCACCCTCGGAACGGCCTCCTGATCGTGGAGGCCAAAGGGGGCTCGATCTCCTTCGACCCCCACACCAAACGGTGGACCCAGTCCGGTCGCTCGGGCAGGCACCTCCTCGACGAGGATCCGTTCCATCAGGCGGCCGATGAGATGCACTCGCTCGTGCAGATCCTCTCGGCACAGCCGGGCTGGGAGCGGTGGAAGCCGTCCTACGGCTACGGGGTGGCCCTCCCCGACGACGTCTACGACGCGCCGGCCCATCCGAGTGCGCCGCCGGAGACGGCCATCGATCGCGACGATCTGCAGCGGCTGGCCGAGCGCGTACCCGAAGTCATGCGGTTCTGGCTCCGGGCCGGACGCAGGTTCGGGACGGAAGGGATGGACGCCCTGGCCACGGCCCTGGGATTCCGCGTGGAGGTTCCTTCGCCGCTCGCCACGGGGTTCGGCGAGGGGGATCGGAAGATCGTCGAGCTGACCAACGATCAGGCCTGGACCCTGAGCTTCGTGGCCCATCGCAAGCGGGCAGCCGTGACCGGTCCGGCTGGAGGAGGCAAGACGCTCCTGGCGATCCAGCTCTCGAAGCGGCTTGCGGCAGGCGGGCTTCGGACCCTGCTCACGTGCTTCAGCCGGCGCCTCGGCCAGTACCTGAGGGCATCGACCGAAGGAGTCGAGGGCCTGGACGTCGGCGGCTTCCACGATGTCTGTATCCGGATGGCAAAGGAGGCCGGATTCGCGCTTCCTGGAGGCCCTGGAAAACCGGGCTCGGACCTCTTCGAGCGCGAGCTTCCTGAATCGTTGGAACGCGCGGCCCACATCCTCGGCCCGCGGTACGACGCCATGGTGGTGGACGAAGCCCATGACTTCCGGGAATGGTGGTGGCCGGCGCTCCTTGCCCTGCACCGGGATCGCGAGGAGGGGATGCTCTATCTGTTCGCCGATGACAACCAGAAGCTCTACGGCGACGCCTTGCCCGTCGGGCCGGAGCTTCGCGTGGCTCCACTCCCGACCAACGTCCGGAACACCAAGGCCATCCACGAGTTCGTATCGGTCTTCTATGAGGGTGAGGGCGAGCGCACGGCAAAGGGTCCCGCTGGACGACCACCCCAGATCCTCGAGTATCGGGACGACGACGACCTTGCGCATCTCCTCGGGCTGGTGCTCGGAGACCTGGTTCGACAAGAGAGGGTTTCGCTCGGGGACATCGTCGTGCTCACGCCCGGGAGCAAGGAGAAGAGCCGGCTGCGCAGCCGCGGAATCGTCGACGGCTTCCGGTTGTCCGATGAGCCGGAGCCGCGATCCGTATTGGCCACCAGCGTGGACGGCTTCAGAGGCCTGGAGCGTCCCGTGGTGATCTTGGCCGAGCTGGACGACAGGCGGCCGGACAACCTGGCCCGATACGTGTACGTGGGTGGCTCCAGGGCTCGCAACCACTTGGTCATCCTTGCGGCCGAGCCGGTGGCAAGGGAGCTCCGACGGATGGCGGGGGTCACCGGTTCGTGAAGAGGGACCGTACAGTGGGCTCAATGACCGAGGATGTCGGCTACTTCGGGCCCGACAGCGTTTCCTGGCAGGTCCATCGGGAGGTGACGGTGCTCTTTGGGGGCGCTCGCGCGGTCCTGATGCAGGCGGCACACCCGCTCGTCATCGCCGGCGCGCGGGAGACCGGATTCTACGAGCGGAATCCCTGGAAGCGACTTCAGCGCACGCTGATGCTGACCTATGCGATCACGTTCGGGTCGAAGGCCGAAGCGCACGCCGCCGCGGGCCGGATCAACGAGGTCCACGCCCGGATCAACGGAGTCGACCCGGTCACCGGGCTTTCGTACGACGCGCTCGATCCGCAGCTGCTGTTGTGGGTCCACGCCTGTCTGGTCGACAGCGCGCTGCTGTTCGAAGCGCTCACGGTAGGGCGGCTGGACGATGCCGGGCGCCAGCGGTTCCACGAGGAGCAGATGCTGGCCGGAGAGCTGGTGCGGATCCCGCGAACGGTCATCCCTCAGACCGTCCCAGGGCTTCGGGCCTACATCCGCGGGGTGATCGAAAGCGGGATCCTACGGGCGACGGAGTCGTCTCGCAGGGTGGCGCAGCTCTTCCACGACCCGCCGAAGGAAGCCGAATGGCGGCCGGTCCTCCGAGGCGTGTCACGCCAGGCCTTCGCCACGCTCCCGCCCGAGCTCCGCGAGATGTACGGCATCTCGACGCCGCCGGTCACCCGGACGGCGATCGGGGCGACGTTCGCGGCGACCCGCCTTCTGCGGCCCTTGCTCCCCGCGCGGTACCGGTACATCGCCCCCTATCAGGAATGGCGTCGAATGCGAGCCAGGGATGCTGAGCGCCCATCCGCGTGGAGGTCGTCCCCGGCGGCTGAATAGACTGCCGACGTGGACGGGATCGACGGCGTCCTGCTCGACATCGACGGGGTCCTGGTCGTGTCGTGGGAACCGATCCCCGGGGCCGCTCAAGCGGTGGAGTGGTTGCGAGCACGGCAGATCCCATTCCGGCTCGTCACGAACACGACCACGCACAGCCGAGACGAGCTGGGCAGGACCCTCCGTGACGCAGGCATCGACGTGACCGGAGATGAGGTCGTGACGGCGGTGGTGATGACGGGCGCATACCTTCGATCTCATCACCCCGGAGCAAGGGTGTTGCTGCTCTCCGACGGCGATCCGAGCGCTGACCTGCCCGAAGTGGAGCTGGTCGGGGACGATGCCGACGTTGTGGTCGTCGGAGGCGCGGGCCCGGACTTCAGCTACGAGCGCGTGAACCGGGCCTTCGGGATGCTGATGGACGGAGCGGCTTTCATCGGGATGCATCGCAACATGTACTGGCGCACGAAGGACGGCCTACAGCTCGACGGCGGCGCATTCATCGCTGGGCTGGAAGAGGCGACGGGCCGCACTGCGGTGATCTGCGGAAAGCCGTCCGCGACGTTCTTCCACGAAGCCGCGGAGACCCTCGGGACACGGCCCGAGCGAACCGCGATGGTCGGCGACGACATCGTGAACGACGTGCTCGGTGCACAGGCTGCCGGGCTCGTGGGGATCCTGGTGAGGACGGGGAAGTTCATGACAACGGATCTGGACCGGGTTTCCAACCAGCCTGATCACGTGATCGACTCGATCGCCGACCTCCCTCGTTCCCTCCGTCTGTCGTAGGCTCGCCCGGTGGGGCTGCAACGCTTCCCCGCAGGCAGGAGGACCAACCTCGCCCTGCTCGTGCTGCTCGGCCTGGTGTTCCTGACCGGGACCCTCGTCTTCGCGATCGGCGAAGGCTGGGGCAGGTGGGTCGCGATCGGGCACGGGGTGGCAGGGGTCGCCATGGTGCTGCTCGGTCCGTGGAAGTCGGCGATCTCGCTACGCGGATTCGGCAGACGTGGGCTTGCTTCGTGGCCGTCGGCCGCCCTCGGTCTTTTGATTGTGATCGCGGTACTCACGGGCGTGACGCACGTCACGGGTCTTCTCCGAGGGACCACTGTGATGCGGATCCACGTGGGCGCCGCGATCGCATCGATCCCATTCGCCGTGTGGCATGTCATGGCACGACCAGTCCGGCCGAGGAAGACCGACCTGTCGCGACGGGCCCTCCTTCGGAGCGGTGCTCTGTTGGGAGGATCCGTCGCGGTGTATGGGGCGATGGAGGGGCTTGTCCGGGCCACGGCATTACGCGGAGCCGATCGAAGGTTCACCGGCTCGTATGAGGCGGCCTCGTTCGACCCGGCGGCCATGCCGGTGACGCAATGGCTGAACGACTCGGTACCGGATGTCGACGTGTCCGCGTGGCGTCTGAGGATGGTTACCGATCGCGGCGAGCGCGCGATAGGCTTCGAGGAGCTACTCGGCTCTCGGGACAGGGTTCGCGCGACGCTCGACTGCACCGGCGGGTGGTTCTCGGAGCAGGACTGGGAGGGCGTCCTGCTTTGGAAAGTCCTCGGCGGTGCAACCGATGCCCGGAGCGTCGGCGTGGGATCCCTCACTGGGTACGGCCGGCGCTTCCCCATCGCCGACGCGCGCAACATGTTGCTGGCCACACGGGTAGGCGGCCAACCGCTCACCGCCGGGCACGGCGCTCCGATCAGGCTGGTCGCGCCGGGGCGCCGAGGCTTCTGGTGGGTGAAATGGGTGGACCGGATCGAGGTCAGCTCCACGCCGTGGTGGTGGCAGTTGCCCTTCCCGCTGACGTGAGCCGGCGGGCTCAAGCGTACCGGCGTAGTCTCGCCACCTGATGGCATCCGAGCGCACCCGGTTCGCCAGGCAACTCTTCAGCGCCATCGCGCCTCAGTACGACCGGATGGGGGCGATCCTGTCGTTCGGGCAGGATCCCCGATGGCGCCGGTTCCTGGTCTCCAAGGTCAATGCCATCCCCGGGGCGTGGGTCCTGGACGTGGCCACCGGGACGGGGCTCGTTGCTCGGGAGCTCGCCCGGCGCCGCAATGTCCGCATCGTCGCGGTGGACCAGAGCGAACCCATGCTCCGGCGGGGGATCCAGGCAGTGGACGACGAGAGCCTTGACGGTCGCATCTCGTTCGTCCTGGGGCAGGCCGAGCGATTGCCGTTCCCGGACGAGGCCTTCGATTCCCTGACGTTCACATACCTGCTGCGCTACGTGGACGATCCTCAGGCCACGCTGGCCGAGCTGGCGCGGGTGCTTCGGCCCGGCGGCGTCCTCGCCGGGCTCGAGTTCCACGTCCCGCAGAACCCGTACGCGCACCTGGGATGGAGGGCGTACACAGGCGCGGTGATGCCTGCGGTGGGGTGGGTGGCGTCGGATGCATGGCGTCGAACCGGCCGGTTCCTTGGTCCGAACATCGAGCGCTTCTACGAGCGATACCCGCTGCCGGTCCAGATCCGGATGTGGCAGGAGGCCGGGATCCGCAGCATTCGGAGCCGAGTCATGGGGCTGGGGGCGGGCATCGTCATCTGGGGTGTGAAACGCACGCCGGTGACCAGTGCCTGAGCGGTCCGAAGGCCCTGCGTTCTACGCGCTCACGCCCGGCGGATGGCGAGATTACTGGACGCTGCTGCACCCGCCGTACACGTTGTGGCACCTGTCGTACGTGGCGATCGGGGCATCGCTCGCGTCCGAGGTGAACGGTCGGTGGCTCGCGGAGAGCCTCGTCGCGTTCCTTCTGGGCATGGGGTTGGCAGCGCACGCGCTCGACGAGCTCCATGGCCGGCCCCTGTCGACCCGGATCTCTGACGGGATGCTGTGGACGATCGCCATCGTTGGGCTGGCCGGCGCCATCGCGCTGGGGATCGACGGGGTGATCGAGGTGAGCCCGTGGCTGCTCGTGTTCATCGCGTTCGGGGGGTTCATCGTCGTCGCCTACAATCTGGAGCTGTTCGGTGGCCGGTTCCATTCCGACCTGTGGTTCGCGCTCGCCTGGGGATCGTTCCCTGCGCTGACCGGGTTCTTCGCACAGGCCGGGCGGCTGACCCCGGCCGCCGTGCTCGTCGCGGGGGCGTGCGCCGCGCTGTCGGCAGCGCAGCGCAAGCTCTCGACCCCGGTCAGGCGGTTGCGGCGGCACGTCAGGTCCGTCTCGGGGGAGCTCACGCTGGCGGACGGAAGCGTGGAGGCGCTCGACGCCACCACGCTCCGCAGAGCCCCCGAGGCGGCGCTCAGGAAACTCTCGCTGGCCATGGTCCTGCTGGCGGTGGGGCTCCTCACCATGCGATTCACGTGATGCGCATCACGTGACGACGGATGAGTTTGTATCAAAGCATCTGCCGGAGCGCCTCCCTTATTTCGGCCGCCCGGTAGGCTTGACCCCCATGGGTGAGCCGACCACCATCGGAGAGCTCCGCACCGGCGGCTATCCCGACCGCACGGTGAAGGAGGAGATCAGAGCCAACCTGCTGGCCAGGCTAAGCCGCGGGGAGCAGCTGTTCCCCTCGATCGTCGGGTTCGATACATCGGTGCTCCCCGCCCTGGAGCGCGGCATCCTCGCCGGCCACGACCTGATCCTCCTCGGCGAGCGCGGACAGGCGAAGACCAGGCTGATCCGAAACGTGGTGGGGCTCCTCGACGAGGAGTCGCCGGTCATCGCCGGCTGCGAAGTGAACGATCACCCGTACCGGCCGATCTGCGCCCGCTGCCGAGCGCTGGTGGCGACCGAGGGTGACGCCGCGCCTGTCTCCTGGATCGGACGGGATCAGCGATACGCGGAGAAGCTTGCAACTCCCGACACCTCGGTGGCCGACCTGATCGGCGACGTGGATCCGATCCGCGTGGCGGAGGGACGGTACCTGGCCGACGAGCTCACCATCCACTACGGGCTCATCCCACGAACCAATCGCGGCATCGTGGCCATCAACGAGCTGCCCGATCTCCCCGAGCGCATCCAGGTCGCGCTGTTCAACATCCTGGAAGAGCGGGACGTTCAGATCCGCGGCTACCGGATCCGGCTCCCGCTCGACCTGCTCCTCGTGGTGACGGCGAACCCGGAGGACTACACCCACCGCGGCCGGATCGTCTCGCCCCTGAAGGACCGGTTCGGCACCCAGGTCCGGACGCACTACCCGGAGTCGCTCGCCGACGAGATCCGGATCATGGACCAGGAGGCCCGCCCGCCGGCCGGCCACGCGCGGATCCGCGTTCCTCGGTACATGGAGGAAGTGTTGGCGGCCCTGACCGCCGAACTCAGGCGGTCGCCCCACGTGAACCATCGATCGGGCGTCTCCGTGCGGTACTCGATCGGAAACCTCGAGACGATGTCGGCGGCTGCGGTCCGCCGGGCGGCTCGAGCGGACGAGCCCGAGGCCGTGCCCCGGGTGTGCGACCTTCCGGCCGTGTTGGAGGCCTCGCTCGGGCGGATCGAGTTCGACACCATCGAGGAGGGGCGGGAAGAAGAGATCCTACTGCGAGCTCTCCGCACGGCGGAGCTGGAGGTGTTCCGCCGCCGGCTGTCCGGGTTCGACTTCGGCCCGATCCTGTCGAAGTTCGGGGGCGGGTTCGTGGCCGAAACCTCGGATCTCACCCCTGCCTCCGACGTGCTCGCTCAGTTCGGCGATCTCCCTGGACTGGCCAAGCTGCTCGAGCGGCTGGGCGTGGAGGAGGAGAGTCCCGGCGTGGCCGCCTCCGCCGTGGAGTTCGCCCTCGAGGGGTTGCATCTCTCCCGCCGACTGAACAAGGAACAGACCGGGAGGCTGGGTGCGTACCGGTACGAGGGACCCCCGGCCTCGTAGGATCTGCCCGCGTGTCTCGGGTCCACGAAATCATCGGGTTCATCGTCGTCGCGCTCTTCGCCGTTGGCTGGTTGTGGGGTCTGGTGATCTGGATCGCGAAGCGTCAGGCGGGCGACTGGTTCTGGAGGTGGCTGGCGGTGGTCCAGACCGTGGCCGTCCTCCAGGCGCTCATCGGCGTGGTGCTGCTCGTCCTGGGATACCGGCCCGGGACCTGGCTCCACTACGTCTACGGGTTCGGACCCCTCGTCGTTCTGGTCATCGCGCACGCATTCGCTCGCGAGGAGCCGCTCCGGGCCCAGCCGTGGATCCCGTTCGCGTGGGCGTCGTTCTTCAGCTTCGGCCTGGCGCTGCGGGCGCTCACCACGGGGCTCGGCTCTTCGTAACGCCGAACCACGTTCCGCCGGACCCGGCGTACCCTGGGTGGGATGCGTTCGCGCTACTCACAGTGGGACGGCAGCCAGGACCCGTTCGGGCCGGATGTCCCGGCGGCCGAGCTCCTGGAGGAGATGTCTGAGGACCTGCTGTCGGGCGCCGGAGCGCAGGGCGCGATGTCCGGCCTGCTGCGGCGAGGGATGCGAGGGCGATTCGGCGGCCTCGACGCGCTCCGGGCGCGGTTGCGTGAGGCGCGGGCCCGAGAGCAGGCCCGGCTGAACCTCCAGGGCCCGCTTGAGGAGATCCGGGAGCGGCTTGGGGAGATCGTGGAACGCGAGCTCTCGACGCTCTCGTTCATGGCAGAGGAGGACGCCCGGATGCGCGAGGCCGTCCTGGGCTCGCTACCGCCGGACGTCCCGGGCCAGATCCAAGAGCTGTCGGACTACCGCTTCGTCGACCGGCAGGCGCAGCGGGACTTCGACGAGCTGATGGAACACCTCAGGGATCAGGTGCTCGGCGCGTACTTCCGCAACATGGCCGAGGGGATGCGGAACCTCTCCCCGGAGCAGATGCAGCGTTTCAAGGACATGCTGGCCGAGCTGAACCAGATGATCGAACGGCGGGACCGGGGCGAAGACCACGACTTCGACGGCTTCATGCAGCGGTACGGGGACATGTTCCCCGACAACCCGAAGACGCTGGACGAGCTGCTGGAGAGCATGGCTCGACGGATGGCAGCGCTGTCGAGGCTGCTCGCCTCGCTCTCGGCCGAGCAGCGGGCCGAGCTCCAGGCTCTCGCCGAGCAGGTGATGGCCGACATGGATCTGGCCTTCGAGGTCGATCGGCTGGGGGCGAATCTCGCATCGATGTTCCCCGACATGTCGTGGGGTGATCCGGCGCTGGCGGCCGGGGACGAGGCCATGCCGCTGTCGGCGACGGTCGATGCCATGGAGCGGCTGCACGATTTCGAGGATCTGGACCGATCGATGCGCGGCGAGTACGCGGGGGCATCGCTGGAGGACGTCGACGAGGAAGCCCTTCGTCGCACGTTGGGTGACGCTGCCGCGCGCGATCTGCGAAGGCTCAAGCAGATCGAGCGAACCCTGGAACAGGCCGGCCTGGTCTCTCGGCGTGAGGGACGGTTGGAGGTGACGCCCAAGGGCGCTCGCAAGCTCGGCGAGCGGGCGCTGGTCAAGGTGTTCGAGCGCCTTCGCCGGGACCGGGAGGGGACCCACGATGCCCGAGAGGTCGGGGGCCTGGCCGAGCCGACCGGTTCCACCCGGCCCTGGACGTTCGGGGATACCGGCCAGATCGCGGTGCAGCGCACCGTGTTCAACGCCGTCCTGCGCGGCGGGCCCGGCGCCGAGGTTCATCTCCTCCCCGACGACTTCGAGTTGGTCGACGCGGAGCAGCGGACCGAGGCGGCCACGGCCCTGCTGCTCGACCTGTCCTTCTCCATGCCGCTCCGGGGCCACTTCGTCCATGCCAAACGGATGGCCCTGGCCCTCCACGCGCTGATCGAGGGCCGATACCCGCACGACCGGCTGTACATGATCGGGTTCTCCGACTACGCGAGGATGATGGAGCCACAGGACCTCACCGCCGCAGGATGGGAACGCGTCTACGGCACGAACATGCAGCACGCGTTCAACCTGGCTGCGCGACTGCTGGCGCAACATCCCCGGGCCACGCGACAGGTGATCATGGTGACCGACGGAGAGCCCACGGCTCACCTGGAGGGCGAGGAGGTGTTCTTCTCGTGGCCGCCCGTCCCAAGGACCATCCAGTTGACATTGGCCGAGGCGCTTCGGCTTTCGCGCGCCGGCGTGACGGTGAACGTGTTCATGCTGGAGGACTCACCGGGTCTGATCAGGTTCATGGAACGACTGGCCAAGCTGACCGCGGGGCGAGTCTTCCTGATGGACGATCGGGAGATCGGCGACTTCATCGTCCGGGACTACGTGTCGCGTCGCGCGCGGTAGTTTCGATCTGGTCCACTCAGGTTCGCACGATCCTGTCCCACCACAGCGTCACTAGGCGCTGCGTGTCGGGTCCCGCCGACCAGAGTCCGTCATGCTGCGCCAGGCGCGTCCCCAGGGCCTCAGCGACCTCATCGTCGCGATCGGGCGTCAGGCACAACCGTCGGCGGATGAGGCCCACCGCGTCCTCGCGCTGCTGGAACCCGCCCAGTCGCGGCGGGCGCTCGACGTCCTCGCGCCTGACGTCGAACTCAGATTCGCGCATCGCGTCCTCGGCGACGTCGGCGGTTGGTTCCGTGGGGCGCTCCAGGCAGTGGAACCGGAGCCATAGGTCGTTCATCCATGACAGGGGATGGGAGGCCGTGATCTCGATGACCACCCGACGGAGGGCGTGCGCGTCGAGGGCCCGGACGAATGGCTCGAGGTCCTGGACGTTGTACAGGACGTGCGCGCACACGACGACGTCGGCCGGCTCGACCTGATCCGCGACGTCGGGCCACCTGCCGAGGACCGGGGCCGCTTCGACGCCCTGGGCCGCCGCAGCCCGGACGAACTCCTCCAACATGGCCTCGGAATCGTCGACGCCGGTGACCCGCGACGCTACCTGCCACAGCCGAACCGTCGCGGCTCCTGCGCCCACACCGACGTCCAGGACCGTGCCGCCGTCCGGCAGCGCCTCCGCCGCCCGAAGGATCGTGGGCGACGGTTGACCCGTCGCCGCCGGTGCCACTCGAGACCGGAACAACTCGGGTGGGAACGTCCAGGGTGACTCGGGGGCGAGGGAGATGATCTCATCCGGGATGGCCCAGGTCGCCAAGGCGACCCCCCATCGTTCGGAGGCGTTCACGGCGGCATGACCTGGTCCGTGTGCTCTCCGAGGAGGGGCGGTGGGCGGCGCGCCGGCAGGAGCTCATCGGAGATCCGGATGGGGTTGGCCACCAGGCGAAGTTCTCCTCGGGCTCGATCCGGCACGTGCTGAACCATGGCCCGGCCTTCCGGTGAATCGAACACCTCGTCCAGCCTCCTGACCGGAGCGCACGGCACGCCCGCGTCCTCGAGCGCGCGCAGCCATCCCTCGGCCGGGCGCGCCCGGAAGGCCTCCTGGAGGAAGGGGATCAGTTCGGAGCGGTTCCGAACGCGGGCATCGTTCGTGGCGAACCGTGGATCGTCGGCTAGCGTGGCCCGCCCGATCACCTCGCACGTGTGGCGGAAGAGCTTGTCGTTGCCCGCCGCCAGGATGAACGGGCGGTCGGCGGACTCGAATAGCTGGTAGGGGACGATGTTCGGGTGCTCGTTCCCCATGGGACCGGGGACATCTCCGCCCAGCAGATAGTTCGCCGCCTGGTTCACCAGCGCGGCGAGGCTCGCTTCGAACAGCGAGACGGTGACCTTCCGTCCCCGGCCCGTCCCGGCCCGCCCCAGGAGCGCGGCCTGGATGCCGTTCGCCGCGTACAGTCCGGCGATCACGTCGAGGAGCGCAACCCCGACCTTGGTGGGCTCCCCACCCGGATGACCGGTGAAGCTCATCAGGCCCGACAGGGCCTGAACGATGATGTCGTAGCCGGGTTTCGAACTTCCTTCGCCCTCAGCGGAGAACGCGACCAACGAGCAGTACACGAGCCCGGGATCGAGTGAGGCGAGCGATTCGTAGTCCAGGCCGAAGCTCGCCATGAGGCCGGGCCGGAAGTTCTCGACCACCACGTCCGCTCGGAGTGCCAGGTCGCGGGCGGCCTCCCTTCCGTCGGCGGTAGAGAGGTCGAGAACGACCGATCGCTTGTTCCGGTTGAGCGAGAGGAAGTACGCGGCGTCCTCTCCGACGAACGGGGGCCCCCACCGCCTGGTGTCGTCGCCCGTACCCGGGCGCTCGACCTTGACGACGTCGGCGCCCAAGTCGGCCAGGATCATGGTGGCCAGCGGCCCGGCGAGGACCCGCGAGAAATCCACGACTTGCACGCCGGAAAGGGGCGCGCCAATAGCCGTCCGATCGGCGGGCTCGTCGCGGTGGCCTGACACCGGATCTCCACCAACGAGGGGGCAACGTGATGGAGCCGCCGGAACCCGAAGGTCCCAACGGCTCCGTGACGATGTATACACCTCACCGGGTGAAGCGGTCAAATCCCGGCTAAGGCGAGTTGATGGCGAGGCGAGCCACGGGCTGGCGGTCCGGCCCAGAAGTTGCCACCATAGCGTGGTGAACCAGGAGAGTCTGGCACGGGCGAACGCCTTCCTCGCCGCGGTGGCGTCCAGGGTCGAACCCGGCGGAGCGCTAGAAGTGAGCCCCGCCGACATCGCCCGGGACATGGGCCTCCCCGAGCCGCTGGCAGCAGCCCGCGCGGTCCGGGCCTTGCTCGCCCGACGTCGCCTGGAGATGGTGGATGGAAAGTACCGGTTGGTGGACGCCAGGCCCATCGAGCCCGGAGAGCGGGAACAGGTGCCCCGGCCCCGCAAACCGAGGTCCACTCGACAGCCGGCGGCCGAACCGGCCCCCTCTTCCCGGCCGACATACTCGGAGGTCGGTCGCGAGGCCATCGAGCGGCTGATCGAGCTCGGTCGGGAGGTAGCCTCTCTCCGGGCAGGCCTGCGCACCGCAAGGGAGGACGTCCGCGAGTCCCGCGAGGCTCGGGACGAGGCAGAGCGGAGGGCGCAGGCGTTGGCCAGCCGGGTCAAGGATCTCGAGGCCCGGGCAGAGATGGCCGAGTCCAACCTACGAACGCTCCTCGCGGCGGCCCGGGCGTCCGGTCGCGAGATACCGGTCGGCGACACGGAGATGGAAGCGATCCTCGGCGTCTTGAAAGGCGACCAGGAGGAGCGGGAGCGCTCGGCGAACGCCTGACCGATCGACGCCGGTCAGCCCTTAGGTCGTGAGGCGGACATCTCCCTGCCATCGCCGACCGTAACGGCGGCGAGGTGGCACGCGGCGTAGTGCCCGGGACGGAGCTCCATCAGTCCGAGGTCCTCCCCGCGGCACCGGTCCTCGACCCCCGCCGTTCGGGCCGCCCCCGTTGCCACGTCGGGGCACCTGGGGTGGAACCGACATCCGGGCGGGATCCTGGTGGGGTCCGGCGGCTCTCCCGTGAGGATGGGCCGGTCCAGTCCGCCGGCCTCGGGGACCACGTTCAGCAGGGCCTTGGTGTACGGATGGAGCGGTCGGGTGAGCACGGCCTCGGCCGGGCCGATCTCGACGATGCGTCCGAGGTACATCACGGCGACCCGGTCGGCGATCGTCCACGCGAGCCCCAGGTCGTGCGTGACCACCAGGATGGCCAGCCCGAGGTCGTCGCGGATCCGGAGGAGTAGGCGGAGGATCTCGCCGCGCACCGACGCGTCGAGGTTCGACACGGGCTCGTCGGCGACCAGCATCACCGGGTCCAGCACGAGCGCTCCCGCGATCACCACTCGCTGGCGCTGGCCGCCGGAAAGCTCGTGCGGGTAGTTCAGGAAGAACCGTTCGGGCGGTCGCATCCCGGCGCGTGAGAGCGCGCGAGACACGAGCTCCTGCTCGGTCTCACCGTTCTGGCCGTGGTGGATGCGGTGGATCCGCAGGCCTTCGGCAACCGACTCGTAGATCGTCTGACGAGGGTTCAGCGCGCCGGTGGGGTCCTGGAAGATCATCTGCACCTTCCGCCGGTAGGCTCGAAGGCGGTTCGAGATCTTCCTGCCTTGGAACAGGATCTCGCCTTCCCGCGGTGGCTCGAGGCCCATGATTGCCCGTGCGGTCGTGGTTTTTCCGCACCCCGACTCACCGGCCAGGGCGAGCACCTCGCCCTGGCGTAGCTGAAGACTCACGCCGTCAACGGCCCTGGACTGCGTGGCCTTCCGCCCGAGGATGCCGGCCCCCAGGCCGACCCGCCCGGCGAACGTGACCTTGAGGTCGCGAACCTCGAGCAACGGGGCTGCGACCTCGCGGTCCACTGCCTGCTCAGGGTCGCTCACTGAAGCGATCCGGCGGTCCGTGCGTCCTCCACTATCGGCTTGGCCGAATCGACCAGGAGGCACGCGGCCCGCCACCCAGGGCTCACGTCGAACAGCCGGGGATCGATGTGGGGGCAGGCCTCGAACGCAAGGGGACATCGTGGATGGAACGTGCATCCGCTGGGAAGATCCTGAGGATAGGGCGGGTCGCCCGGAAGCCCCGAGGGAGCCTTGCGGAACCGTTCCTCCCCGATGGCGGGGAACGCATCGGCCAGCGCCCTGGTGTAGGGATGCCCCGATTCGTAGAACACCGAGCTGGCCGGGCCCTCCTCCACGATCCTTCCCGCGTACATGATGGCCAGTCGATCGCATACCTCGATCAACACCGAGAGGTCGTGCGTGATGAACAGCATGGCCAGCCCGAGGTCTCGTTGGAGCTCCTTCAGCAGTCTCAGCACTTGCGCTTGCACCATCACGTCGAGAGCCGTGGTCGGCTCGTCGGCGATGATCAGGCTGGGGTTGCAGGCCAGGGCCATGGCGATCATCACGCGTTGCTTCTGGCCACCGGAGAGCTCGTGTGGGTAGTCACGTATCCGACGGGGCGGCAGACCGACCTGCTCGAGGAGACCGCCTACCCGAACGTGAGCTTCCCGTTCGCCGGCTTGCTGGTGGATGAGGATGGCTTCCTCGATCTGCTCGCCGACCCGCTGCACCGGGTTGAGCGCGTGCATGGCGCCCTGGAACACGATCGAGGTCTCGGTCCACCTGACCGCCCGCAGCCGGCCCGGCCTCATGGCCAGCACGTCCTCGCCGTTCAGCAGGATGGAGCCCACGACCTCGGTACCGGTGGGGAGGAGCCGCAAGAGCGCGCCAGCGATCGTGGACTTGCCGCACCCAGACTCCCCAGCCAGCCCAAGAACCTCGCCCTTGCCGATCTCGATGTCCACGCCGCGCACGGCCGGGATCGGACCTCCCTGCGTGCGGTAATTCACGGCCAGGTCGCGGACCGAGAGGAGGCTCATCGCGCCCTGAGCTTGGGGTTGAGGATGTCGTCCAGCGCGTACCCGATCATGGTGAACGACAGCACTACCAGGACGATGGCCAGCCCGGGCGGGACCACCCACCACCAGTTCCCGGCGAACGGCGCGCCGGCCCCAAACGCGTTCTCCAGGATGGTCCCCCACGATGTGTGCAGCGGATCCCCTAGGCCCAGGAAGGACAGCGTCGACTCCGACAGGATGGCCACCGCCACGATCAGCACCGTGTTGGCGAAGATCAGCGGCCCGACATTGGGCAGGACGTGCCGGGTGATCAGGTGCCAGTCGCTGGCGCCCAAGGCCCGGGCTCGCTCGACGTACGGGCGGGTCTTGAGCGACAGCACCTGAGCCCGGATGACTCGCGCGGAGCTCGGCCACGAAGTGATGCCGATGACGAAGATGACCGTGAAGAACGACGGGCCGAGCAACGTGGCCAGCACGATCGCCAGGGGGAGGAACGGGAGCACCAGGAACCAGTCCGTCATCCGCATCAACACGGTCTCTCGCCAGGCCCCGTAATAGCCGGCGATCAGGCCGATCGTCGTGCCGATCAGCATCGTGATCGCCGTAGCGACCAGCCCAACGGTCATCGAGATTCGGGTTCCCCAGATGGTGAGCGTGAGCACCGAGCGCCCCAGGTCGTCGGTGCCCAGCGGGTATTGCAAGCTCGGTGGCTGGAGCTGAGGGCCCGTGGACGGACAAGTTGGATCGAGCCCGCACGAGCTGGCCAGGAGCGGGGCGAAGATGGCCACGAAGATGAAGAACGCCAGGATGATCAGTCCGGCCATTCCCATCTTGTTCTTGCGATACTCCTTCCACACGCGCTTCGCCGCCGCCTTGCGGCGGGCCCGCGCGATCTGCCTGGGTGTACGGGGCGGCTCCTTGGGGGCCTCGATGTGCTCCATGGGAGCGGCGATGACGGGCTCGGTCGACGTGGGCTGTGGTCGCATGGTTAGCCCGCCCGCACGCGAGGATCGAGGTACGAATACAGGAGGTCCGCGACGAGGTTCGCGATGATCACCGAGGCGCTGAACAGGAGAAACAGGCCCTGCAAGACGGGGAAGTCTCGGGCGTCCACGGCTGTCGCCGTGAGTAGTCCGAGACCCGGCCAGTTGAAGATCAGCTCGATGGTGATCACGCCCGAGAGGACGAACCCGAGCGACAGGATGGTCACCGTCATCGTCGGCAAGAGAGCGTTGGGGACGGCATGCCCATACAGGACCCGGTTCTCTCGTACTCCCTTGGCCCTCGCGGTGATGATGAAGTCCTCCCCGAGGGTCTCGAGAAGCGAGGACCGCATGATCAGCGAGTACTCGCCCAGATAGGCCAGCGTGAGGACGAAGAATGGCAGCACCATGTGGTTAGCGACGTCAACAACGTGGGCCCACCCCGTGTAGCCGGCGCCGATCGTTTCGTAGCCCCCCGTGGGGAAGAGCGCGGGGAACGGCCCGACGCCAACAGCGAAGGCCATGATCACGAGAAGCCCGAACCAGAACTCCGGCATCGAGTAGGTGAACAGGGTGAACCCCAGCATGCCCTGGTCGTACTTGCTCCCTCGGCGCCATCCCTGCCGGATCCCAATCCAGATGCCGAGGGCGATCGAAGCGAGGGTCGAAAGTCCGATCAGCAGGATGGTCGGCCAGATCCGCCCCGCGATCACCTCGGAGACCGGGAGGTTGTAGAAGTACGAGTATCCCAGGTGTCCTTGCAAAGTCTCCTTCACGTAGTGGGCGAACTGTTGCGGGAGCGGGAGGTCCAGCCCCAGCTCGCGCTGGAGTTGCTCCACCGACTGCCGAGAGATCCCCGAGTGGCCACGCAGCAGCTGGGTCACGGGGTCGCCCACCGCCCGGAACAGGAAGAAATTGAACGCCAGCACGAACACCAGGGTGAGGAGCGCCTGGAGCACCTTCGAGATCAGGTACCGGCGCGTGCTCACCCTGGTCGATCTCTCCCTGCGCGGCTCACCCGCCTCGGCTCAGACGCGATCCTCGTCACTAACCCGACGCCGTCCAAGCACGATCCCGACGATAACGACTGCCAGCCCGAGCACGATCCCGATCCACACCCAGCCGGGGATCCCTTCGCTCTTCTCAGCGGCAGCCCCCTCACCGGTCACCGGCCGAATGTTGATGAACGAGAAGGGTCCCCACGTCGCCAGGAGGTCCCCAACGCCTTCCGGCTGCATGACGAACCCGGTGAACCGATCGGTCCGATACGCCTCGAGGTAGTTGGTGTAGGCGAGCATGATGTAAGGCTGCTGCTCGTACAGCATCTCCTGCATCTGGTGAACGATGTCGACCCGCTCTTCCGTGCTGGTTGCGGTGAGCTGCCGGTCGTAGAGCTCATCGTACTCCGGATCACAGAAATAGCTGTCGTTGTTGCCGTAGACGCCGGGCCTTGGGGCGCGCTGCTCGCAGGTGAAGATGCCCAGGATGTAGTTCGGATCGGGATTGGGGAACCACCCCCAATGGAACAACTCATAGTCGCCAGCCTCGATGATCGTGGTGAGCTTCCCCGAGCTCACCGCGGAGACCTTCACACCGACGCCGATCTGATTCAGCCACGACTTCACGAAGGGGGCCGTTTTGATGGTGTTCTGGTCTGATGTCCTCGTGAAATAGCGGAGGACCACGTTCTCGTCGGTGTTCGGATCGTTCACGACCCCATCCCCGTCGGTGTCCGTGTATCCCGCGGCGGTGAGGTCTGCTTTGGCCTTCTCCAAGTCGAAGTTCAGCGCCTCCTCCGGCGGGGGGTCCCAGTTGCCGGTCGTGGCGCCGGGCTGGACCGGGGAGTCGGCCGCAGTCGCGTAGCCGCCGTACACCTTGTCCACGAGCGTCTGCTTGTCGATGGCCTGAGCGACCGCTCGGCGGAAGGCCGGGTCCGATGTCGCGCGGATCCCGTCACCGTGGGGGACGAACCCGCCTGCCTTGTCGGTCTGGAACGCAGAACCAGTGTTGAAGGCCAGCTCGTCGAACAGGGGGATCTGGGCTCCATGGATCTTGACGTTCGGCTTGGTCTTCAACGAGTTCAGGATGTTCGCGGAGTCGAAGAAGGCGAAGTCGATCTCTCCTCGCTCCAGGGCGGCAGCCATCTGGTTCTCGTCGTTGAACAGCTTTTCGATGATGACATCCACGTGCGGTTCCAGCCCGACCTCGGTCCCCCAGTAGTGGGGGTTCCGCTCCAGTCGAACGAAATCGCCCGGCTTTTGCTGCGTGACCACCCACGGGCCACTGCCGACCGCCGGGACGTTCTCGAACTTCTTGGGCTCGTCGAGCTTGCTCCAGATGTGCTCGGGGAGGATGAAATCGTACATCCACACGGACTCTCCATTGAAGACCGAGGTCGGCCGGTCGGTATGGATGACGAACGTAGTGTCGTCAATGGCCTCCGCCGATGTGAAGATCTTCAGATCAGCCGCGTAGTTGCTGATCTTATTTTCCTTGTAGAAGTTCAGCGTCCACGCAACGTCGTTCGCCGTGAATGGCTCCCCGTCGGACCACTGGAGCCCAGACCGCATGTGGTAAGTGAACGACATGTTGTCCGAGCCGGTGTCCACACTTGTGACGATTGAGTGGTCGAGATCGGCGCCGAAATCCTGGGTGGCGAACTCGATGGGCAGGTTGTACTCGAGCGACCAGATCGTGTAGTCAATCCCCAGGTAGCCCACGAGCGGATTCAGGGAGCTGTTGCTACCCGGGGTCCCGTAGATGAACGTGGTCTTACCCGCGGGACTGGGCGTAGGGCTTTGCGCCCCCGCGATCCCCGCGAAGCCCGCCATGGCGAGCATGACCACTACCACCAGGATCCCCGTGCCACCGACCCGGGAACCGCTCCTCCGTCCGTTGAGGCCCATCGCCCGCCCCCTCCTGTCGTCTGAGTGCACTCGTTAGCTGGTACGCATGGCTGGGCTCCCCCGGTTTCCGACCGTGCCGGTCGGCGGTCTCCCGCCATCACCCAGGAGCCGCGGCGCCCGCCTCGTGCGGCGTATATAGCACGGTTGGCCTTGGAAGCTCCAGGCAGGGGCGGGTCACCCGGTCGGTCCCTTGGGTGACCGGCGGTCAGTCAGGGCGTTCCGAGGGCTCCCACCGCACTGGCAGGGGCTTGTCCCGAAGCTCCCGCACGAACGACACGCATTCCGAAACCGCGGCTTCGAACAGCGACTTCCCCTTCTCCGCGGTGGCCTTGGTCGCGTCGCCGTGGACCCCCGTGTGGCTGATCGCGTTCCACCACGGCATGAGCTTGAGCGGGCCGTCCGACCAGTCCATCCAGGCGTTCTCTCCCTCGGGGAAGGAGTTCTCGTCCACGGCCCTGTCCATGTCCACGGCTCCGGGATCCAGGTGGAGGTAGATCGAGGTCTCGAGCTCGCACGCATGGCCCATGCCTCCAAGCTCGGATTCCCGGACCTCGTCGAGGACCTTCATGGAGTCTTGGCTGGTGAGGTAGAAGGCCGCCGCCGCCAGCACGTCGGGGTGCTCCAGGGCCACCAGCCGGGCGGCCATCTCCACGAGCGGGATGTTCGAGCCGTGGCCGTTCAGGTACAGGATCCGCTTGAACCCGTGTCGGGCGAGGGAGGTCCCAATGTCGGTGCAGTACCGGACGAACGTGTCCCACCCGATCGTGATGGGGCCCGGGAAGCCCATGTGGTGCGGTGTGAACCCGTGGATGATCGGGGGCAGCAGCACTACGTCTTCGGGGATCTCCGCCGCGGCCCGTTGGCAGATCTCGGTGACGATCCGCGTGTCGGCGTCCAGGGGCAGGTGTGGGCCGTGGTCCTCGAGCGTGCCCGCCGGGATCAGGCATACCCGGTCCTCGGCCACCGCCCGCCGGACCTCGGGCCACGTCAGTCGCTCGTACAGGAGCGGCGTCGTCCAGCTCACGTAGATCCCCGCCTCGTCACGCCAGGTCCGCCTGCGTCACGCCAGACCCGCGAGGTCGACCTCGACGTAGTCGCTCTCACACGGGTTTCCCTGGGCCACCCACAGCCGCGAGGCCTCCAGGTCCGCGACCATGGAGAACATCACCGCGGAGGCCTCGTCGCCCTCGGATGGGTCCGGGTGCAAGCAAACGGCCTCGGGCCCGTGGCCGTGATCGCGGAGTACGTCCATGACGGCCTCTGGGGTCGTTGGGCGGCGCTCGGCGAGCAGCTGGTCCATGCGAGCCAAGCGGGCCAGGCTGCCTTCGGAGGGTTGGAGCCCGAGGGATGCCAGCCGGCCGTCCAGGTAGTGGTTGGTGTGAGCGCCGGGGCCGTCGAGGACGGCCACCTCGCTCCCGGTCGTCTCGATCGTCATCGCGTCCCCTCCTCGAAACGCCAGCACGTGGCCGTATCCGCCCGCACGCGACGTCGTCCCTGCTCGCCGGACGGCGTCGTCGCGATTTGCCGCCTCGAGCGTGTGTCTGGACACGAGCACGCGCGGCACCCCGACCCGGTCGTCCACGGCCGTCAGGGAGCCGATCCCCTGGGCCGCGCCATGGCCGTTCACGCCCACCGCGGGAAGGCACGACACGATCGTCGGGGACACCACGGGCGCCGAGCCGTCGTCGGGGACATCGATGACCACCGCGACGTTGCCGAGATCCCCCGCCAGCCAGTTCTCGTTGTGTCCGAGAAGAGTGACCCCGGGCGCGGTCACGGCGAGGCTGGAGCACCGCTCGATCCTCGGTCCCATGGCCGGCCTCGGATCCCATGGTCCCTTTGGTGGAAGGGTGCCTTCCTTGCGCCGGAGGAACAGCGTGCCTCGCTCCGGTGCCTCCAGGAGCGGCTCGAGCTCCTCGAACGCGTTCACTGCGAACAGTTCCAGGAATGGGACCGTCGCTCCAGCCGACATCCCCTTCAGCACGGTCATGAACTGAGGGAAGCTCGACTCGGCCGACACGAGGTACGGCGTCAGCAGGTCTTGAAGGTGTTGGGTCGAAACCCCACGGCGAGACATGTACCGTCCGTAGTAGTCGATCGACTCGTTGATGAGATCGCGAAGCTCACGGCCGATGCGATGACCACGTGTGGTGGGATCGCCCTCAGCCCGCACGATCCGGAGCTCACTCACTCGCGCGCGCCACCTTGGCGATCAGCGTGTCGAATACTGCCTGTTGGGCCGTATCGCGTTGGGCGTCGTCCTCGGGGTGCCACTGGACGCCGACCATCCACCCCCCTTCGCGCTCGAGGGCCTCGACCAATCCGTCCTCGGACCAGCCGGTTGCGGATACGCCGTCGCCCAGTCCCTCTACTCCCTGATGGTGGTGAGTCGAACAGGACAACACCTCGGCTCCCGCTGCCTCGGCGATCCGGCTGTCGGGAGCCAGCTTGACGTCGTGGCGAACCAGATCCTGGTCGCTGGGGGTCCCATGCTCCAGATACTCGGTGTGGTCGGGGAGATGCTGGATCAACGTCCCGCCGAAGGCGACGTTCATCACCTGCATGCCCCGGCAGATGGCGAGCGTCGGCATCTCCCTCCGGTCGGCGTCTCCCAGGAGCGCGATCTCCAGTCCGTCGCGATCGGGTTCCAGACCGTAGACCTCGGCGTGCGGTTGGCGGCCGTATCGGGACGGTTCGACGTCTCCTCCACC
>JBKPDU010000005.1:0-18934 GCA_046728055.1 Actinomycetota bacterium | reverse complement strand
ATCGGCGATCCCGAGGATCCCGTCGTGGTGGTGGATCACGCCGCCCTCGGCGAGCGCCGGGTTCGAGACTCCGGTACCTGGCTCCCCGGATGACACACCGACCAGCCCCTGACACGGCGGGACGATGTCGGCGAAGTCCTCGGTGTTGACCTCCGTGCCGGCGTCGTAGGCGTTCGTGAGCAGGGTCACCGTCTCTCCCACTTCATTGGGGAGGCGCACCCGATCCAACCCCGTGAACCCGTCATTAGTGCAGATAAGCATCGACTCCCAGGAGATGTACTTCGCGCTCGAGGTCCCCGAGATCGTCAGGGTCACCGAGTCTGGGAACGACCCCGAACCGGGGAGGCCCGGCGGGACGAGGGGGAAATCGCCGGGTTCGACATCGAACACTCGGCGATCCCCGCCGAGGGCAGAGACCAGAGGAGTGAGGTTGCCGTTCTCGGCGATCTCCTTCACCTCGAAGCTCGCTGGCCTGCCTACCTGGAAGATGTGGAAGCCACGGTTGTGGGTGGCGATCACGGGCGGGGTGAGGGGCTGCCCACCGGTGAGGTCGGTGATCGTGACCTCGTAGGTCGCAAGGTCGGTCGCTCCCGCGGGTGCTGCCACGATCGTCGACAGCGCCGCCAGAGCGAGGACCCCCAGCCACGCCGACACACTTCGTGTTCGCATGCGTCCTCCTCTCCGCCTCAAGGCGGCGGCTCCACCGTCCTTCCCCCGACCCTAATGGCGCGCTTCTTTCCAACTGCTTACGGCTCCCTGAACGGGCACGAAACTCTCCCAGATCAGGCGCGCACCTCTGCCGTGGAGCGCACCGCACCCACTGTGACTCCCCAAATCGCCCACGCCGCCCCGAGCACGAAGCCGTAGAGGGCGTGCTCGGCGGTGAACGTCCCCCAGCCGACCAGGCTCGCCATGTCGCTCACCATGTCGCCGCCCCTCAGCAGCGCGGCCGTGATCGGCAGGCCCACGTACGCCATGAACAGCATCACGATCAGGCCGTAGGCGACGCCCACCGGCACCGCGGCGACTCCAAGAAGTCCCAGGCGCGACGCGCCGAAGGCGAACACGACGCCGAAGACGATCCCAACCAGCATGTGCACGAGCAGCCCGAGCAATGCCGGCCCCGCGCTGAAGTAGGTGGTCCCCATCGACCGCATCATCGTCTCCGTGCCGATGATCGGCGAGGCGATGTGGTACAGGGGGGTGAAGAACCCGGTGTGCTGATAGGTGGCGGCCGCGATCATGGCGAACAACCCCATGACCAGCGCCCCGGCCCCACCCCCGAGGGCGCCGACGCTAATGACCCTTCGCTCCATCGCTCCTCCTTTCGAGGTCCCTTGAAGGAAGGACGTCGTGAAGCCGGATCGATTCCCCCAGCTCAGAGCAGGGTTCGATCAGCGCCGTCGACCCGATGCTGGACGTCGGTGCTCCCAACCTGGGATGCGCGATTGGGGTGGCGCTCCGGTCATCGAGCGGGCAAGGTTCGAACTCTCTCGAGAAGATCGGCTGACACAACAAGCCCTCCCCGAGGCTCCCTGCCCGAGGAGGGCTTGCCACATCGCTCGGTCAGGCCCCGTGCTCGGCCTTCACATGCGCGTCGAGCTCCTCCTGCGTATCGAACTCCGCGCCGCATGCCTCACAGCGGAACCCGCCCGTCGCGTGTTCCCTGTGTTCTCCATGCTCGGCGTGTACGTGCGCATCGAGCTCCTCTTGCGTGTCGAACTCCGCGCCGCATGCTTCACAGCGGAACGCCATGGCTTCACCTCCTCACCGATGATGCGCGGTGACGAGCGGCCCAGCCACCTCCTCCGGTGCGATCCGCCGCAGGAGGCCGCGAGCCGTCCCCTCCATACCCTCCTGAAGTGTCGGGAACACGCCGACCGCCGTCGCCAGGTCGTCGATCCGACCGCCCGCTCGCATCACGATGACTGCGTCATAGACGAGATCGGTCGCGTAGGGGCCGACGACGTGACATCCCAACAATTCGTGCGTCATCCGATCGGCGACGTACTTGATGAACCCGGTGGTCTCCCCGATCAGCTCGGCCTTCTCGACCCGTGCGAACGGTACGAGCCCGGCGACCGCGTCGCGACCCTCGGCCAGCGCCCGATCCTTCGTGAGCCCGACGCTGCCGATCTCGGGGTCGGTGAAGATCGCGTGAGGCAGAAAGTGTCGCTGCATGTGCAGGTTGGCTCCCTCGAACGCGTTCGCGTACGCGACCTTGCCCTCCTCCTGACACACGCGGGTGAACGGTTGCCGCCCGTTCACATCGCCGATCGCCCAGATGCCCGGGACGTTCGTCGACAGACGGTCGTCGACGTCGACGAACCCCTCCTCATCGCTCTCGACGCCGGCCGCGGGCAGGTCGAGCGTGTCCGTGTTCGGCCGTCGACCGGCCGCGACCAACAGGTGCGACCCTTCCACTCGCGTGCCGCCCGCGGTGTCCGGGCCGACGACATCCACGCTCGGCCGCTCGCCGAACCACGTCACCGAGCGAACATCCGCATCGGTCAGGACATCGATGCCTTCGTCTGCGAACGCACGTCGAAGGACCGTCGATGCGTCCTCGTCCTCCTCGGGGATCAGTCGGCCACGGCGTTGCACGATCGTGACCCGGGATCCGAACCGGCGAAACGCCTGCCCCAGTTCGCAGCCGATGTACCCGCCACCGAGGACGATGAGATGCTCAGGGACCGCGGCCAGGTCCATGGAGGTTTGGTTTGTCAGGAATGGGCCCTCCTCCAGACCGGGGACTGGCGGGACCCATGGCCGCATGCCCGTCGCGATGAAAATGTGATCGCTCCGCAGTCTGCTTTCCCCGACCCGAACCTCATCGCGAGATAGGAACCGCGCTTCCCCCTCGACGAGATCCAATCCGGATGCGGACACAGCTCCGTTCCACGACTCCGCCCGGTGGCCGTCGACCATCGACCGCTTCTCCTGGACGATCGCCCGCAGGTCGACCGTGGGGTCGCCGGCGTGGATGCCGAACCGCCCCGCCGTACGAGCGACATGCGCGACGCGCGCACGGTGGATGAGGAACTTGCTCGGGACGCAGCCCACGTTCAGGCAGGTGCTGCCCCAGGGCTCGCGATACACGAGAGCAACGCTCCTCCCGGCCTCGACCGCGAGGCTGGCCACCATGGCGCCCGCTTCACCGGCACCGAGCACGATCGCGTCGAAGTCGGCGCCCTCCACCGCCACCTCGGAAGCTGGGTTTCTCCCGCGGCTCATGAGCCGAAGGGAGGCCCACCTCGTCCGCCTTCCGCGGTGAGCTGCACGGCCGCCCTGACCCGGTCGCGAAGGCTTGCGGGCGCCTGCTCACGAGCCTCCTCCGCGATCCGCCGACCCAGCCTCCCAAAGAGAACCTCGCGCCAACAGTCCTCGCAGTGGAGCAGGTGCGCCTCGAACCATCGGGTCGCCCGCCTCGACAGCTCGCCCGTCACGTACTCGGCGGCATTTCGTTCCGGGTCGTGTTTCCGACGCCGGAACCGGGGTCGGATCCAACGTGTCATCGAATGACCCCCTCGATTCGGTCACCGAGCAGCCGAGCGAGCGCGCGGCGACCGCGGTGCAAGCGCGAGAGAACGGTGCCGCGAGGCGTGCCCATCGCCTCGGCCGCCTCGGACGTCGAGAACCCCGAGAGGTCGACGAGCACGATCGCGACCCGTTGCTCCTCTGGAAGTCCACGGATCGCCCGGAACAGCTCCTCGCGTTCGATCGCCTCGATGGCATCGGACTCGGGATCCGCGCTGGGTCGAGGCTCGACCATCCACTCCTCGAGCGGGACCACAGACGGGCGGCGCGATCGAGTTCGATATCCGGACCGAGCCAGGTTCAGGCAGATCGTGGCGAGCCAGGGTTCCACCTTCGTGGGCCGGCGCTCATCGGTCCACGCCCGGAAGGCATGAAGGTACGTGTCCTGCACGAGATCCTCCGCGTCCTGCCGGCTGTTGGTCAGTCGGCGGGACAAGTTGAACACGAGGTCCATCGCACCCATCGTGGCTCGCAGGAAGTCGTCCTGGTCACTGCCCATCGGTCCTCCAGTAAGGACGCTCTCGCTTGCTGGACGATTCCCCAAGAACGGCATTAGGTCAGATCGAGGGCTCGAACAGATCCACCAGGCGGAGCAGGCCGACATGGCCCGAAGCCACACGGCGGTCGCCTCATCGGCGATTCCCGTGGAGCCCGTCGCCGGGAATCTTTGTCGCGGCCCGTGCGTCCTTCCAAGATGAGGATCCATGATGCTGCGGACCTGGTTGGTAGCCGTGATGGCGGGACTCGCGATCACCCTCGCCGCGTGCGGTCAAGGCATCTCCGGCGACCGGGACCTAGAGCCCGGCGGTTCCTCCGGGACCGAGACCGAACCTGCGACCAAGCCTCTCGTGGACCCCGACGACATCATCTCGGGTGGCCCACCGCCGGACGGCATCCCGCCGATCGACCATCCGAGGTTCCTCGCGCCCGGGGACGCCACGTTCCTCGCCGAGCGCGAGCCGGTGCTCTCGGTTGAGATCGACGGGCAGGCGAAGGCCTATCCGCTGCAGATCTTGGTTTGGCACGAGATCGTCAACGACGAGATCAGTGGGGTGCCCGTCTCCGTCACCTATTGCCCGCTGTGCAACACCGGGATCGCGTTCGAACGCCCCACGATCCACGGCGAACTGCTGGACTTCGGGACCTCCGGCAAGCTGTACAACGCCAACCTGGTCATGTACGACCGCCAGACCGAGACCTACTGGGCCCAGGCGACGGGTCAAGCCATCTTAGGCGAGCTCGAGGGTAGGCAGCTCGCCTTCGTGCCGGCGCGGATCCTCTCGTTCGGCGACTGGCGGGCCGAGCACCCGGACGGGCTCGTCCTGTCTCGCGACACGGGGTTCGAGCGGCCCTATGGGGAGAACCCTTACGAAGGTCTCGACACTTCCGAGCGCCCGCTCCTGTTCGCCGGCGAACTCGACGAGCGCCTCCCCGCAACCTCCCGGGTACTCGGTATCGCCCGCCCCGGCGACGTGGTCGCCTTTCCATATGAGACCGTCGCCGCCGAGGCCGTCGGCGGATGGTCAGTGATCATGGAGCAGGTAGCAGGGCAACCCGTCGCCGTCTTCTGGAAGACGGGCACCGCGTCGGCGCTCGACTCGCAGGAGATATCGAGGGGGCGCGATGTCGGTGCGATCGCCGCCTATCGACCGGAAGTAGACGGTCGCGCTCTCACGTTCGTGGTTCGCCGAGCGGGCGTCACCGATCGACAGACGGGGAGCGTGTGGAGCATCCTCGGCCGCGCCGTGTCCGGACCGCTCGAAGGCGAGCGGCTCGTGCCCGAGATTGCCATCGACAGCTTCTGGTTCGACTGGGCGGCCTTCCACCCCGAGACGCGGATCTACGTACGGGACTGAGGGCGGCGAGGATCATACGGTTGGCAGCCAGGGTGTCAAGATATGAACAGGTGACGGAACTTCTCAGGAGGACGGGTCTCGGCCCCGCCCGCCGGATCCTGCTGGCGGTTCTCGTCGTGCTGGTGGTGGCCGCGGCCTGCACTCGCGCCAGCGAGATGGCGCCTCCGGGAGCCGAGCGCGCCGAAGGTTCCGAGGGTGTTCATAACCTCACGTCCATCGAGACGCTGCAGGGGCAGTTCAACGACGATGCGGGCAAGGCTCGCCTGATCCTGCTGATCTCACCCACCTGAGCGACGTGTCTTGCTGGCGCCAGTTGGGTGCAGCGGGAGATCCTGGAAGCAGAACCGAACGCCGACATCGTCGTGTACGCCGTCTGGGTGCCGTTCCTCGGTGGGAACCGAGGCGCGGCCAACTTCTCGCAGCGCGTCCTGCCGGATCCGCGTGCGATCCAGTTCTGGGACGAGTCCGCACTCACGAGCGACTGGTTCGCCGAGCACGTGGAGCGCAGTGCGGCTCCGGCATGGGACGTGTACTACCTGTACGGACCGGACGCGAGCTGGTCGGACATCCCGGGACCATTGGTGAGCTCGGGCACCACGATCATCGGCCGGAGCTCGGAGTTGAAGGAGGCGGTCACGCCGCTGCTCGCAGACGCGGGATGAAGGCCAATGGCTAGCTCAACCGGGACATCGACTCCGACTCCGACGTGGCTCCGCCCCCGGGTCGGAGCCGCTGCTGTGACGACCATTGTCGTCCTGGTGGTTGCCCTGGTGGCGGGACTCATGGCCTCGCCGGACGGCGGTGCTCCGGTGATCCTCGTCAACCGGCTCTCGTCGTCGATCGGCGAAGCGGGATCTCGGGCCGGTCGGGGCTTCTGGTGGTCGTACGCGTTCTTCCTGGGAGGGGTGGCCGCCTTCAATCCTTGCGGGTTCGCGCTCCTTCCCGCGTACCTCGGCCTGTACCTCGGCGACGACGGCGGGCGGTCGAACATCGCGTCGCGAGCAAGGAGGGCGTTGACCGTCGCTGGGGTGGTTGCCGTTGCCTTCACGGGCCTGTTCGGCGCGATGGGGGCGGTGTTCTCGCTCGGATCCGCCGCCATCGTGCGTGTGCTTCCGTGGGCAGGACTCGGCGTCGGCATCGTGTTGATCCTCGTCGGCGGCCTGGCGCTTGCAGGAAGGCCGATCGGACAGCGTCTCCCACATCGGCTCGCCGATCGCCTCGGCAGAGGTGCCGGCGAGGAGGGAACCCGCGGCTACGCTGCGTTCGGTCTCGCTTACGGGGTCGCGTCCCTCGGATGCACGCTCCCCCTGTTCCTCGCGCTCATGGGCACGGCCGTCGCCGCCGCGGGGACGTTGGCCGCGGTTGTGGCGTTCGCCTTGTACGGGGCCGGGATGGCGGCGGTGCTCGGCGTCATCACACTGCTGGCCGGGGTGCTCACCGCCAGCGTGGTGGGCCGCATCCGGACCGTGACGCGATTCGTGACCGGGCTGAGCGCGACCCTGCTCATGCTCTCAGGCGCCTATGTCGTTTACTACTGGCTCTCGGCGGGGAGAGTCCTCCTCGCATAAACGCCAGCCCGCGGGCGCGCCCGGCAGTCAGAGCGTTCCTGTTTCGTTCGTTGATCCGGTCGATCCGCTCGACGCGATCTGTGCTTCGTCCTCGGCCAACACCTCGATCTGTTCCGCTAGGAACTGGCGGTCCGCTTCTGTCGCGGCGAGCCGAGCGGCGCGTTCGAACGCGGCCCGCGCGTCCTCCCGCCGTCCGAGTCGACGCAGGAGCGTTCCGCGGGTCGCGTGAAGCAGGTGATAGCCGTCGAGATCCGGTCCGATCGCGTCGAGCGCCTCGAGAGCCGCACCCGGATCCTCGACCTCGGCGACCGCGATGACGCGGTTGAGTGCGACCACGGGTGTGGGCAGGATCGAGAACAGGTGATCGTAGAGGGCGACGATCTGGGGCCAGTCGGTCGCTTCGAACGATTCGGCGTTGCAATGCACGGCCTGGATCGCGGCCTGGAGTTGGTACGGACCCGGCCGACCCCTACGGATGCAGGCATGCACGATCGCCTGTCCTTCCTCGATGAGCGCTTGATCCCACTTCGTCCGATCCTGATCTCGCAAGAGCACGAGAGCGCCCTCGTCCGTGCGGGCGGGGATCCGCGACTCGTTCAGCAGCATCAGGGCGAGCAGCCCCGCCGCCTCGGGTTCATCGGGCATCAGCTCGACCAGCGCGCGAGCGAGCCGGATCCCCTCCCCCCGCAGCGAGGCCCGTTCCGGATCGTCCGCGCCAGTGTTGTAGATCAGGTACAAGACGGACAGGACAGACCCGAGCCGAGACGGCAGGTCGGCCTCGTCCGGCACCCGATAGGGGATCCTCGCGGCCTTGATCTTGTACTTCGCTCGGCCGAGCCGCTTCGCCATCGCCGGCTCGCTCACGAGGAAGGAGCGAGCCACCTCGTCCACACCAAGGCCGCCGAGGAGCCGGAGAGTCAGGGCCACGCGGTGCTCCGGTCGAAGCGCCGGGTGGCAGCAGGTGAAGATCAGCCGGAGTCTATCGTCGGTCACGGCTCCGTCCTCTCCCCGCTCTTCCGGGTTGAGGACATGCGGCGTGTGCGCGAGCGGACCGAGCTGCTCGACGAGCTCACGGCCGCGGGCCGAACGGCGAAGATCGTCGATTGCGCGGTTCCGCGCGGTCGTGACGATCCACCCCGCCGGGTTGGGCGGAATCCCGTCGCGTCGCCACCGGTCGCTTGCCACCACGAACGCGTCCTGCACGGCGTCTTCGGCCAGCGTGATGTCGCCGAAGATGCGTGTCAGCGTCGCCACCGCCTGACCGTATGCCTCGCGGAAGACACGTTCGACGGGCGTCGCATCCGCTCGTGCATCGACGGTCCGGGTCACGCCTGGACGCGCCCCGTCGCTCGGAACGGGCGGACCTCGATCGGATGCTGGATCGCCTCCACGACCTTGCGGCCCCAGGCCAGCGCAGCGTCGAGGTCGTCCGCGTTGATGATGTAGAACCCGGCGATGTGCTCCTTCGCCTCGACGAACGGCCCGTCGGTCATGACCACGTCCCCCTCGCCCGCGCGGAGGACCGTGGAGGCGGCGGGGCCGTGGAGCGCGCCGCCGAAGACGAACGTGCCGGTCGCCTCCATCTTGTCTTCGAGGCCGACCACCCGCTCCATGAACGCCTTCATCTCCTCGGGTGTGCCTGGCGCCCCCGGGACCTCACCCTCCACCTCGTACGTGGACAGCAGGTACTGACCCATGAGTCACTCCTTCTGTTGGTGCGGGTCGTTCCCGCGCTCACCCTGCCTACGAATGGGATGGGCCCGCGAGGACACCCTCGACAAGGATAATCATGGGCGCTTCGTGCCCGAGGCTCCGCTAGCCCCTTTCGCTCGAGCGGCTGGTTGCTGCATCATCCTCGTCTGTCGGGTGGCCGACCGACGGCGGCGAACCCATCGGACGGGGTCGGGAGCACCGTCGGAGAGAGGGGAGATTCCCATGTCGGTGCTGGTTCAGTTCATCGTGAAGGTGTCGGACATCGACCGATTCGTGGCCACGTCGGAGAAGTTCGCCCCCATGATGGAGGAGATGGGCGGAAAGAACGGTGGCGTCTACGAGGACGAGAACGACCCTGGCCTGGTCTCAACGATCTCCGAGTGGGAGAGCCACGACCAGATGCACGAGGCATCCGAGAAGTACGGCGACCAGTTCAACGAGGAGGCCGGGACAGCCAGCCTGGACTGGACCACCCACATCTGGCAGCGCAAGGGAAACGCCTGACTAGGCGTTGCTCTGGCGCGGCTCGCGGGACTGGACTGCGCTCTCCCCACGGTCGGACCTAAGGCGTCTCGTCTTTCTCGGTGCTTTCGGGGTCGATGGCGTGGACCTCGCCGTCGCGCATGGTGAGCACACGGTCCGCCCACTCGATCGCCTCCGGGTTGTGCGTGGCCACCAGGCACGCCGTTCCTTGCTTCGCCGCCCGGCGAAGCACAAGGAACACCTTCCTGGCCCACTCGACGTCCTGATGTCCCGTGGGCTCGTCGGCCAAGACCAACCGCGGGGACTGGACCAGCGCTCGGGCCAGGGCGGTGCGCTGCTGCTCACCGATCGAACACTCGGACGGGGCCCGGTCAGCCAGGGCGGACAGCCCCAGCTCGTCGAGTAGCTCGCCCGTTCGGGCGAACGCCTTCGGATCAAGACGGCCCGACAGCCGCGCCGGCAGGTCCACGTTCTCCCGCACGGAGAGTTCCTCCACGAGCCCGTGGCTCTGGGGGAGGACGGCCAGTTCGTCCCACCGGAGGTCGATGCCCTGTCGCCCGTCGCTCCACACGATCTCCCCGCGGTCCAGGCTCTCCCACCCCACGATCACGTTGAGGAGGGTGGTCTTGCCCGAACCGGACGGGCCGACCAACGCGACGATCTCGCGGGGAGCGAGGGCGAAGCTCACCCCCCGGAGGGCGTGGACCTCCTCCGGTCCCCGGCGGTAGACCTTCTCCAGCCGTCGCGCCTCCATCACGTTGCTCACGGCGGCTTGATCCTCACCTCGTCGTCCTCCTGTGTGATCACCGCCCGGCGCCCTGGGAACAGTCTTAGCGCCTCCGGCGGTAGCTGGATCCGGCCCGCCTCGTCGATGATCGACAGCGCCCGCGCCTCGTGCGTCTCGGCCTCCATCGCTCCGTGGCGGAGCGAGAGCGTCCGGTCGGCGTCGGCAACAACGGTGGGGTCGTGGGTAGCGATGACGAAGGAACTGAATCCCTCCCAGGCCAGGCCCGACACGATTTCGAGGAGGGCGTTGCCGGAGTGGCTGTCCAGCTCGGCAGTGGGCTCATCGGCTACCACCAGTGTCGGAGCACCAATCACGGCTTGTGCGAACGCGGTGCGCTGCTGCTCGCCACCGGAGATCTGGTGGGGGTAATGGTTGGCTCGATGCCCGATGCCGAGCCGGTCCAGCAGGTCCTCGGTATTCGCCACCGCCAGCCCCCGGAGGTGGGCCGCGGCCTCCAAATGCTCCCGGACCGTGAAGTAGGGAATGAGATTGTCCGAGGGACGCTGGAACACGTATCCCACGAGCCGGCGGCGGATCCGGCGGAGCCCGGCCGGCGACATCCTCGCCAGCTCGGTGTCCCCGATCGTGACGGACCCGGCGGTGGGGCGGTCCAGGCCGGCCATGATCCGCAGGAGCGAGGACTTCCCGCTCCCCGACGGTCCCACCACCGCGGTGACCGACTTCTCCGAGAACGTGGCGTCGATGCCTTTCAGGGCGTGGACCTCGCCGGTGGCGGTCTCGTAGATCTTGACCACGCCTGTGCACGTCGCAGCGACTTCACCCTGCAAGCCGCATCACCTCTGCCACCTTCATCCGTTCGGCCCGGCGCTGGACCGTCCATGCTCCCAGGTAGGCGAACAGCAGCAATGCTCCCGCGACGCCCCCGACCATCAGCCACGGCACGCGGTAAAGGGGCGGCGGGGGGATCCCCGGCTGGAGGTCGAGGTGCGTGTAGATGAGGAAAGACGCCGCGCCAGCGAGCACCGTGCCGATGGCGAACGAGAGAACGAGCATCGCAGCAAGCTCCACGGCCACCGACAGCCGGTGCGAGCGCTTACGCAACCCCATCCGCCGTGACAACGCGTAGGACACCTCCCGCGAGCGCTGCCGAGCCTGGAGGTAGAGGAGCGTCCCCAGCAGCGCGATGACACCGGCCATGATCCCGAGGGCTTGCAGGAATCCGAACGTCCACGACAGGGACAGGAACGAAGGTGTGTCTTTGACCTGGTCCGCCGTGATGGCGTCCTCGATCTGCAGATTCGCACTGCGCATCTGCGCCAGGATCCGGTTGGGATCGCCTTTCGCCCACAACTGCTCGGTGAAGCCGACGTCACCCATCGACGCACCGCTCGCCGTCAGGGTCCGTTCGAACGTGTCCCGATCGGCCACGATGAGCGGCTGCCCCGCGACCAGCCCAGGGAAGGCCTTGACCCTCTCGATCACGTCGAGCGCGATGTGATGGTCGCCGACGTCCAAAGACGCGCCCGGTGGAAGTCCGGCGGCATCCACGATTGGAAGCCTCGCCTCTCCCCCGGCCAGCGAGTCCAGGAGGCTGGGGAGCGATTCCCTCGCGAAGCTGTCATCCCAGAACGCCGTCTGGGCGAACGTGGCTCGGTCGACGGCCAGCACGTTGATGTTCGTGTCGCCGGGGAGGACGGAGACGCCGAGGCTCACCCGCATCACGCGGGTCGTTGGGAAGGGCAGCGTGGGGATTACCGACCGCGGAGGGAGGGTGACCGACACATCGCTCCCCGTGAACACCTGGGCTTTGGCATTCGAGGTCGCTCGGACCGACTGCACCAGGACGCCCGAGTACACCAGGATGCCGATCGAAAGCGCGGCGCCGGTGATCAATATGAGGGCGATCCGGGACGCGCCGGCCAGGCGCCGGGAGGCCAGGTACAGGGAGGAGGGCAATCTGCTGCCTGCAGCCCGCAGCCCGGGAAGCGCCCGGCGAAGCAGCCGGGTGGCCAGGCCGGCGAATCCCGCGATGAACATCAGCGGAAACAGCAGCGGGAGCACGTCGACCTTCAGGCCTCCGCCCGTCGTCTCCACCGGCGCCGTTCCCCGAATGACGGCCTCGTAGAAGGAGACGGCGGCCAGGGCGAGTAGGACGACCTCCCACGGAGTCCGGGAGATGGCCGCCCGGAGTCGCCCCGTCCGGGCCTCGGCCTCCCTCCGGACCGCCGCCCCAGCCACGATGCCAAGGAGGATGACGGCCACGGCCGTCGTCCACGCGACCTGCCAAGCCGCGGAGCGCACGGACCGGGGGTCCATCAGACTCGTGGGCCCGAGGGCCTTCACCAGGAGCACTCCGAGGGCCCAACCCGCGGCAGCGCCAACGGCTGCTGGAAGGAGCGCCTCCAGGGCGGACCGGGCCCCAAGCGATACGGGGGAGATCCCTTGAGCGGTGAGCAAGGTCACCTCAACCCGCCGCCTTTGCACGGCGTAAATCGCTGCTGCGCCGATCACGAACAGCGCCACCACCCTGCCGGCGTACGACATCATGTCGACCGGCCCGGTCAGGCCCGTCACCGTGTCGAGTGCCTGTCGGACGAAGTTGGGGAACTGCGTACCCTGGGTGGCGTTGGGGAGCAGGCTCGCGAAGCGCAAAGTGGGATCGTCCATCTCGGCGTCGAGGGCCTGCAGGCGGGCCGAGAGAAGCTCCGCTTCCGGAAGCGTGATCGACCGGGCTTGCACCGGGAACTCCCAGCGGAACTTGTCGTAGTCCTTCAGCGCGGCTCCGGACCGGAGCATCGTCGCCCGGTCCATCAGCATGAATGGGGGGGGCGCGACCTCGTCGGTACGTTGCGGGTAGATCAGCGAGGTGAGTGAGCACCAGAACTGGCTGACGGGCAGGAACGAGAGGGCCCGGTAGATGCCGGCCACGCGCACCGTCGTCTCCCGCGGGTACACGCGGATCCGGACGGTGTCGCCTGGGGACACACCGATGTCACTGGCCGTGACGTCGGAGATCCACACGCCTGGTCCGCTCACGGAACGGAGCTTTCGGACGTGGGCGAGCGCGTCCGTCCTGAACAGCGTCTGGACCAGGTATCGCGGGTTGAAACCTCCTCCTGCTGCCGCCACTTGTGCCTGAGAGCCCTGGATCGTCACCACCTCAGGGCCGAGGCCCGGAACCCCCGAGGCTCCCTGCGTGATCAGCGCCTCCCTCTGGCTGAGGAGCTCAGTGGCAGAGAGTCCGTCTTGCGTCCCATACAACCGCCCGTAGTCGCTCACGGTGAAACCGGCGTTCCACTTGCAGTATTGGTGCTGAAGCTGGCGATCCAGCGACGCGTTCCCCGCCGAGGAGAGGAACAGTGGACTGGCCGCGGTGGCGAGGGCCAGAACCAGGACCGCTCCCAGCACGGCCACGAGCACGCCGGGAAACCGTGGTAGGAGGAACGGAGCCTTGGTCCACAGCGGGTTCCCCAAGGAGAGGGTCTGACGGCGGGGTGGTGATCCCTTCGGAGCTGCCGGGGTCGGCTCGGCGGGTGTGGCCGGCCGCCATTTCGGTGGCCCGGGCGGCACGTAGGAAGGGGGCCCCTTGTCGCTCATCCAAGGGAATCTACGAGTCGGCGGGGCCGAGGGGCCGGCCGCAGCCCTCATGGACGGCGTCGGGTGGTGGAATGCGAGCCAACGAGGAGGTGGGAGCATGCCGCTGGAAGGCAACGAGCTGGAGGCGTTCTTGCAGGAGGCACACCTCGCGCACTTCGCGACGATCGGACCGGATGGAAGGCCGCGGGTCAGGCCCATCTGGTTCTGCTACGCGGACGGCTCGCTCTGGTTCACGACGCGACTCGAGGTCCGCCGCACGGGAGCCGACGTCGCAGACGGATCGCCGGTGGCCGTGTCGATCGCGAGCGAGGATCGTCCCTACCGCGCGGTGCTCGCGTACGGGACCCCGGAAGTGTGGAAGAACGGCACGAGAGGGTGGCTGGAGCGCATCGCCACTCGCTACGGGCAGGCGGAGGGGAAGCGTTGGCTCGCGGGCGCGCTGAAGGAGTCGGACCGAGTGGTGCTTCGTCTCGTTCCGGAGCATGTCGTCGCCTGGCACTACGGACGAGGTGACTACACGCGGATGCAGAAGGGAGAGTCGCTCCGAGTGGCCCTGCCGTAGGGCCATTCGCCACGAAGGCGATAGGTCTCTCCGTCCAGGCGGCAGCGGGCCCTATCCGAACCGCGGCCCGCGACCTCGCTTTACCCATCCGCCCACGGCTCCTGCAGCAAGGCCAGGGCGATCGGCGTGGTGGTCTTGGTTCGAGACAACCAGTCTTCTCATCAGACCCTCTACACAGCCAATCGATCTGGCGGCTCACTCGTGTCCCCGCCCGTGAAGGGGAACGGATCGGGGTGTCCGTACGTTTCCGTGAAATGCTCCGTCAACCATCCGAGAAGCGCGAACAGCGCGCCGATACGCCAAGCCCGAGCGAATCCAATCCAGGTCGCTCCGATCGTTCCCAGAAACCCGTAGATCAGCGGGAACGCCAGCCAATCCGGAAGAAAGTGCCGGATCGTGTGGGTCAATGGCGGCAGGCTGTCGTTCTGCTTAACCAGGCTTATTGCTTCTGGGATGCCGAACCCGACGCCAGCCGAAAGAACCCACCAAGGCCAGAACGGTATGAAGAACGCCAGCGCAAGCAAGGTCACCGACGAGACAAGCCACATGACGAGCCACCACATATTCCAGTTCACCGGCGGTCTTGCATGGAACCCTTCCAGACCCATTCCGGACACCCCCTCCGTCGAAGAAGCAAATGGTGAGCATTGTTCGACTGGGCCCCAGCAAACTCTGCGCAACACGGAACAGGAAGGCAACGAGCGGAGGACACTGTTTCAACTTCGTGCGAATGAGCGGCTCATGCCTCCTAGACGGAGCTCCCATGCCACCAGACGTCTGGTCCCGTGGGGTCCAGAACCGTCAACTCCCTCACCTTTGACGAACTCATTGCGGCGGAGATATCTTCCACCACGCTAGCGGAAATAGGAACCGTTATCATTCTCCTCACTCTTCCGAGCTTTGGAGATTGGGCAGTGCGTAGACGTGTCGTCGTGGATCTCGCTCTCGCCATCGTGGTCGTGGTTGCGGGCGTCTCGTGCTCCTCGACCACCGGCTCGAGCGACGAGACGAAGTTGAGCGTGGTGGCCGGGTTCTACCCCCTCGCGGAGGCGGCGTCGCAGGTCGGCGGCGACCTGGTCGACGTGGAAAACCTCACTCCCCCTGGAGTGGAACCGCACGATCTCGAGCTCACACCCCAAGAGATCGCCGACATCCAGGAGGCCGATGTGGTCCTCTACCTCGGCGAAGGGTTCGCTCCCGCCATCGAGGCGGCCGTGGCCGACGCCCAAGGCGTAACCGTGGACCTGCTCAACGGCATGCCCCTTCAGCCCGGTGAGCCGGAGGAGAGGGAGGAGGGACCCGTAACCGACCCTCATGTCTGGCTCGACCCGGTGCTGTATCGAGAGTTAGTGAATCGGGTCGAGGCGGTGCTCGCCCGGGCCAGACCGGAAGACGCATCGACCTACGAGGCCAACGCGCGCTCCTTCGACGCCGAGCTCGCAGCGCTCGACGACGAGTACCGGCGTGGCCTCACCGGTTGCGCCCGCGACGTCATCGTCACCTCTCACGGGGCCTTCGGATACCTCGCGGCCCAGTACGGCCTCACCCAGGAGCCCATCGCCGGGCTCTCCCCGGATGCCGAGCCCAGCGCGCAGCGTCTTGCCGATCTCGCGGCTCTCGTCAGGCGCGAGGGGGTGACCACGATCTTCACCGAGGAGCTCGTCTCTCACAAGGTCGCGGAAACGCTGGCAGACGAGACTGGGGTGACCACGGCGGTCCTGAACCCCCTCGAGGGCCTGACCAGCCAGCAGCTTGCCGCCGGCGAGGACTACGTGAGCGTGATGAAGAGCAACCTGGCGATCCTGGAGAAGGCGCTCGGCTGTCCGGCGAGCTGAGGACATGAGCTACGCTGCCAGGACCGATTCCCATTCCCAGGAGGGTGGGGTGGTCCACTCCGACGGTCCGCTCGTACAAGCGGAGCACGTCTCGTTCTTCTACGGCCACGGCCAGGTCCTTCGCGACGTGAGCCTGGCCGTCCGACCCGGGGAGTTCGTGGCGCTGGTCGGCCCCAACGGGTCCGGAAAGTCGACGCTCCTCAAGGTCCTCCTCGGCCTGCTCCGTCCTGCCACCGGCACGGTCCGGATCCTTGGCCGTCCTTCGGAACGCCTGAGCGAGCGCTGGCGCCTGGGGTACGTGCCGCAGCGGCCCGAGCTGACGTCGGAGATCCCGGCCACCGTCGAGGAGGTCGTTGCGGCCGGTCGGCTGTCTCGGCGGGGGTGGTGGCGCCGGATGACCGCATCGGATCGCGAGAGCACCCGCCACGCTGTCGATTCGGTCGCGTTGGGACCGATGCGGTCTCGACCTGTGGGTGAGCTCTCGGGTGGTCAGCAGCAGCGCGCCTTCATCGCCCGGGCCTTCGCAAGCGAGCCCGATCTGCTCATGCTGGACGAGCCCATCGCGGGGATCGATCGCGAATCCCAGGAGCGGTTCCGCGATTCCCTCGTGCATCTCATCGCCGAGCATGGGGCCGGCGTCCTGCTCGTATCCCACGAGCTCTCGGCGGTGGCACGCGACCTCGATCGGGTGATCGTCCTCAAACAGCACGTGCTGTTCGACGGATCGCCCTCGGAACTCGTGCAGACCGGGGTGAGCCTGGGCGTGCACCGCGAGGACCTGCCCCTGTGGCTGGAGGGTCTGGGGTGATCTTCGCGACGCTGCCGCTGCCGTACCCCTTCGAGCTGATGTTCATGCAGCGAGCGCTCGTCGCGGGCCTCGTCGTCGGAGCCTTCGCTCCGGTCATTGGAACCTTCCTGGTCCAAAAGCGGCTGTCGCTGATCGGCGATGGGATCGGACACCTCGCCTTCGCCGGCGTGGCCTTGGGCGTCGTGACCGGCGTCTATCCCCTGTGGACCGCGCTCGCCGTCTCTACGGCCGGGGCCCTGGGCCTCGAGCAGCTGCGCGCTCGACGCAAGGCCTCCGGCGACCTCGCCTTGGCCCTGTTCTTCTACTCGGGGATCGCGCTGGGCATCGTGCTGCTGTCTCGAGAGCAGAACGCGACCAACATTGTGGGGTACCTGTTCGGCCAGATCCTGACCGTGACCAGCTCCGAAGTCGTGATCGTCGTGGTCGCCGGCGTCCTGGTGGCGACGGCCATCTTGGCTGTTCGCCGCTCGTTGTTCGCCGTCGTGGCCGACGAGGAATGGGCTCGCGTGGCCGGCCTCCCGGTCGGGCTCATGAACAACCTGCTCGCGGTGACCACTGCCATCACCGTCGTCGCATCGATGCGGGTCGTGGGGATCCTCATGGTGGCCGGCTTGATGGTGCTGCCGGTGGCCAGCGCGCAATTGCTCGCCAGGTCCTTTCGGGGAACCCTAGGCTGGGCGATGTCGATCGGGGTCGGATCCGTGGTGATCGGCCTCGTCGCCTCGCGAGTGTGGAACCTCGCACCGGGGGGAACGATCGTGCTGGTCGCGGCGGCCACCTTCGCCATCGTCGCGGTCGCGAGCGGCGCCCATTCCCATGGCCGCATCCTTCACGGCGGTGCCAAGCGCGTGCCCGCTCAGCCGATAGGAGTCCCGGACAGGGCAGGAGTCATTCTCGACGATTCTCATTTGACTGATAGACTCCGGGGCGATGGTCAGTGACCTGCACGTGGAGGTGGCCGGGCGCTTGCGCCGGGTCGGGCAGCGCTACACGTCGAAGCGACGCGCGATCGTCGAGATCGTGTCGGCTGCCCGCCAGCCGCTGTCCATCCCGGAGATCTTGACCGAGCGCCGAGGCCTGGCCCAGAGCTCGGTATATCGGAACCTGGCGGTCCTGGAACAGGCCCACGTGGTCCGGCGCATCGTGACCGGTGAGGACTTCGCCCGCTTCGAGCTTGCGGAGGACCTCTCGGAACACCATCACCACCTGGTGTGCACGAGCTGCGGCAACGTGGAGGACGTGCTGCTGCCGCGAAACCTCGAGCAGCGGATGGAGGGGGCAATGACGGCGGCTGCGGCGGTGGCAGGATTCAGCCCTGCCACTCATCGCGTCGACGTCATCGGGACATGTCGTGACTGCGTGTGAGGCCCCGCCGGTCGGCATTAGCGGAAATGGTCAGAGGGTCGGCCATCGTCCCCCATCGAGTGTGTCTGCGTAGCTCATGAGCAGAGCGGACATCTTGTCGCTCAGTTCTTGATACGCCTCGAGAGCGCCGGCGTCCGGAAACTCTGTCAGGAGGTCAGCGACTATCCTGTCGAGTTCCTCTTCTTCCGAGAGGAAGCTCGAGATCTGAGTGCGAAGCTTGTCCCGCGCCTCTGAGGCGTTCATCGCCCGGGATCGATTCTTGTCAAGCCGCCGCCGGGAGCCCTGTCCTCCCCGACCACCTTGCACCTACTCCTTTCGCCGAGCGTCGGCGCTGAAGGATATCCGAGGCGTGGCCGGTAGGGTTCGAGTGTGGACCGTCCATCGCTCGAAGCCGTGCTTCTCTACCTCGACGAGGATGGGATCAGGCACCTCTCCCCGCACGGGCGGCAGACCCTGCAGGCACCGTGGGACCCAGACCTTGATCCGCATGAATCCATCGTCGACGCCGTGGCCGGGCTTGGGTTCATGCCCATCATGGTGCACTCGACTTCATGGAGGGTCGTTGGCCAGTTGATCTTGCTCACGTTCCTCGTGGCCGTCGAACCGCCGAGGCATGTCCCCGACATCTACGAGGTCCAGTTGGTTACCCGGACCGAGCTGGCCCGCGGGCACGCGACCGGCCCGCCCCCGCAGGTGCACCTGTCCCAGGTCGTGGAGCACGGCCTTCGGCATCTCGCCTGGCTCCTGCTCGAAGATGAGGCCATCAAGCAAGCACTCGCCGACTGGTCGCGCGCGCTCAGTGAATACGGGCCGGAGCCGTTCCGCGCGTTCGGCCGCGAAGCGGGCGCCTAGGAGCGGCCCG
>JBKPDU010000004.1:0-21702 GCA_046728055.1 Actinomycetota bacterium | reverse complement strand
TGATCGGGCTGGGGGCCGCGGGATTCACGGCCATCGGGGTCGAGGGGTTCCCTGCCTCCGCCGAGAAGGTCATCGCCGGCGTCGCCTCCGGTGTGGGATTCATCGGCGCGGGACTGATCTTTCGAGAGGACAGGCGCGGCGTCCTCGGGCTCACCACGGCAGCATCCGCCTGGGCCGTGGCCGCAATCGGGGTGCTGGTGGGGTCGGGGGCGTTCGTCGCCGGGATCGTGTCCACCCTGCTGGTGCTGTTCATCCTGGAGCTGAACCGGCTCCCGCTCATCAGCCGATTCCTTGCCGAGTCGATCCGAGAGGACCTCGACGACGACCAAAGGGAACAGGGCTGATCAGCGCGTGAGGCCGGAGACGAACTTGGCCCGGGCCAGCACTTCGTCGAGCATCGCCGGCGTCAACTTGCCGGTGAACGTGTTCTGCTGGCTCGGGTGGAAGCATCCGAGGAGCGTGTACGGGCCGATCTCGACCGCGGCGCCATGTCCGAACGGGGGGCGGGGCCGCGCCCGGTGGCCCAGTGCTGCGAAGGCCCGGAGGAGGCCGTCCCAGGCGAACGCGCCGAGCGCCACCGCGGTTCGGACATCCTCGAGGGCTCGAAGCTCCCGGACCAGATAGGGAAGGCAGTTGTCGCGCTCCTTCGGGGTCGGCCGGTTCCCCGGGGGCGCGCACCGATTCACCGAGGCGAGGTAGACCCCCCGGAGCTGCAGGCCGTCGTCTCGTGACACCGACCGCGGAAGAGTCGACAGACCAGCTCGATGCAGCGCCGCGTACAGGAACTCACCGGAGCGATCCCCGGTGAAGATCCGGCCTGTGCGATTCCCACCGTGCGCCGCGGGAGCCAATCCCACCACGGCGATGCGAGCGTTTGCATCACCGAACCCCGGCACGGGCCTTGCCCAATACTCCTGGTCGGCGAACCGGGGAGCCTTCTCTCTCCCCACCCGCTCGCGCCACTCGACCAGCCGAGGGCAGGCCCGGCAGGCCACGATGTCCCGGCGGATCTCGGCCAGGTCTCGAGTGCGCGCCATCACCCGATCAGCCCGCGCGTGGAGGGCTCGTCATCACGATTCGACGATAGAGCTCGGCCCGTGGGTGGTTGCCATTCTCAGGATCCAGCAGTAGAAGTGACGCTTCCGTTCCTGACCATGGCCGAATCGACCACCCACGCCCGCCGGGTCGCGCGTGCCCTCGTTGTCCTCGCGACGGCGAGCGCGGTGCTCGGCCTCGTGCCGCTCTCACCGAGCGGCGCGGCGCCCGAGACCGTGTTCCGGTCCGTTCCAGTCGACGTCCGGACCCTCCTGTCACGAACCGGCCGGGCGGCCGCACTCACCTCGAACGGCGAGCTGAGGGCCGCGTCCGCCGTCCGCACTTCCTCCATCCGGGAGTGCGCACCGATCTGGTTCGACGGGCTGGCCTTTACGTGGGACCAGTCGCGCGGTCGGCCGGTGACTGCCGTTGTGGCCGCCGGGCCCGATGGGTCTTCATTGGGTCGACCGATCCGGGTCGATGAGGAGGGAGGCCCCGACCCCGGAACCGCCGAGTACCGGGCCGGCCACCAGGGGTCCTCGTACGTCTGGACCGGCGGTGCCCGGTGCGTCCGGTTCTCGCTGGACCTGCCCAAGGGCGCCGTCGTGGCGAACGTCCGGATCCTGTTCATCAACAGCTCGGGAACCGCGGGTGGCCCGGGCACGGGGCCCGGGGAGGTCGGCCCGGTGGCCGTGGGGGGCCCGGGCGGACCGTTCGCTCCTTCGGCCGCGGAGGCCCTGACCCGCCGTCCACGGATCATCACTCGCAATCAGTGGGGTGCGGACCCCAGGCTGATGAACTGCACCCCCCTCGTCGCCGACTTCCTGAACATGGGCTTCGTCCATCACACCGCGGGGTCCAATTCGTACTCACAGTCCCAGGCCGACGACGTGGTTCGGGGCATTTATGCGTATCACACGAAGGGCCGAGGGTGGTGCGACATCGGCTACAACTTCCTGGTCGATCGGTTCGGCGACGTCTTCGAGGGTCGCTCCGGAGGCGTGACCAACGACGTGATCGGCGCGGCGCAAGCAGGATTCAACACGGGTGCGTTCTCGGTTTCCGTCATGGGCACGTTCGATGACGTCGGTCCACCTGCGGCCGCGGTCGGGGCGCTCCAACGATTGCTCGCCTGGCGCCTCGACATCGGTCACGTGAACCCGTCCGCATGGACCGTCATGACCTCGGGTGGGGGCTCCACCACGCGCTATCCGGCCGGGACGAGGGTAAGGCTGCGCACGATCTCGGGCCATCGGGATACCGGCCTCACCGCCTGTCCGGGGAGCGTCCTGTACGGGATGCTCCCCCGGATCCGCAGCAAGGTCTCCACGATCGGCTTGCCGAAGCTGTACAAGCCGCGACTGTCCCCCTCGACCATCGTGCCCGGGCAACCGGTCGACATCAGGATCCGCGCGAAGGGCTCTACATCGATGAGGTGGTCGGTCTCGGTGCTGGACCCATCGGGGGCCCAGATCGGGAACTTCCCCGATCATACGGGGCAAGTGCTCGATGTGGTGTGGCCGGCGATCGGATCTTTCGCTCAGCCGAACGTCCCGGGCATCTACCGGGTGGTCATCGAGGCGAGGGTGCCGAACGGGGCGCTCGCCCGCCCCGCCACGCTCGACCTCACCGTCGGGACGATCTCGACGCCCTCTCCGTCGCCGACGGCGGCCACCCCGAGCGCCTCGCCCACGGCTCCGCTCACCTCATGAGACCCTTCGGGCGGCCCTGACCTCGAGCCCCATCGCCGGGTCATTCGTGGCCACGGCATCCACCCCCCAATCAAGCAATCGGCCGAAGGTCTCAGGGTCGTCCACCGTCCACGCGCCGACCCGGACGCCGGCCCGGTGGGCCCGCTCGACGAACGTCGGCCCGGCCGACTCGATCGCACGGTGCTCGGGGAACACGAACTCGTGTCCTGTATCGACGACGTGACCCAGGGACACATCGGGATCGATTGCTCGGGTGGACAGGAAGCCGGTGAGCAAGGCGGGCGCGAGGCGCTTGGACGCGGCGATGGACCTCGGGTTGAACGAGATGATCAGGACCGGCCCCTGGAACGTGCTGGCCTCGATCTCGGCCACCGCCGCCTCCACGATCGCCTCCCGCTCCTCGTCATAGGCCGGTTCCCCCGGAAGGTTCTTGATCTCGACTGCGAGGCCGCCCCGGCCGTTCACCGCCTCCAGCACGGTCCGGAACGCCGGAATCCGCTCGGGCCGGTCCGTCGTCCCCGCGTTGGCGGCCTGGATCTGCTCGAGTGTCAGCTCGTGAACCCAGCCGGACCGGTCCGTGGTCCGGGACAGGTCCGGGTCGTGCAGGACGACCGGGATCCCGTCGGCCGACAGCCGAACATCGAGTTCGAGGACCGGAGCCCCCAGCGCCAGCGCGGCCTCGAAGGAGGCAATGGTGTTCTCCGGGTGGGTGGAGGAGGCGCCCCGGTGGGCGACCAACACCGGAAAGGCACCGGGATTGAATCGGTGTTCAGCCATTGCTGTGGAAAACCGGCGGGAGTATATTCGGCGCCGCTCGGCCCCATGCCCGCGGGGTCCTGAACGGTCGTCCGCAGGGGGGTGGGGCATGGAATGGGTTCGGCGGGCCAGGTGCATCGGAGTCGACCCCGAGCTGTTCTTCCCGGTGGGATCCACCGGCCCGGCCATGGCCCAGGTGGAGGCGGCCAAGGCCGTCTGCGCCATGTGCCCGGTCCGGTCCGAATGCCTGCAATGGGCTCTGGCCACCGGCCAGGACGCGGGTGTTTGGGGCGGCATGTCCGAGGAGGAGCGCCGGGCCCTTCGTCATGCCGGACCGCGCGAGCCGGTGGCCGCCCTGGGCTGATCGGTTGTCCTGACGCCTACACGCGACTCGACGGGCAAAGCTGGTTCACCGGACAGATCTCGCACTTGGGGGTGCGAGCGATGCAGATCCTTCGTCCGTGCTCAATCAGGACGTAGGTGAACGGGAACCACTTCTTCCTCGGCACCAGACGCATCAGATCTGCCTCGACCTTGTCCGGGTTCTTCTCCGAGCTGAACCCCAGCCGCTCGGCGAGCCTGCGCACGTGCGTGTCGACGGCGATGCCCTCGACCTTCCCGAAGGCGTTGCCCAGCACGATGTTCGCCGTCTTGCGGGCCACGCCCGGCAACGTCATGAGATCCTCCATCGTGTCGGGGACTTGTCCGTCGTAGACGTCCACCATCCGCTGGCAAGCCCCACGGATGGCCCGGGTCTTCTGGTTGAAGAAACCGGTGGGCTTGATGTCTGCAGCCAGCTCGGCCTCGGGCACCCTCAGGTAGTCCTCACACGTCCGGTACTTCTCGAACAGCGACGCCGTGACCTGATTGACGCGCTCATCCGTGCACTGCGCCGACAGGATGGTGGCCACGAGCATCTCGAGCGGGGTGGAGAAGTTGAGGGCCACCTTGGCCTTCGGATAGGTCTCCGACAGGATGCGGATGATCTCGGGCCCACGCTCCTCGATGGGCGTGTCCCTGGTGAGCTTCGATCTCGATCCCTGCGGCGCCCTGCTCACGGCACCCGCTCTTCCCACGCACTCCCGAAAGGAAGCGGCCGGGTGAACGACTCGCCCGAGCCGAAGTGCTCCCACTCGCCGTCGCCGTACAGATGAACCTTCCCCGAGCCCATGACGGTCCATCGCTCACCGTCGCCGAGGGCAGCGGTGTTCGTCTCGATGGCGAACAGCAGCCACCGCGGGGGCGTCCACGCCACCATCAGATCGGTCAGCCCCGGCACGAAATGATCGAGCTCGTCCCAGTGGGGCATGAACTGCACGTCGCGAAAGACGTTGAGCCCCGGGTATCCAAGGGCGCTCTCGTCCACCACCGTCGCATCGCTGTCGGGGGCAAGCGGGCCGAGGCAGGCCGCGCCGGCGCTGCATCCCGCGTACGGGAGGCCCGCTCGCATCGCCCGAAGCATCTCGGTGCAGAAGGGCGTTCCAGCCAGCTTGAACGCCAGCTCCTTCGGATTCCCTCCCGAGAAGAACACCGCGGAGGCCTTCTCGAGCATGCCGAGGAGCTCGGGACGTGAGGCGTCTTCCCGGGTCTTGAGGAGCACGACTTCGGCCCGGCCCCCCGTGGATCGGTAGTGGTCCAGCCCCTTGTTCGCCCAGAATTCGAACGATTCTTCCCCCTCGTGCGCGGCTGCGGTGGGGAGGATCAGGACGGGACCGTCGTGATTGGGCGATCGATCGGCCAGCCAGACGTCCACCTCAGCCTGCCACGGCTCGAACTCCCCCGACCCCATCAACGCGAGGGCAAGGCCGTTCACGCCGCACCCGTTCGAAGCGCATTGGGGCGCAGCTCGGCATCGAGCTTGGTGCCGAGCTCGATCGCCACGTCGAGCATGGCATCCACGTCGGCGGCCTCGGTCCGGAAGTTCACGATGCACGCTCGAAGGACGAACCGGCCCCCGAGGACCGCGTTGGAGAAGAACACCCGGCCGTCCTGCTGGACCTCGGTCATCAGGCGCTCGTTCAACGTGTTCAGGTATTCCTCGGACCCGGGGCCCGGGGGAAGGCCCGGTGGCACGTACCGGAAGCAGCAGATCGACAGCCCCACCGGGCAGGAGAGCTCGAGCTCCGGCCGGTCCTGCGCGCGTGCTCCCATGTACCGGGCCAGGGCGGCGTCGTGCGAGATGCGGGCCGCGTAGGCCTTCCTGCCGTGGGCCAGGAGCGACACCCAGACCTTGAGTGCCTGAAAGCCCCGGGAGAACTGTGGCCCGAGCTGGGTGAAGTCCAGTCCTCGGCCCGTCCGCTCCTTGTCCTGATGGACGTAGGTCGCGTGGATCGAGAACGAGTCGGCCAGATGCTGCAGGTCCCGAACCAGGACGCATCCGCCGGAGTGCGGCGTGTACAGCCATTTGTGGGGGTCGAACGCGATGGAGTCGGCCCGTTCGATGCCCACGAACAGCGGGCGGAGGTCCTCGGTGAACGCGGCGGGGGCTCCGTAGGCACCGTCGACGTGGAACCACAACCCCTCGTCGGCACACACGTCGGCCACGTCGTTCAGCGGGTCGACGGCACCCGTCGCGACCGTGCCCGCCGTTGCCACCACCGCGATCGGTCTGACGCCGGCCTCCCGGTCTCGCCGGATGGCCTCTCGGAGCAGATCGGTCCGGATCCGGAATCCGTCGTCCACGGGTATCTGCCGCACGGAATGCGTCCCCAGGCCGAGCATGTCGGCTCCGCGCGAGCTCACGACGTGGGTCTCGGTCGACATGTACAAAGCGAGCGGCGAGCCTCCGGCGACTCCCTCCGTCCGGACGTCCCATCCCGCCCTGCGGTCCCTGGCGACCTTCAGGGCGACGAAGTTCGCCATGGCTCCTCCCGAGACCAAGATGCCGCCGGCCGTGGAGGGCAGGCCGAACGCCGAGGCGAACCATCGCATGAGGTGGTGCTCGACCTCGGACGCCGAGGGCGAGAGCATCCACCCACCAAGGTTCATGTTCACTGCGGCAGCCAGGAGATCGGCGGCGGCTCCCGGCACCGTCCCGGCCCCGGTGATGTACCCGGCGAACCGCGGGTGCCCCGGGTACATCGACCACTCGAACAGCAGGTCGCGAAGGTATTCGAACAACCGATCCTCGGGCATGGGATCGTCGGGGACGGAGATGGCCACCGCCTCCCGGACCTCCCGTGCGGACCGTCCCCGGTTGACCGGGAGGTCCCGAAGTTCACGGAGCAGTTCCTCCCACAGGTCCGCGGTTCGTCCGGCGAACGCTCGGGCCCGTGCCGGATCCCAGTCGAGTTCGGTGAACGGCTCGGGAGGGTCACTCATCCCTTCACCCCCGCCAGGCGGAAGTACTCACCCCGCATCGCCTCGCGGAAGATGTCCTCGCCGAAGGCCTGGACCATCCCCTCGACCTGGCTGACGTGCTCCTGGATGGCCCGAAGCTTCAGCTCCAGGATGTCCGGCGGGAGGTCGTACTCGATGGCGAGCTCCTCTCGAGCGGTCACCGGCGGGGTGCCGGGCCGGAATACGTTGAACCGGTTGTACACCGAGACCCATCGCTCCGCCCAGTCGGGGGTCACCGTGGCATAGAGGATCTTTGCCCCGGGTTTGCCGACGTCATGGAACGCTTCGGTGGCCCACCTTGACACCGACATGTGTCCCGCGTGACCGGTCATCCCGTCGGGACCGAAGGTGAGCACGGTATCCGGCTCAACCTCCACCATGATCGCGCGAACGGTGTCCGCCCCCACCTCGGGCAGTGGAGAATCCATATCGACGTCGGGCAGGTCGAGCCACACGTGCTCGGTCACCCCCAGCACGGCGAGCGACCGGAGCAGTTCCCGTTCCCGCACCTCGCCCAGGGTGGCCGATGGCCACTTCTCCTCGTCCATCGACCCGCCCTCTCCCCTGGTGGCGGTCACGCACACCACGCGGGAGTCGTTGCGGACCGACCTGACCATCAGTCCAGCAGTCAGGTAGGTCTCGTCGTCCGGATGGGCCCATACTCCAAGGATCGTCCCGAGCTCGTCGGCCACTCGATGCTCCCTCCTACCGATCGGGACTCCCGATCGGCAACCGCGAATCCTAGCCTTCAGGAACGCAAACGAAGAACGACCCCAGTTCGGGGTCGTTCTTCACGGAACCCGCGCAGCGGAGGGGGGAGAGCGCCGGCTCCGTCAGCTTCGGGGGTCGACGAGCCGTTTGCCCCGGTAGTTCGGGAACACCAGCTCGGCGTGCTGCCAACATCGATCCGACAGGTTGTAGATGGAGAGCTTCGTGTGGCAGCCGGGATACGAGCACACCCGGCCCTGGTCCTCCGTTCTGGAGGCGGGCGGCAGGTGCCCGGGTCGGGTTCCCTTGGTCATGGGTGCCCTCCTACGCCCGAGCATTCGACGCCCGGAGGCGAGGGGTTCGGACCATCTGGCCGAGTCGGCGCGGAGCGCCGGAGGCTAGGTCGGAGGGGTGTCGCGCAGAACGGCCTGGATCCGATGGAGCAGCTCGGCCGGGACCTCGTCGCACCCGCACTTGGCCCGCAGCATGTCCTTGAGCCGGCGTTGGAATTCCGAGCGGTCGGCGCAATCGGTACACCCACCGAGATGTTCGTGGAACTCGGCGTACAGCGATACATCGAGCTCTCCGTCGAGGTAGAGCTCGATCTGCGTCAGGACCTGGCGGCAGTCAATCGGACACAAGGCCTCTCTCCTGTACCCTCTCCCACAACGCCTTCTCCAAGGCTCTTCTTCCCCGATGCAGCCTGGACATCACGGTCCCGATGGGGATACCGAGGATCTCGGCGATCTCCTTGTAGGAGAATCCCTCGACGTCGGCGAGTATCACAGCCAGTCGGAACCCCTCCGGCAGGGCTTCAAGGGCTCTCTGGACGTCCTCGTCGGGCATGCTGCGGATGACCTCTGCCTCGGCCGAGGGTTCGACCCCACTCTCGCCCAGCTTGTCGAACAGGTACCACTCGTCGAGGTCGTCCTCGCGCACGGTCACCGGTTCCCGCTGCTTCTTCCGGTAGGAGTTGATGAAGGTGTTCGTGAGGATCCGATACACCCAAGCCCGCAGGTTGGTCCCCTCCTCGAACCCCGAGAACCCCCGATAGGCCCGCAGGACTGTCTCCTGGACAAGGTCTTCGGCGTCGGCCGGGTTGCGGGTCATCCGGAGCGCGGCCGAGTACAGGTTCGGAAGGAGGGGGAGCACCTCGCGCTCGAAGCGCTCTCTGAGGGCCGGGTCGTCGGGCGGCGCCGCCTGGCTACGCGCCATGCGCCCCAGTATCCCGCATCGGCTGCCCGGCGACCCCGAGCTGCGGGCGTCTCAACGCGGCTGGGACATCTCATCGGCTGTCACACAGCTCATCCGGTGACAAGATGGCTGGCATGGCGAACGGGAACGACCGGCGCAACCGGTGGCCGGGGTTCGATCTGGGCGGCGGCTCGGGAGAGCCCCGGCGTTTGCGTACCTCGCCGTGGCTGTGGGTCTTCGGCTTCCTGGTGGTCCTGATCCTATTCAGGTACTTCGCGACGCCCCAGCCGAGCAAGCTCGACTACTCGGACTTCCTGGAGAAGGTGAGCGCCGGCCAGATCGTGGGCACGGTGAAGATCTCGGCGACCACGGTGAGCGGAACCTACATGGATGAGGGTCAGGAGGTCGAGTTCACCGCCGACATCCCGCCGATCCTTCAAGGGACGACAGAGCTTACCCAGGAGTTGGACGAGAAGGGGGTCCGGTACACCGGCGTGACGCCGAGCGGACTTCAGAACTTCCTCGTCGGCTGGGTCCTGCCGCTCCTGGTGATCGGGCTGATCTGGTTCTTCCTCATCCGAAGGATGAGCGGCGCCCAGACATCGGCAGCGCTGAACCTTGGTCGCAACAAGGTCCGGATCTACGACCGGAAGGAGATGAAGACCACCTTCTCGGACGTGGCCGGGCTGGACGAGGCCGTGGAGGAGCTTCGTGAGATCGTCGACTTCCTGAAGACTCCCAAGAAGTATCAGCGTCTGGGAGGGCGGATCCCCAAGGGCGTGCTGCTGCTCGGCCCTCCCGGCTGCGGAAAGACACTGCTGGCGCGGGCGGTGGCGGGTGAGGCCAACGTCCCGTTCTTCTTCATGTCCGGCTCGGAGTTCGTCGAGATGTTCGTGGGCCTTGGCGCTGCCCGAGTCCGAGAGCTGTTCAATCAGGCAAAGGAGCGTGCTCCGGCACTGGTGTTCATCGACGAGCTCGACACGATCGGCAAGGGCAGGGGCGGCGCGCTCGGCGCGGGCTTCGGCGCGCACGACGAGCGGGAGCAGACATTGAACCAGCTGCTCGTCGAGATGGACGGGTTCGACTCATCCAAAGGCGTGATCATCATGGCCGCCACGAACCGGCCGGACGTGCTGGATCCCGCGCTCACGCGCCCGGGCAGGTTCGACCGCCAGGTGGTCGTGGACCGGCCGGACCTGCGGGGACGAGAGGCCATCCTGCGCGTGCATGCGCGAGGTGTTGCCCTCGATCCGAGCGTGGACCTTCGAGTGCTGGCGTCCCGGACACCCGGGTTCACCGGCGCCGACCTGGCAAACGTGATCAATGAGGCGGCGCTGCTGGCTGCGCGACGGGAGAAGAACTCCGTGGGGATGCACGAGCTCGAGGAGGCCATCGACCGGGTCACCGCCGGGCTGGAGCGCAAGAGCCGGATCATGTCCGAGAGGGAGCGTGAGATTGTGGCCACTCACGAGATGGGTCACGCGCTTCTTGCCCTGGACATGCCGACCGCCGATCCGGTTCACCGGGTCTCGATCATCCCCCGTGGCGCGGCGGCGCTCGGCATGACCATGCAGCGGCCCCTCGAGGACCGGTATCTGCTTACGGAGCCCGAGCTGAAAGATCGGCTGGCGATCCTCCTCGGCGGGCGTACCGCCGAGGAGATCAGCTTCAAGCAGGTCTCGACCGGCGCCCAGAACGACCTCCAGCGGGCAACCGAGATCGCCCGAGCCATGGTCACCGAGTACGGCATGAGCGAGCGAGTGGGGCCGCTGTCCTTCGGCAACGACGGGTTCCGAAGCCCGGAGGGGCGTGCGTTGTTCCCCGGGGTCGGGCAGGAGCTCTCACCCGAGCTCGCGTCCCTCGTCGACGAAGAGGTGAAGCGCTTGCTCGACGAGGCGCACGAGCGGGCGAATCGCGTGCTGGAGGCCCAGCGTGATCTGCTGGACCGGCTTGCCGACCTGCTGATGGTGATCGAAGTGATCGAGGGATCCGACCTCACCGAGTACGTTCGGGGATCCAAGCCCATCCCCTCGGCCGAGGAGGCCCAGGCTCGCCTGGCGGAGAGTGGCAACGGCCGGCGAACTCCGTCGGGGCCGGACATCATCATTCAACCGCAGCCCCAGTCGCTCCCTCCGGCACCGCCGGCCCCGATCGAAGGCTAGGAGGCCGGCGGCTCCCCGCCGACCAACAGGTCGAACCGTCCTCGGAACCTGTCGAGAAACCGGTAGTAGTTCCGCTTCGACCATTTCGCCCGGTCCTCGGGCGGTGTGTTGAACCACATCCGATGCTCGTGTCGAACCACCGGCACGTTCACGACCATCGCCTTCAGACCGGCCTCCTTCACCCGGAACGAGTACTCGATGTCGGCCGTGCGGTACCACTTGAACTTCTCATCGAACAGCCCGACGTCCAGCAGGATTTCCCGGCGCATCGCCATGAGATAGCCCTCGATCGCATCGACCTCCGGGCCATTCGAGGCCTCGAAGTCCTGCAGGTTGGTCGTGACGATGCCGAACGGACCGACGACGCCGACCGCGGGGTCGGCCAGTGCCTCCTCGACTGGCCCGAAGACGTCGCCGACCGGCTCGACCGAGCCATCCATCACCAACACGATCCGACCAAGAGACCGTTTGAGTCCCCCGTTGCGGGCCGCTCCCCAGCCCGTCCCCTCGACGAGACGCATCACCTCAACCCCGTCACTGAAGGAGGCTGGATCGTGGCTCGTGACGTCGGCCACGATGTACTGGACGCTCCGGCCGCCCTCGTGGGACCGGAACCCCTTCAGGCCCCGAGCAACGTCCTCGGGCCATCCCTCCACGAGCCAGTGAACGGTGGCGTCGAAGCTGGCCGGCTGTTCCAGAACGGACGGCACGTCCTCGGGCCGCACCCTTGCGAGTTCCTCCCCGGCGTCAGAGCCCGCTCCACGGGCCGGCTCCAGGCGAGGCCCCTCCGCAGCATCGATGACCGCGAACCCCAGATCCGCGATACGGTCGCGGAGGGCATCGGCTGCGGTGAAGTCCTTTGCCTTCCGCCGCTCTTCGCGCTCGGCCGCCAGTCGTCGAACCTCATCGGGCACCTCGCTCATACGCGGCGCCTTCGAACGAGGGGCATGAGGGGCAGAAACGCCCTGGCGAGCGCGCGCCTAGACCGGCTCCTTCGAGACGGCCCGCAGGCGCGCGGCGATCGCTTCGAGCGTGTGGATGGCGATCGGAGGGTGATCCTTCAGCAACCCGCGGAAGACCCATTCGGTGATGCCGAGCAGTCGGACATCGGTGATGGCCGTCACGGTCGCCGTCCTCGGCCCGCCGTCGATGAGCGCGATCTCCCCGAAGAAGTCCCCGGGCCCCAGTACGGCCTTCTCCCTGCCGCCGATGGTCACTCGGCATTTCCCTTCGAGGATCAGGAACAGCCCGATCCCGTGCTCGCCTTCCCTGGCGATCACGGTCCCGGCCTTGTGCCTGACCTCCTTCGCCGCTTGGGCGATGATGGCGAGCTCACGCTTGGAACTGTCGGCGAAGAGCGGAACCTTCGCCAGCATCTCGGTCACGTCGTCGTTCGCCAACCCAACCCCCTCACGCTGCGCCGATGCCATGTTCTGACCAGGTCGGATCCTATCGCGATCCGACGCCACGCGATGGGCGACCGAGCCCTAGGATGAGCGCGTGACCGAACGCCGCCGGTTCGCCGCGATCGTCATCCTATTCGTGCTCGGTTTCGCCATGGTCGCGTTGGCGGACGCCCTCGACGCGTACTGGCCGCTCTTCGTCACCCCGCTGCCGTATGCGGTGATCCCCTGGCTCGTCGTCCACGCCGACGACCGGACCTGATCGCGACCGCGTACGGCCAGGTTCGAGAACTGCTACGTCTGATTGCACGAGCCCACGCGATTTCGCCTCAGCTGTGTCGCCCGAAGCGGAGTAGCATGCTCCGAATGAACGCAGGGGAAGGAGGTCACCATGTATGACGTGGAGGATCAGAGGAGGGAGGGGTACACCTCGCCGTGGGGCGGCGCGCCCGAGACCCCAACCGAACCGCCGACACCGCCCGCGATGCCCGAGGAGCCCGCGGAGCGCTCGTGGGAACCCATGGGTGGAATGGAGGAGCCGGCCCGAGAGATGGCCGAGGCCCCGATGGAAGAGCCCAAGAAGGTCGTGAAGCGGGCTCGGGCCACGGGAAAGAAGACCTCCACTCGGAAAGCGGCAGCGAAGAAGCCCGCCCGAAAGACGCGCACCTCGGCGAAGAAGGCAACGACTCGCGGAAAGAAGGCCACGACCCGGGCCAGGGCCGGGGCGAAGAAGGCTACCGCTAGGGGAAAAAAGGCCACCACCCGAGGAAAGAAGGCCACGACTCGGGCACGGGCGGGGGCGAAGAAAGCCACCGCCAAGCGAAAGGCCACCACCCGAGCCAGAGCTGGGGCGAAGAAGGCCACGACGCGGCGAAAGAAGGCTACGACTCGGGCACGAGCGGGGGCGAAGAAGGCCTCCAGTCGAGCGCGCTCCGCCCGCAAGAAGGCAACGACTCGGGCACGGGCCGGCGTGAAGAAGGCCCGAGCCAGGGCCAAGAAGACGACAACCCGGGCCAGGACGAAGAAGGCGACGAGCCGCAGGAAGACCGCAGGTCGCAAGCCGTCGGGGCGCAAGTCCACGACTCGGAGGAAGTCCGCGTCTAGTCGATAGGACCAACTGAGTTGGGTGTGAGCGGCCCGCCGCAGGCGGGCCGCTCACACATGCGGGTCCTGGCATCTTGCCTCGATGGAGGACCGGGCTCCATACTCACGTCGGCCCTCAGTGCTGGCAGGGCCATCCCGCACCCTGGAGGGAACGTGTCGGAAGCGCTCACGTCCGAAGGCGTCGGCCGGCTGGCCAGGCGACCCGGGGCCGAGTCGGCAACGGGGCCGATCGTGGGCCCCCGGCCCATCCCCAGGATCGGAGTCCTCCTGGCCGCGGGTAGCTCCGAGCGGTTCCACCGCATGACCGGGGGCGGCTCCAAAGCTCTGGTCCGCCTGGGAGGACTCCCCCTCGTGGAGCGGGCCGTCCGATCCCTCCTCGCGCTGGGCCTGGAAGAGGTCGTCGTGGTGGTCGGGTATCGCGCCAAGCCGGTGGCCACGTTGGTGGGCAGAATCGCTCCCGGAAGGGTACGGGCCGTGTACGCCGAAGGCTGGGAGGCGGGCAACGGAGCGTCCCTGGCGGCCGCGGAGGAACTCGTTGGCGACGAGCCCCTGTTCCTGCTCCAGACCACCGACCATGTCTTCACCGAGGGCGCGTTGAGCGGGTTGGTCCGGGCGGGGAAGCCGGCCGTCCTGGTCGATGTTCGCCCCGAGGCCTCCGCGTGGACCGAAGGCACCCGTGTCCACCTCGAAGGAACCCGTGTGCTCGCCCTGGGGAAGCACCTCGATCGACCCGCGATCGACTGCGGGGTCTTCCTGCTCCCCCCGACCGTCTTCGAAAGTCAGCGGCGCGCTGCGGCAGAAGGCGATTTCAGCCTGGCGCGCGCCGTTACCCGGCTCTCGCAAACCGTTCCCGTCGTCGCGATCCCCCTTCCGCCGGGCAGCTGGTGGCAGGACGTGGACACCCCGGAGGACCTCCAGGCGGCCCGAGCAGGGCTACGAAGGTCCCTGGTCCGGGAGAGCGACGGCCCCGTGTCCCGATACCTGAATCGACCGATATCGACACGGCTGTCCATGGCCCTCGCGCCCTTGCGGTTGTCTCCAGACCTGGTCTCTTTCGTCGCCTTCGCCCTGGGGCTGCTCGCCGCGATTCTCCTCGCCGCGGGCGAGGGCCTGCTTGGCGGCGTGACGGTACAGGCAGCCTCCGTGGTCGACGGCGTGGACGGGGAGGTGGCCCGCCTTCAGATCAGAGCGCGACCGCGCGGGGCGATGCTCGACGGGGTCCTCGACCGGCTCGCCGACGTCGCCATCATGGCCGGGTTGGGGGTGTGGGCACTCGCCCGGGACGCTCGCCCCTCGCTCGTTCTCGTGCTCTCTGTGGCAGCCACCGCTGGCGCCCTCCTGTCCATGGCCACGAAGGACCGGGCGTCAGCGCTGGGCCTTTCTCCTGCCCCCGAGCGGGGTCTCGCGTTCCTGCTGGGGGGCAGGGACGGACGCCTGCTGCTTGTGGCCTTGGGGTCCCTGACGGCTCGACCGACGCTCACGTTGATCGCGGTGTGCGCCACCTCTGCCATCAGCGTGGCCCTGCGACTCCTGCTGGTCGGCCGCCGCACCAGCGCCATCTGACGGGGTGGGTCTCCTGCGCGCCCTCCCGCGTCCTCCGCGTGTCGCCCCCGCTCTCGCCCGCGGGGTGGCCGGTGGGGGTGCCGACGGTGCCAACGGTGCCGACGGTCGTGGGCGGGTTCTGGCTCCCGCCGTGAGGTTCGGGCGTGGGGGTGTGGGGGCAGTAGTACTCCGGGATGGGGGGTGCCCGTGGGCGTGTCGGGGGGGACAGGGAGAGGTGGTCGGGGCTTAGGGGTCGGACGAGGTTCACATACCAGCCGGTCCAACGTACGTCGAATGTCGGAGCCATCGACCCACCACGTCTCAGACACGGGATCGAACAACACGGCGTGCACGAAGCTCTTCTCGCCTCCACCAGGCATGGGGCCGGGATGGCGGAAGGTCATTGGATCCGTCAGGGTGAGGTGTCATTAGGTGGGGGCAGGACCCACTTCGGCCACCACCGGATGACGGTGGGTGGCGACGGTGGTGTGCCTCACACTTGGAACATGAGGTGTTCGTCGCTGTTCCCGTCCTCGTCCAAGCCTTCGAAGCGGCCGGCAACGAGGCCGCCCAGAGCACACGTAGTCGTACCCACCCTTCGTGGATGGGCACCACGACGGCCGGAGCCTCGTCTCCCCAGCCAAAGAATTCGAGCGAGCCACCTGGCTCAAGCGAGACTTCGGCAACGTGCTGCCATCGCTCGTCCGGCTGGTCGGGCGCCCTATCCCACACCTCGGCGGTCACTGCCGTCGTCCCCAAACTTGCGGGCTGTCCCGATCGTCACGAAGCCACCGTTGGAGACCATAGATGCGCCTCGTATCCCGCGTCGGTGGTCTGGTCGCGACCCCAGTCAGTGGTCTACGGGCCGGAGCCGCGGAGATGATCGACTTCGCCGCCGACGGCGGCGCGATGTCGTGGCACAGTCAGCCGGCGAAGCCGAAGCGTTCTACGCAGTCGATCCGTACCTCATCGAGCTTGGGTGGCGTGCGTGGGATTGCATGGGCGAGGAGAACATCCTCGGGCGTATGGGATTCCCGGACCACTTGGTCAACTTCTTGGAGGTGAGCCGGGCGCGTGACGCCGGTCACGCGACGGCGGCGTACATCACCCGGAGGTTTCGGCGTTATTGAACCCGAGGTCCGACAGAAAGACCTCGGCCCGATGGCGAGCAGTGCTACATCGACTGGTAGGGCGTGAAGAGAACCGGGACCTCGCTACCGGCCAACTTCTCTCTCAGCTCTGCGCTCGGCTCGCCGAGGAGTTCGCCATGTACGACGGTGACCGTGGCAAGGACTGCCCCGAAGAGGTCGCCAAGGTTCGAAGCATGCTCGATGGCCGCCTCGGAATCCCTGTATCGCTCCAGGACTATGCACTCGGACTGATCGTCGTTGAAGTAGATGTCGTATTGCAGCGTGCCGGTGTCCTTATTGCGCACGATCTCCATGGCTTGAGCGGACAGGCGCTTGAACTCCTCGACCTTGCCCTCGTGAAACTTGAAGCGAGCGATACCCAGAAGCTCACTCACGGCTCCGCCCCCCTAGACGTCTCGGCTTCTCATCCCTAGGACCGCTACCCCGGACTCAATTGGCGTACGCAAGCGGAGGGGTGTTTTGGCTGCCTCCCCAGACCGCGAGAACCGTGGGTCGAATGACACTGTTCACGCGTCCGTACACCTGCGGCACCCCACCCACCGCGCCCCGACCCAGGATCCGCCCACTGGCCGTCCCCACCGTCCCCCAACCCCCGACACGCCCACGGGCACCCCCCTTCCCGGAGTACTACTGCCCCCACACCCCCACGCCCGAACCCCACGGCCGGAGCCAGAACCCGCCCACGACCGTCGGCACCGTCGGCACCCCCACCGGCCACCCCGCGGGCGAGAGCGGGGGCGACACGCGGAGGGCGCGGGAGGGCGCGCAGGAGACCTACCCCCAGCGCCATCTGACCCAGGCCATCGAGCCGGCCCGACGACTCTCGAAGGGTCAGTCGATCACGCCCATGTCACGCAACGCGTTGGCGACCATCCACACGTGGTCTCGCGCGGAGGGGCGATGTTCGTCGTCGGCCGCGTAGGCCTTCACCACGAGTTCGTGCTGCAAGAGCACCTGGATGAGGGACTGTGCCTCTTGGCTGACTCCGCCCGCCTCGATGTCCGCGAAGAATCGAACCATCTCCTCGATGTCGGCGTCGCTTCCGTCACTCTTCACGATGGCGCTGCCGTCTTCGAATCGCACGAGAACCGTGCCGACAGGCGCATCTTCCCACTCGCTCATGAATCCATCCTTCGATCGGGTTCGAGGCGACTCGAATCGGCGACTGACCGACTGACAGGGTGGTGCGGGCGTTCTCGAATCAGGGTACAACAGAGCACATCGGCTACCGGTGGCACGGTGCCTCCGCGGTTGCAGCTGTTTCTCGCACACGATATCGTTTCGCCCTCATCCCTCGCCCCCCAAGCGCCCACTCAGGGCGCACAACCGAGGAGGTGGCTCGATGAAGAACCGCCGGCGGGCGGGTATCGCCGCCCTCACCGCCGTCCTGTTGCTCGCCTCGCTGGTCGGCATGGCCGGCGCGCAGGAGCAGCAGGGCAACGGGCACGACGAGCAGGGAGCCACCACGACCGGGATCCAGCTTCCGCCCGCTGCCGTCGTCGCGAGCGGCAAGCCCGGCACCCTCAAGATGTTCGGAGCCACGGTCGACACCGCGACGCTGCAGGAGCTCGTGAGCCAGGGCTACGACGTGACACCGGTCGACTTCTCGCTCAAGGGTGCCGAGGTCGCGCTGGTGCTGTCGCCCGGAGAGCAACGGGTGCTCGAGGCCAAGGGGGTCGAGCTCGCCCTCCAGAGCAGTCCGAAGGAGGGCCGGGCCCGACAGGCCGACGTCGCAGCAACCTCGATCTTCGGCTGGGATGTGTACCGCTCCTACGACGAGCCGGGCGGCATCGAGGACCAGCTCAAGGACATCGCGAATCGGCCGCAGAACCGCGGCTTCGTGAACTTGTACGACATCGGCGACACGATCCAGGGCCGGGACATCTGGGCCATCCGCATGACCCAGGGCGCTCGCGGCCGCCCCCTCGGGACCCGTCCCGCCGTCCTGTACCAGGGCACCACGCACGCTCGCGAGTGGATCAGCACCGAGGTGAGCATGCGCCTGCTCAAGTGGTTCGTGGCCGAGCGGCGTGCGGAGAACCCCGCGGTCGTCGACATCCTGGAGACGAGCGAGCTGTGGTTCGTGCCGGTGGTGAACCCGGACGGCTACGAGTTCACGTTCACCACGGAGCGGCTGTGGCGGAAGAACCTCCAAGACAACGACGACAACGGCGTCATCAACAACGCCGATGGGGTGGACCTGAACCGGAACTACCCCGAGCACTGGGGCTGGGAAGACGAGCGGTCGTCCTCGGTCCCGTCCAACGAGACGTATCGAGGCGACTCCCCCGCGTCGGAGCCTGAGACCCAGAGCAGCATGGACCTGGTCCAGGACTTGGCGGACTTCAAGTTCGCCATCAGCTACCACTCGTTCGGACAGCTGCTCTTGTATCCACAGGGCTGGCAGACGCTCACGATGACCGCGGACGACCCGATCTACGTGGCGCTCACGGGGACCGATGACGACCCGGCCGTGGCGGGCTTCAACCCGGGGGTCAGCGCCGACCTCTATACGACCAACGGCGAGTTCACCGACTGGGCCCACGGAGAGGAAGGGGTCCTGGGCTGGACCCCCGAGCTGTCCCAGGGCTGCGAGCCCGACCCCGACTGCAACTTCGGTTTCGAGTTCCCCGACGACGAAGCCCTTGTCCAGGCCGAGTTCGAGCGGAACCTCCAGTTCGCCCTGAACGTCGCCAGGTCGGCGACGGACCCCGATGATCCGGCGTCACACTGGGGGATGGATACGCAGGGGCTCTACCTCAACGTCGCAGAGGCCGACCCGTGGAAGACCAACTGGCAGCAGTCGGACCTCCGCGTCCTCGTGTCCCATGGAGGAGGCTCGACCCAGCCGGTCGAGGTGCTGGCCAAGCGGGATCTCGGCGCGATCACGCTGCACTACCAGATCAACGGCGGGGCCGAGCAAACCGCCCCGACCGCGGAATCACCTCCGGGCGAGGTCTACGGAGGCAACAACGCGTACAACGTCTACTACCACTACCTCCGGGCCGAGATCCCCGTGGCGCAGGGTGACTCGGTCGAGTACTGGTTCACAGGCGGCAGCGAATCCACGGACCACGTGACGTTCGACGTCGTCGAGGATGCCGATGCGGACGTCCTGGTCGTGGCCGCCGAGGACCGCACCGGGGTATCCAACTCACCGCCGTACCCCGGTGGCCCCGGCCCCCACTTCCTCGCCTTCTACACCGATGCCATCGCTGCGGCGGGCCGCACCTCCGATGTCTACGACGTGGACGCCATGGGGAGAACCGCCCCCGACTACCTCGGCGTTCTCAGCCACTACGACGCGGTGATCTGGTACACGGGGAACGACGTGGTTGCTCGAGAGGCGGGCAGAGGGCCCGGCAACGTCTCCAGAGTGGTCGTCGACACCACCCTGGCGATGCGCGAATACCTCAACCACGGTGGGAACCTGGCCTACACGGGCCAGCGAGCCGGATTCGTCGAGAACGGCTTCGCCGGCGGTCAGTTCTACGATCCCGTGGACAATCAGACCTGCGCCGTCGGTGGCGCGCTGGTCCTGGCCCGGTGCCTGCTGTGGGGGGACAAGAACGACTTCCTCCAGTACTACCTGGGCGGTTTCGTCTACACCAGTCGGGGGGACCCCGGGACGACCACCGAGGTTGAGGCCACGGACGCGCCCTACACCGGGCTGAGCTGGTTTCTGAATGGAGGCGACGGAGCGAACAACCAGAACCATCACGCCTCCTTCATCACGACGAGCAGCATCCTGTCCACGGCGACCCACCCGCAGTTCACGAGCGATGCGCGTGCGGCCTACGTGAGCCCCAGCGGCAACCCGTTCGAGCCGTTCGACGGGAGTTGGTACGTCTTCTCCCAGCAGGCCGACATCAGCTACAAGCAGCTCAAGCGGTCGTTCACCATGCCGGCCGGGGGCGGGGACATGACCTTCCGGGTCTCCTACGACACCGAGTTCCACTGGGACTTCGTGTTCGTGGAGATCCACAACCTCGCCACCGACACCTGGTCGACCGCGCCCGACCTGAACGGCCACACCGAGGGCGGAACGCCGGCGTCCACCGGTGAGTCGTGCCCGGCGGGGTGGCACGAGCTGCACCCCTGGCTGGAGCAGTACCAGGGCGCAGACTGCAACGGGGCCGGGTGGAACGCTTCGTCCGGCCGCTCGGCGGGTTGGGAGGAATGGCGGATCGACCTCGACGCCTTCGCCGCCCCCGGGGAGGAGATCGAGGTCTACATCTCCTACGCGAGCGACTGGGCGGTGCAGGGGCTGGGCACGTTCGTCGACTTCGTCCAGCTTCCCGGGGAGGCGGTCGAGTCCTTCGAGTCCGACCTGGGGGCGTGGACCATCACCGGGCCTCCGGCGGGATCGGACCCCAACGCCAACAACTTCACCAGAACCCAGTCGGTGGGGTTTGAGGAGGGAGCCATCATCTCGCAGACGCCCACGACTTCGAACTTCACGAGCCTGTACTTCGGGTTCGGATTCGAGGGGATCGCCGACGCGTCGAGCCGCGAGGCGGTAATGGACGCGAGTCTGGACTTCTTCGGCGTCTAGTCCTGGGATGCGATGAGGGGCCGGCCTTCGGGCCGGCCCCTCGCTCACACGTCGTCCCGAACGATGCGCACGACCACCTCTGCGGTTGGGTGTCCGTCCGAACGTTTGGACAGCGACCTCCGAAGGACGATCGCTGCCAGCGCCGTGCTTCCAATGAACAGACCCACCAAGCTCTTCATCGATCGAAGCGGGGCCGGCACACGAGCCTCCAGCTCTTGCAGGTCGGTCTCCAGCTGTCGCCGGGTCTCTTCGATCTCGGTCACCGCGCGATCTGTTGCTTCGCCCATCTAGCGTCCTCCTTCAGCGTCTCTTGGGTCCGCTCCCCTGGCGACGGAGCGGTTCGCAGGGCACGACGGCCCACCAGCACCAGCACCCCCGCAACCACGATCAGCACGGCGGCCACGATCAGGATGGCCGCCCAGGTCGGCACCACCAAGGCGAGAGCCGCGGCTCCCGCCGCGGCGACGAAACCCACGGCGTACATCCCCACGACCGCCGCACCGATCATCATCCCCACGCCTCGACCGCGGATCGACGCGGCCTCGGTCACCTCGAGTCTGGCCAGCTCGACGTGTTTGCGAGCGAGTGTGCGGAATCCATCGATCGCAGACGCCACGACCACTCCAAACGGTCGCCTCTCCGTCACGGTTCCGGTGCCGCCTCCGTTCCCGTCTGAAACGCTCACGAGCTGCTCCTCCCTTCGTGTTCTCGGTCCTGCCAGCCTATGCAGCCCGCTCGAAACGCGCGACCGTACCCGCAGCCCCGTGGCCGCCCGTGAGGCTGATGGAGCCAGGGCCATCCACCCCCTCGCACGGTTCGGATCGGCTTGCACGCCGCCGAGGCCACTCGCGATCGTGACGGTTACGCAGGGCTCGGCGTGCACGCCGCCGCCCGCATCGGTGCCTTTGGGAGGAGGTGGCGAGATCGTGGCCAGCTACGCCACGATCGAGGGGTTGGAAGACGTCACGGTGTCTGAGCGTCGCTCGGTTCCGCTGAGGGGGATCGCCGAGCGCGCCGAGATCGTGAAGATCGCCTGGCGCT
>JBKPDU010000003.1:0-5462 GCA_046728055.1 Actinomycetota bacterium | reverse complement strand
GTCGTGAACGATATCGCGAGGAGAGCTGCCGGACGCTGCCCTGCCCACTCGCGTGGAGTGTGTCGTTCATCGCTGGGGTGACTGCTCGCGGGATCACTCGATGGACCGCCAGTACGGCTGTTCGTCCTACTTCCCGGGCGGCCAAGGCCGGACCCTCCACTCTGGGTGGCATTTCGGAGAGCTCGGCCCGCCGACCGATTGCCCCTTCACACTCGACGTCGGTGGGACTGGGGTCCACTTTTCGTTCGATAGCGGAGACACGTGGATACAGCCCACCTACACAGGCCTGACAGCGCGTGACTGCCTGGGCGACCCCGATCCGGCCGTCACTACAGACCTCTGCGTCGCTCACCCCGGCTCAATCGGGACGCTACCCCGGTACGACGAAGCGGGCCTCGTCTCTGACGGGGACCCGGCGCTGGCGTTCGGGCCGGTCCCAGACGCGAACGGCGACTTCTCCTGGGCCAACGGGTCACGCCTGTACTTTGGCAACCTGACGTCCAACGTCTCGGTCAGCGAGACGCTCACGTTCAAAGGCTTCGAGGCGATCGCGGTCTCACGGATCGACGGCGACCCAGCGCTGACGCCGGGGATCGTTGCCGACCAGGACAACTGGATGGCTCCGGTCATCGCCAGCGACCAGTCCTCGGCGACGTTTGCTGACAAGGTCCAGGTCTGGGCCGACAATGCGGAGAGCAGCCCGTTCTTCGGCAACGCGTACGTCTGCTACGCACGGTTCCAGGGAGGCGGAGCGGCTCCGATGACGGTTGCGACCTCGACCGATGGCGGCGACACCTGGGTGAACAGGAAGGTGAGCCCGGGTCACAACGTCGCTCCCAGGAAGTGGGGCCAGTCCGGCTGCACGATCCGTACGGACAGCGAGGGCGTCGTGTACGTGTTCTACGAGGAGTTCCAGAACCCGGCCTTCTTCCTCCCGCCGCCGGGCAGGCACTTCCTGGTCCAGTCCTTCGACGGAGGAGCGACCTGGACCAAGCCCCGGGTGATCAACGACGTCATCGATCCGTGTTACGAGCTTGAGTTCGACGGGACCTCGAATCGGTGCGTTTCGGATGGGGTCGCCGGTGCTCGCAACGACCTCGCCGCAGCACCCAGCGTGAGCATCGCGAACGGCGCACCGACCGGCGCGGGGGCGACCGACGAGATCGTGCTGACCTGGGTCGGGTTCGAGGAGAACCGCGACGAGCACGTGTGGGTTCGGTTCTCGACCGATCAAGGCGCGACCTGGTCGGATCCCGAGACCGTGGAGCCCCCTGGGGATCGTGGCTACTATTCCGCCCCGGCGCTCTCGCCGGATGGGACGGATCTGTACCTCGTATACAACGCCTATACGACGCCGTTCCGCGACGACACGACGAGCGTACGTGGGCTGGTCGGCGTGGTGCTTCACGCCGACGTCGGTGCCGACGGAGCGCTGACCGGCTGGACGGAGGTTCATCGAGGAGCCATCGGGGACCCGAGGGGCTCAGCTCAGAACAACATCATCATCGAGTTCTTGGGGGACTACGTGTACGCGTCCGCGACCAACAGCTACGCGGTCGCGGTTTGGCAGGATGCCCGGAACGCCGGCGTCTGTCCCGCAGTCCAGACATGGCGAGCCGCCATGCAGGCGGACCCGGCCTCATTCCCCCAGGGGCGGCCCGCGATACAGCAGGTGTGCCCGGCCACCTTCGGCAACACTGACATCTTCGGTTGGTCTGGATTGGATCCCACGCCGTAGATCCGCCAACCGAGGCCAAGAAGAGGAGATGGACGGAGGGGGCCGGGAAGCCGGCCCCCTCAGTCGCGTACTGCGTCCGGTTTCATTTGCGTCGGCGGCGGCGTCTGCGCTGAAGCGGCGCCGGGGAGGACGCAAGGGGCGGTCGCGTCAGCGGCCTGGGCCGGTGAGGCGAACCTCGCCGTGCTTGGTCAGCACGAAGACCTGCCAGTTGTAATACGCGTAGAACGTCCTGGGGTCGCGCATCATCTGACCGGCGTAGCGCATCACGGCGTCGACGTACTCCGGTACCGGGTTGTAGTGATACAGCGCGAGCCGGTAGTTCGCCGGTGCGCCCGAGGCGTGCAGGTAGTTCGCCGCCCCCAGGATCGCGTCGTGCGGATCGTGCACGTCGCCCCCCAGACCGTAGGCCGCCCAGGTCGAGGGGATGAACTGCATGGGGCCTTGCGCGCCGGCTGAGCTCGCCGAGACCACCCGTCCGAACTTGGACTCCGTGTAGTTAACGGCGGCCAGGACCTGCCAGGCCACGTCGAACCGATCCTCCCCCTCCCGGTAGAAGTCCAACAACACCCCGGGTGGCTCCGCCGGCCGCGTCCTGATCAGCTCGGGCCTGGAGACCGGGCTCGCCAGAGACAGGAGATCCGACCCCGCGGCCACGTTGATCCGAGCCTCCTTGGCCACGGACGTGCTGAGGCGCTCCATGACGGCACCTGCAAGCGCCGGATCCGGGGCCAGCATCCGGTAGATGCGCTGTTGGTACAGGGCCAGGAGCTGGACGTCGAGCGGCGGGCGCCCGCTGGTGAGGTCGCCCTCGGTGATCCATCGATCGATGGCCACGCGAAGCGACCGGGTGGTGGCGTCGAGCGCCTGGGCCAGCCGGTCCGGGGCCCGGGGGATCCAGGCGTCGGGCTCGGGCAGTGGGAGCGACGAATGTTGCAAGGGGCGATCGGGCTGGGGCGAGATCCGGCCGGCCGGGGACGAGAAGGGTCCCGGCGAGCTGTCGTCCTCACGAAGCGCATCGGCCCATCCACCGCAGGATGCCATGACCACCGCCAGAGCGAAGACCGCGGCGGGCATCCGGCTCGTTCTGGTCATGACGTCCCCTTGTAGTTCGCTAACGCGTGCAGCTCGTGCTCGACCTGGACGAGATCGGCCTGGTCCCTCATCACCACGTCGATGGGCTTGTACGCCGACGGGTGCTCGTCGAGCAGCTGCTCCGCGAAGTCCCTCTGCCACGAGGCGTCTCCCATCACCGGATCGAAGTCCTCGACCGAGAGCGTGGACCGGGCTCGCCGGCGGGACATGACCCGACCGGCTCCGTGTGCACAGGACTCGTAGGCATCGGGGTTCCCCAGCCCTCGGACGACGAAGCTCGTCTGACCCATGGCCCCAGGGATCAGACCGTAGTCGTCGACCCCAGCCCGGATCGCTCCCTTTCGGGTGATCCACACCGGACGGCCCTGGTGCTCTTCGAGCTCGGTGTAGTTGTGATGGCAGTTCACGTCTCGGCCGCTCTGGACCTCCCTCTCGAGCACCTGGGCCAGGAGGTCGTGGGTCGCGCCGAGCATCAGCCGCCGGTTCTCCAGGGCGTACAGCTGCGCCCACCTGAGGTCGCGTAGGTAGTGATCGAACTCCTTGGTGTCCCCCTCGAACCAGGACAGCTCGTAGTCCTCGAGGGCAAGCCCTTTGCGCTTGGCGACCTCCTTGGCCAGCCTGGTGTGCAGAGTGGCGAGCTTGTTCCCTCCGCCGCGCGAGCCCGAGTGCAGCAGGATCCACACCCGGTCGTTCTCGTCGCGGGCCAACTCGACGAAGTGGTTGCCCGAGCCGAGCGTGCCGAGCTGGGCCATGGCCCGCTGAACCTTGTCCAGCGTCGGCGGCGGTGGATAGGCGTCGAACCACGATCGCGAAGCCTCGGTGGCCTCTGCGTGCCAGCGACCGAGGCCGGCGGGTACGGCATGACGCATGCCCGCGACCCATCGGGACAGGTGCTTTGGGGTCAACTCGTCACGATGGAGCTCCAACGGGCGAGCGGCCATCCCGCACCCGATGTCCACCCCCACGGCGGACGGGATCACCGCGTTGCGGGTCGGGATCACCGTTCCGATGGTCGCTCCCTTGCCGAGGTGGGCGTCGGGCATGAGGGCCACGTGCCCGTCCAGGATCGGAAGGCGGGAGGTCCGTTCGGCTTGCGCCCTCGTCTCATCGTCCAGGATCGAAGCCCACGAATAGAGGGTGTCGCTCAGTTTCTCCATGATTCCGCTCTCCGGCGCTCCGTCGGGGATGACGGCGGTGGGTGGTCCCAGTCTCTCAAATGCCCACATCGTCCCGGCACGTGTTCGATAATTGCCGCATGAGGGAGGGCGGCGGGGTCGCGACCGGCATCGGTCTCGCGGTGTTCTTCTACCTGCTGCTGCTGCCGCTCCTGCTGGTCATCTTCCTGTACACGTTCTTCGTCATCTACGCCATGACCAAGGGAACGGCGTTCGATGCAGCCACCATCAACCTTCCGGTGTGGTTCGCCGGGGTGACGGTGATCACTGCGCTGCTCCTCGCCCTGCTCATGGGCATCGTGTCGTTGATCGGCCGGTCGCTGCATCCGCCGCGTCGTCGACGGCGCCAAGACTGACCGCGGGGTCAGAGTCCCTCAGGAGAGCGCGGCGACGGCGTCCTCTTCCAGGATGCTGAGGTAGGCGTACAGCGCGAGGCTCTCGGCCCGGGGGTCGTCCGCAGGTACATCGAGCTCGGTCAGATCCTCCGGGACGTCGAGGCGAGTCCCGAGGACCAGCCGAAGGTCATTGATGGAGGACAGCCAGGCGAGGAGCTCCTCCTCCGAGAGCCGGTCAGAATCGATCGTTCGTTCCATGACGTCGATCGCGGCCAGCCGGTCCGCCATGAGGTCATCCCGGACCATCGCGTCGAACTCGGCTGCCTTCTGCGGATCGTCCGGGTATGCCGGCGGGAAGAGCCGGCGGAGACCCGCGTCCGCCGCTGCGTCCGGCCCGGTCAGCAGCTGCCGAAGCTGGGCTGGGAGCGAACGAAGGACGTCGCGCTCGGTCGCGGTGATGCGGAGGGCGAACCGACCTCCCCGAACACGCTTGACCCTGGCTGGCGGCACTCAGCGATCCTTCTGCATGGTGGCCCACAACCCGTGGGCGTGGAGCCGGGACACGTCGAACTCGCACTTCTCCCGCGTGCCGTGTGACACCGCGGCCTTCCCCTTGTGATGGACGTCGAGCATCAGCTTCGTCGCTTTGTCCCGGCTGTAGCCGAACAGCTTCTGCAGCACGAAGACCACGTACGACATCAGGTTGATGGGGTCGTTCCACACGATCACGACCCACGGGACCTGGGGTTCGACGATCTTCTCGTCGATGGGCTGGTCGGTCTCGACCGGCTGCGTCTCGACGGGAGCGGTCTCGACGGGAGCTGCGGAGGGCATCGCAAACACCATACGGCGTCCGTCACATGAGAACGGCGCTGCGGCGCGGTACTGATCCGCACCGCGCCGCAGCGCCTTCGCTACCTCTCGAACCGGCTTTCGGTTACCCGATCCGAGGGAGCACGTACCACGCGAGGAACGCGAGGATCGCCAGGACGATGATCACGATCGCCGTGTACTTGATCGCCGCGTATCCGACGAGCCCGTTCCCCGGCTCCTGCATCGGCTCGTGCGTGTGAGGCTCCTCTCGGTACGGCTCTTGGTACGCCATCCGTCACACCTCCTTCC
>JBKPDU010000002.1:0-6976 GCA_046728055.1 Actinomycetota bacterium | reverse complement strand
ACCCGCACGCGGAACGCCTTCGAGGCGGGGATGACCCAGCTCGGAGGGCACGCGCACTTCCTGGACGCCGAGAAGACCCAGGTCGCGCACGGAGAGAGTCCGAAGGACATGGGGATCATCCTGTCCCGCTACGGGCACGGTCTGGCCATCCGCCACGATCTCGTCCCGTACGAGGGGAACGCATACATGAGGGAGGTGGCGACGTGGGCCGAAATCCCGGTGATCAACCTCCAGTGCGACGTGGACCACCCCACCCAGACCCTGGCCGACCTCATGACCATGCGCGAGCATCGAGGCCGGGATCTGCGGGGGCTTCGGGTCGCCGTGTCGTGGGCGTTCGCCCCTTCGTACGCGAAGCCACTCTCGGTGCCGCAGGGCCTGCTGACGCTCCTGCCACGGTTCGGGATCGACGTGGTGCTGGCCCACCCGCCCGGGTTCGACCTCATGCCAGAGGTTCGGGTGTCGGCAGAGAAGGCCGCCGCGATCGGAGGTGGGACGATCGCCACGACCGACGACATGGACGCCGCCTTCCGGGACGCCGACGTCGTGTACCCGAAGTCGTGGGGCCGGCTTGACTTATTCACCGACGAGAGGGCCGCGCTGGCCGACGCGGCGCTGCACCGCGATTGGATCTGTGACGCCCGGCGGATGTCGCTGGCGAAGCCCGACGCGCTGTACATGCATTGCCTGCCGGCCGACCGGGGGAGCGAGGTGACCGACGAGGTGATCGACGGTCCCCGGTCCGTCGTGTATGACGAGGCGGAGAACCGACTGCACACGGGCAAGGCCATCATGGCCTTGACGATGGCAACCGGACCGTGAGGGGAGGAGCACACATGACCGTGGAGCCGCAACACCACACGCACGACGCGATCGTCCACGACCACAGGCACTTCCACGTCACGCACTATCTTCGTCGGGGTACTGAATGGAATCACTTGATGTCGACGCACGACCACGAGCACAACCACGCCCCGGTCGACCACGTGCACATCCCGCACGAGGACGTGAAGAAGGAGCATCGTCGGGAGGCGCACGTGCACGATCACAACCGTCCCGACACGTCGCCGGGTTAGTTTCCAGCGGAGGTCCGGACCTCTAGGCGATGCTGGCGGGCATCCTCGTCGCGCTTCCAGGCGGCCGCCACGACGAGCATGGCCACGATCAGCCCGAGGTTCCCTACCAGCCACATCATGGTGGCGGCGGCTCGCTGGTCCTGCAAAGCGGCGGGACCCCACGGCGGCGGGAGCGTCGCGTACCCGTCGTAGAGCGGCGTCCGGGCCGAGTAGATCGCCAGTGCCAGGAACGACATGGCCGGCATGGCCATGAACAGCGAGAGGAGCCTGAGGGGAAAGCTCATCGGGTGCGGCGAGGGGTCACGTCCGACGATCGGCCACCAGTAGACGATGGCCGCCGCCAGCCACAGGGCATGCTCCAGGGCATGGGCGCCCGCGTTCCGCAACGCCAGGTCGAAAAGGGGCGTCAGGTGGATCGCGAACGCCACCCCGACGAACAGCACCCAGCCGACCACCGGATCGGACAGCACGAGGGCGGGGACGCTGCGGAGCAGGCGAGACAGGAGCCTCGCCGTCGGTGGTCGGGTGGTACGGAGTGCGAGCGTGATCGGCGCTCCGAGCGCGAGCAGTGGCGGGGCGAGCAGCGTGAGCATCAGGTGCTGGCTCATGTGGACGCTGAAGGAGACCTCGGCGTACGCGTCGATCGGCGAGGCCAAGGCGACCGCGACCAGGGCCAATCCGGTGACGAACGCCACCGCGGAGCGCCGCGGATGAGGTGTTCCCGCGCGTGCCGCCCGGCGAAGGCCAACCCCGTACAGCCAGGCGACGACGACGATCGGCACGATCGCCAGCGGGTTCAGCGTCCACGAGGTCAGGATCGTCGAGATGCGGGCGTCGGGCGGGATGGAAGGGAGCACCATCGCCACATGCTTGCACGATCCGAATGGACGGCGGATCGGAGCCCAATGGGCCGGTTTGCGAACTCGTTGCCCCCGGCATAGAAACTGGTCATGGCTCAAGCCCCGGCGGCGATCGGAGCCGGCGCACGGGAGATCGCTCCCATCCGATTCGGCACCATCATCTTCCTCGCCTCGGAAGTCGTGTTCTTCGGAGGGCTGTTCGCCGCCTATTTCACGCTGCGGTCCGAGACCAGTCCGTGGCCGCCATCGGGTGTGGAGCTCGACGCGGCCCGTCCCTCGATGGCAACAGCGCTGCTCGTCCTGTCGAGCTTCACGTTCGTGGCCGCTCTGCGAGGCGCTCGCGCCGGGAACCTCGCGTCACTCGCTCGGTGGATCGTCGTGACGATCTTCCTCGCGCTGGCCTTCCTGGGCTTCCAGCTGCTCGACTGGGTTCAGGCCGACTTCTCGGTCTCGTCCCACGCGTACGGCACGATGGTGTACGCGATGACGGGCTTCCATGGGCTCCATGTGATCGTCGGCGTCCTGTTGATGCTCGTGGTTCTGGGACGCATGGTCCAGGGGGCCTATCGCGACGGGAACATCGATGGCCCGGAGTCGGCGGGGTACTACTGGCACTTCGTGGACGTCGTGTGGATCGGCCTGTATGCGACGATCTTCCTGCTTCGGTAGGTCGGAGGTGAGCCGCGGGTGAGTGGGATCGCGGCCTCCGAGACGGCCGTCCGGCGGCGGATCCTTCGGTACGGCCTGGCCCTCGCGGTGGTGGGCCAGATCATGTGGTCCTTCCGGCCCGTGCCGGGTCGAGCACTGACCGAGCAGGAAGCTGCCGGCAAGGAGCTGTTCGAGGCGAGCTGCTCGACCTGCCACGGGCTTGCGGCGGAGGGCTCGACCAACGGGCCATCGCTTCAGGGAGTGGGGCCCGCGGCGGTCAACTTCATGCTGAGCACGGGTCGGATGCCGCTGGCCAACCCGGCGGCGCAGCCCATCCGGCAGCCGCCGAGGTTCGACCCCGAGCAGATCGCCGCGATCGTCGCCTACGTGACGGCGATCGCCCCCGGCGGCCCGGAGATCCCCGCGGTCGACCCCACGGCCGGTGACCTGTCCCGAGGAGCACAGCTGTTCCTGGACAACTGCTCTGCCTGTCACGGAGCCGGCGCCATCGGCGACTCGATCGGTGGGGGTCAGATCGCCCCGTCGCTCAACGACGTCACCCCCACCCAGATCGGGGAAGCGGTGCGAGTGGGACCGGGCCAGATGCCCGAGTTCGGACCGACGGACCTGTCCGATCAAGACCTGAACTCGATCGCGCGGTACGCGCTGTGGCTCCGCGACCACGGGGACCGGGGCGGGCTTCCATTCGGCCGCGTCGGTGCGGTCGCCGAGGGGTTCGTGGCCATCGTCGTCGGGCTGGGGCTGCTGCTGGTGGTGATCAGGCTGACGGGATCGAAGACGTGAAGCGCGCGAGCCTCGTCGTCGCGGTCTGTTTCGGGGCTGCCACGCTCGCCGCCCTGGGGCTGTTCGTCGTGTACATCGCGGGGGGGCAACCGCAGGTCGAGGGAGCCCTGCTGTTCGTGGCTCTGGGTGGGATCGGCGTCGGCCTCCTGGTATGGGCCACCCGGTTGATGACCGGGATCGGTGACGTCACCGAGTCCAGACGGCACGGTCCGCCGCGGCCGGAGGAACTGGAAACAGCAGCGGAGGCGATGGCCGGCGGGGTCGAGGAGATGAGCCGCCGTCGGTTGTTGTATCGCCTGCTGCTGGGGGCCGCGGGCGCGCTGGGGCTTGCCGCGATCTTCCCCGTACGGTCCCTGGGCCGGGCCCCGGGAGCTTCGCTGTTCCGGACGGAGTGGCGAGCGGGGTTGCGGCTGGTGGACGTCGAAGGCAACCTGGTCACTCGAGACACGCTCGAGGTGGACTCCTTCACCACGGTCTTCCCCGAAGACGCCGTGGGCTCGGGCGACTCGCAGGCGGTCCTGATCCGGGTTCCCTCGGGATCGCTCCAGCTGCCCCCCGACCGCCTCGCAGGGGCGCCGGACGGGTACGTGGCCTACTCGAAGATCTGCACGCACGCCGGCTGCGCGCTGGGGCTGTACCTGGCCCAGGTGCACCAGCTCCGCTGTCCCTGCCATCAGTCCACGTTCGACGTGCTGAACGGGGCGAAACCCGTGTACGGGCCGGCGGCCCGGGCGCTGCCGCAGCTGCCCATCGCGATCGACGTCGACGGCTCCATCCGCGCGCTGGGCGACTTCACTGCACCCGTCGGACCAGCCTTCTGGGACCTGCCGCCGTGATCGTCCGACGATTCGTGGATGGGGTCGACGAGCGCCTGGACGGCAGCTCGTTCATCAGCAGGAACCTGCGGAAGGTCTTCCCCGACCACTGGGCGTTCATGCTCGGGGAGATCGCGCTGTACAGCTTCGTGCTGCTCGTCCTGACCGGGACGTTCTTGTCGTTCTTCTTCCTCGCGTCCGACGAGCCGGTGACGTACACGGGCCCCTACCAGCCGCTGCAGGGCCAGACCGTGTCGGCGGCCTACGACTCGGTGATGCGCCTGTCGTTCGAGGTCCGGGCGGGACTGGTGATGCGACAGATGCACCACTGGGCGGCGCTCGTGTTCATGGGGGCCATCATCGCCCATCTGATCCGGGTGTTCTTCACCGGGGCGTTTCGAAAGCCGCGAGAGATCTCCTGGTTGATCGGGATCGGGCTGTTCCTCGTGGGCATCTTCGCTGGGTTCTCCGGGTACTCGCTGCCCGACGACGCCCTGTCGGGGGCCGGCCTTCGGATCGCGTACTCGATCATCCTGTCGATTCCGTTCATCGGAACCTGGTTCGCGTACCTGTTCTTCGGCGGCGAGTTCCCCGGCCCCGACATCCTCAACCGGCTCCTGGTCCTGCACATCTTCATCATCCCGCTCGCGATCTTCGCGCTCCTCGGCGCGCATCTGGCGGTGGTGTGGCACCAGACGCACACGCAGTTCCGGGCGCCGGGACGGAGTGAGGACACCGTCACCGGCACTCCGGTGTGGCCGAAGTTCGCCCTGAAGACGATCGGCCTGGCATTCACGACGTTCGGGGTCATCGCCTTGCTCGGTGGGGTGGTTCAGATCAACCCGATCTGGTTGTACGGCGCGTACGTCCCGTATTCCACGGCGTCACCTTCGCAACCCGACTACTACGTCGGCTGGCTCGAGGGGCTCCTTCGGTTGTGGCCAAACTGGGAGTTCGGCATCCTCGGCCACACGATCGGCGAGCTGTTGCTCCCCGGCCTGGTGGTGCCGGGACTCATCTTCACGATCCTCGCGCTCTGGCCGTTCCTGGAGGCCAGGATGACCGGAGATCGCGAGTGGCACAACTACGCTCAGCATCCCCGGGAGGCGCCGGTGCGAAGCGCGATCGGCGCCGCGGGCGTGACCTTCTTCGTCGTCCTGGCGGTGGCCGGCGGCAACGACGTCGTGGCGAAGTTCCTGGGGATCGAGGTCGACTCGTTCAACACGATCCTGCGGTTGGCCGTGTTGCTCGGACCGGTTCTCTCCGGATCGATCACGTACTGGATGTGCCGCGATCTGCGGGACCGGCCGCGGCACCCTGTGGGAGCTCCGCCGAGGGCCACGTACCGGCGGAACGCCGCCGGCGGGTTCCAGGAGATCGAGTCCGAGACGCGGGTAGCGGAACGTGTCCCCGAGGAGCGGCGCAACCAATGACCCGGGCCGTCCGAGCCGGGCGCCGGGCGACCACTGCCACGCTCGCCCTGCTTGGGACGGCGTGTTCCGGATCGTTCGGCATGCCTCGTGGGGCCACCGAGCAAGGGGCCGACACGTTCCGGCTGTGGCAGATCTTCTTCGTCGCCGCCATCGGGGTGGCCGGCGTGGTCTACGGGCTCATCTTCTGGTCGGTCATCCGGTACCGTCGTCGACGCTCCGAGGACCCCAACGCGCTCGGCTCACAGTTCCACGGGCACCACCGGCTGGAGCTCGTATACACGGGCATCCCCATCCTGATCGTCATCGGCCTGTTCGCGGCGTCGGCCGCCGTCGAGGTTCGGGTGAACCGCGTGTCGCCCGATCCCGCGGTCGTGGTGAACGTCGAGGCCTACCAGTGGGGGTGGCGATTCACCTATCCAGGGCAGGGCGTCACGATCGTGAGCCCACCGAGCGGCGAGTTCGTCGTCGGGCCGCAGATGGTCCTGCCGCTTGGTCAGACCACTCGGATCGTGCTCACGGCGAACGATGTCATCCACGCGTTTTGGGTCCCCGACTTCCTGTACAAGCACGACGCGATCCCCGGGCGCACGTTCACCTTCGACCTCACGCCCACGAGGATTGGCACCTTCTACGGGGAGTGCGCGGAGTTCTGCGGGCTGAACCACGCGTACATGACCTTCAGCGTCCGCGTGGTGGAGCCGGCCGAGTTCACGATGTGGCTCGAGCGGTTGCGGGCCGGAGCGGCGGCAGCGTGAGCGTCACGATGGAGCGGCCCGTCGCCGCCCAGCCGGAGCCGCCACACCGGGTAGGGCCGGTCGAGCGCCTCACCTCAACCGACCACAAGAACGTCGGGATCCTCTACTGCGTGACGGCGTTCGGATTCTTCCTGGTTGGCGGGGCGCTTGCCGGGCTCATGCGCGTCGAGCTGGCCGAGCCCGCTCGCCAGGTCGTGTCCACCGAGGCCTACAACACCATGTTCACGATCCACGGCACGGTGATGATCTTCCTGTTCGTCGCCCCCTTCGGGACCGGGCTGGCCAACTACCTGATCCCCTTGCAGATCGGCGCTCCCGACATGGCGTTTCCCCGCTTGAACCTGACCTCGTACTGGTTCTTCGCCGGGGCCGGCCTGCTGATCCTGCTCTCCGGCGTGGCCTCGGCGGGTGGAGGAGCGGCGATGGGGTGGTACGCATATCCTCCCCTCTCCGAGCTGCGGTACTCGCCCGGGGTGGGGGTGGACCTGTGGCTCCTGGGGATCCTCCTCGTGGCCATCTCCAACGTCATGAGCGGCGTGAACATCCTGACCACGGTGTTCCTCATGCGGGCCCCCGGCATGACCA
>JBKPDU010000001.1:0-4440 GCA_046728055.1 Actinomycetota bacterium | reverse complement strand
CATGACAACGAGCGCCGCCGTCAGCTCGCGGAGATCGTCGGCGAGCGCGCTGCCCATCAACGTGAGCCCCAGCATGGGGACGACAGCGAGAAGCGTCGTGCGGCTCCCGAACCGGCGAAGGGGCCACGCCGCGACTCGCGTACCAACGAACAGCCCGACGGCGTATCCGGCAAGCGCAACGCCGAGGCCCGCGTCCGACACGTCCGTGGCTGATTTGATCGCGGGCAGCCGTGGACCGAGAGACCCAGCTACCACCGCATGAAGTGCGAACGCCGCTACCACCGCGCGCCGCCCTTCGATCCGGGCCGTCGATGTCAGCGCTGGCCGCCCTGCTCGCACGACCCGCCCGTCGCCGCCTCGATGGGCAGCGCCAACGTGTTTCCGGCCCTGTGGCCACGTCGATCCCTTCGAATCATCGCTGCTGACTGTAGGGGACCCTGCACTTGACTCGAATCCGGCAATCTGGAACCTTCGACACATACACGGGCACGCCAAGGATCCGCCGATGGCGGACGACGTAACACCGTTCCGCATCGATGTTTCGGACGCCGAGCTCGAGGACCTCCGCTCCCGCCTTCGGAACACGCGGTGGCCAGAGCGCGAAGCGGTCGACGACTGGTCGCAGGGTGTCCCGCTCGAGTACCTCCAGGAACTGTGCCGCTATTGGGCCGAGGAGTACGACTGGCGGGGGACCGAAGCCCGGCTCAACGCGCTGCCGCAGTTCCGGACCATAATCGACGGGCTTGGCCTCCACTTCCTGCACATCTCATCGCCCCACGCCGAAGCGCTCCCGCTCGTCCTCACGCACGGATGGCCGGGCTCGATCGTCGAGTTCCTGAAGGTCATCGGGCCGCTCACCGACCCGACCGCATACGGCGACGACGCCTCGGACGCATTCCACGTGGTGTGCCCCTCGCTCCCGGGCTTCGGGTTCAGTGACAAGCCGTCCCGGCCGGGCTGGGGGATCGAGCGGATCGCCGCCGGTTGGACGGTGCTCATGGCCCGCCTCGGCTACGAGCGTTACGGCGCGCAGGGGAGCGATTGGGGAACCAGCATCAGCGCCCTCGTCGGGCAGCGTGACCGCGAGCACGTCGTGGGGATCCACCTCACCCCGCCGCTCGTTCCGCCGGACCCGGCGACCATGGGCGACCTGACGGAACGCGAGCGGTCGGCGCTCGCCTCGCTGGAGCACGCCGCCGAGTGGGACGCCGGATACTCCCGGGAGCACGCCACGCGACCGCAGACGATCGGGTACGCGCTCGTCGACTCGCCGGCGGCGATAGCCGCGTGGATCGTCGAGAAGTTCTGGGCCTGGACCGACCACGACGGCGACATCGAGAACGTCCTCACGCTAGACGAGGTGCTCGATAACCTCATGCTCTACTGGGTGCCCCGCACGGGCGCTTCGTCCGCGCGACTGTACTGGGAGAGCATCCGCCGGGTAGACGGGTGGATCTCCGGCACGGTGACGGACACGATCGACGTCCCCACGGGCTGCTCGATCTTCCCGAAGGAGCTTCAGCGGCCCTCGCGGCGCTGGGCGGAGAAGCGGTTCACCGACATCCGCTACTGGAACGAGCCCCCGCAGGGCGGGCACTTCGCCGCGTTCGAGCAGCCGGAGCTGTTCGTCGAGGATGTCCGGGCGTTCTTCCGGCTCGTCCGGTGATGGCTACGTCAAATCCCGTCATCACGTCACAGCCTCGTCCTCGTTCAGAACCCAGGCCTGCCCGGCTCCCGACACTTCCCATACCGGCTGGAAGGCGCTCCGGAACATTTTCGCCTGCTCCGGAGAAGGAACTCCAGGCTCAGCATGAGGTGCTTGGCGACCAGCGGCGGCCCGGCCTGCTTTTGGCGCTCGTCAACCGGGCCCGGACGCTCGGCCTCAGGATCGTCGCCGAGGGGATCGAAGACGCGATCCAGCTCGAGTACCTCCGTTCGATCGGTTGCCACCAGGGGCAGGGCTACCACCTGGCGATGCCGCTTGAGCCCAACGAGGTGGAGCGGCTTCTCATCGACGGTAGTCTCCTCGGCGGCAAGGCGGGCCCAATGGGGCAAGTGGTGAGCATGGACGCCCGGCGCGCATGATCCCCCCGAGCCGGTGTGTTAACGATCAACCTGAACTGATCATCGCGTCCGCGGTGAGCGCGGTGATGGACTCGGCGGCACGTCTGGGTGCCGTCGCCTGCCCTCGCTCCTCGACACGGGCCCTCCGTCGCTCGCCATCGCCCGCCCGAGCTCGGTTGCCACCGGACACCGACCACGAAAGGATGCTCAGTCGGATGCAGACTCGCTACGCGAAGACCGCCGACGGCGTCCATGTCGCGTATCAGGTCCTGGGGGACGGCCCGGTCGACCTGCTCTTCGTGCTCGGATGGGTCACGCACATCGAGCGGATGTGGGACCAACCGAGGATCGAGCGGTTCCTGCGGCGCTTGTCCTCATTCGCTCGGGTGCTGGTCTTCGACAAGCGAGGCGTGGGACTCTCCGACCGCGTGCCCAATGACCGGCTCCCGTCCCTCGAGGTCCGCATGGACGATGCCCGCGCCGTGATGGACGCAGCGGGCTCCGAGCGAGCGGTGGTGCTCGGCCACTCGGAGGGCGGGCCCATGGCGGCCTTGTTCGCGGCGACGTACCCCGAGCGCACCATCGGGCTCGTGCTCTTTGGCACGGGGCTGTGCTGGAACGGCTCGCCGGACTATCCCTGGCCGCGCTACGCGTCGGACGATCACTTCGAGGAGGTCGCCCGGGAGCGCGAGGCGCTCTGGGGCACGGCGGAGCTGGCATCGGCCTACCTTGCCCGCGACCTGGCGCCGGCCATGGCCGACGACGAGGCGACGGTCTCGTGGCTCGCCGACTATATGCGGAACGCCGCGAGCCCCGGCGCCGCCCGCGCCTTCGCGCAGATGAACCGGGGGATCGACGTCCGCTCGGCGCTGCCGGCGATCCACGTGCCGACGCTGGTGATGGCCCGCGACGACGACCGCGACTTCACCAGGGACGAGAACGAATGGATCGCCGACCACATCCGGGGCGCCAGGTTCGTCTCGTTCCCCGGCGACGAGCACTACATCTTCATGGGCGATCAGCACGCGCTGCTCGACGAGATCGAGCGGTTCGTGGCTGAGGTTCACGGGAAAGAGGCGGACCTCGACCGGGTCCTCGCCACGGTGCTATTCACGGACATCGTGAACTCGACGGCGGTGGCGGCGCATCGGGGTGACAAGGAGTGGAAGGGCCTCGTGGAGCAGCACCACCGGATCGTGCGCGCAATGCTCGGTCGGTTCCGCGGTCGGGAGGAGGACACAGCCGGCGATGGGTTCTTCGCCACGTTCGACGGGCCAGCGCGAGCCGTCCGGTGCGGGATGGCGATCCGCGACGCGGTGACCAGCCTCGACATCGAGGTCCGCGCCGGTATCCACACAGGCGAGGTCGAGACGATCGCCGGGAAGACCGGCGGGATCGCCGTCAACGTCGGCGCCCGGATTGCGGCAGTAGCCGCGCCCTCGGAAGTCCTCGTCTCCTACACGGTCCACGGCCTCGTCTCGGGATCGGGGCTGGAGTTCGCCAACGCCGGTGAGTATGAATTGAAGGGCGTCCCCGACCGGTGGCGGCTCTACCGGGCCGTCGGCTGAGGTCGGGGCACCGGGTCGGAAACGCAGAGGCGCTGCCAACCTTGCCGTCGCGCTGCCCGACCAGGGCGAGATCATCACTTAGGATCTCGCCTACAACCGGGTGCATCTCTTCGTCGTCGACAAGCGCTTCGACGACTGGACTCGGCCCTGACGGAGTCCGAGCAGCTCCCTTACGAGACCATGCTCCCCGGACACGGCCAGCCGGGCGGCAAGGAGATCTACGCGCAGGATCGTGAATACCTCTCCGCCGCCAGGCGACTCGTCGCCGAGGCCACAAGCGAGGAGCAGCTGAAGGCCGCCCTTATCCAGCGCTTTTCCGACTACTGGGGCGAGATCATGCTCGACATTCAGAACATGTACCTGTTCCCGGCCGCACACAAGAAGCCTGGCATTCACAAACGCTGCATACTTCGGCCACGACGTCGACGAGCTCCCGCCGTGCTTGATGGCTGACCGGAGGGACGAGTCGACACGGATGAGAGATCTCGTCTCACGGTGTCCGCGAGGGCCTCGGTCAGGTGCCGACGTAGCCTGCGAGGTGCTCGCCGGTGAGGGTGGAGCGGGCGGCGATTAGGTTGGCGGGTGTGCCCTGGAAGACGATCCGGCCGCCGTCGTGGCCGGCGCCGGGGCCGAGGTCGATAATCCAGTCGGCGTGCGCCATGACCGTCTGGTGGTGCTCGATGACGATGACCGACTTGCCGGAGTCGACGAGCCGGTCGAGCAGGCCGAGCAGCTGCTCGACGTCGGCGAGGTGGAGGCCGGTGGTCGGCTCGTCGAGGACGTAGACGCCGCCCTTCTCGGCCATGTG